>CAIQIE010000179.1 GCA_903871805.1 uncultured Planctomycetaceae bacterium | reverse complement strand
TGAATCTGCGAAAGTTGGTCGATTTGTGGACTACCTCACGCTTGTAACGGACGACTCACGAAATCCCAATGTACCGCTGATGGTTGAGGGTGTTGTTATTGCCGATATCATGGTTTCTAATCCCAGTCTTGGAGTACGGTCTCTGAAGCCCGGACAGATGGCAAAGGTTTCGCTGGTCGTCAAGGGACTGAAGCCATTTGTCGTCGAAGAGGTCGACTGCGGTGCGTTGAAAGACAGTGTCAGTGTCAGCAAAGGTGACAAGGAAGAAAAGGTGCAGATCATTCAGCTTGAATTTACTGCACCCAATCGCCCAGGGCGTTTCAATGAAAAGATGCAGGTGAAAGTTCGTGGCCGTCAGGAGCCACTGGAATTTTCTCTGTCTGGAACAATCCTCGAGTAGCAGCGTACGGAGTGTAAGCAGGCTGTTTGGTGTGCCCAGCTTCGGGGGCTCTGTGGGTTTGCTGTCAGTGTGCTGGCGTGTGAAAGCCGCACTGGCATGTACCGACGGTCCGGGGATCGATACTTTTTGCCCGCAGGATGTGTCCCCCGACGAAACGCCGCAAGTACGCTCGTTTTCAATGAACGTCTGATGGAATTGGGTATCAGCCCTGATGCTATCGGGCTTTCCCAGGCGATCTTAATCACGGCAGAAAAACGTTGTGGTGCACTGCATCAAAAATGACGGGTTGCTGACTGAAAACATAACGTGCGACGGGTAGTACGATGGACACGTGGGATCTGTTGTTGCAGGTTGTGCTTCTGCTGCTGGCCTGTTTTGTTGCCGGTAGTCTGATGGTGATGGTGCACCAGAGTCCCCTGGTGGGCTTTCTTGTTGCCGGCATGATCGTCGGAGGCCATGGCAGTCTGGCCGTGGTAAGTGCGGAAGCGGCGATTGAGGGCATTGCTGAGCTTGGTGTTGCCATGCTCCTGTTCAGTCTGGGCCTTGAGTTTTCCTGGAAACGGGTACTGGGCCTGGGCAAGCTGAATTTGCTGTGTGGTGTGCTGCAGATTCTGTTGACAATGGGGGCGCTGACAGCCGCTGGCCTGTTTCTGAATCTCGGTCTGTCCGCCAGCATAGCAGTCAGCGCCATGGTAAGTCTCAGCAGCACCGCGACGGTTCTTGGGGTACTGTCGGATCGAGCGATGATGGATTCGCCGATGGGACGCAATTCGATTGCTGTACTTTTGGTTCAGGATATGGCAGTAGTGCCGCTGGCGCTGCTGATTCCATTGCTGGGGGATTCTGAAGCCTCGGATAATATTTACCTGCGTATTGCGGGGATTGCAGCAGCTGGAGTTGGTGTCATTCTGGTGCTGTATTTCTCGCTGAACATTCTTGCCGTTCGCGTTATGAAAATGCGATCGATTGGTCAGAATCGGGAACTGATGGTGGTTTTAAGTGTGATTGTTGGGCTGGGGGCAACATGGGCCGCACATGCTGCAAAATTGTCGCCCGCGCTTGGGGCTTTTGTTGCAGGTATGTTTCTGGGCAACTCGCCATTTGCATTCCAGATTCGCGCTGATGTGGCATCACTGAGGATTGTCCTGCTGACCCTTTTCTTTGGTTCAGTGGGACTGATTGCTGATCCCGTCTGGATGTTTCATAACCTGATTCCTGTTCTTGCACTTTCGACTCTGATTCTGGTGGTAAAAGTCGTGGTGGTCGCGGTGTTATTTCGAGTGGTGCGGCACTCCTCCGGAACATCACTGGGGACTGGTTTATGTCTGGGATCCGTTGGTGAGTTTGCCTTTGTACTTGGCAGCCAGGCGCTTGTGGAAGGACTGATTTCAGAGGATCAGTACAACGCGCTGGTTTCGGCGGCGATCGTATCGCTGCTACTAACGCCAACACTGATCTCACTTGCTCCCGGTCTGGCATCATGGCTGAACGGGAATGTTTATTCACGCATGGACGGAACGTCTCGGGAACAATTACAGACGCACGACTGGGATTGCCTGATTGTGGGATTTGGTCCTGCTGGTCGGGGGGCTGCAGATGCACTTGTGCACAGTGCTTCCCGGGTCATGGTGATCGATCTGGGGGCGGATGGTGTCAGCAGCGCAAAAGCCGCCGGGTTTCATGCGATGCAGGCTGATGCAACAACGGGAGAAATACTTCAGCATCTGCATCCTGAGCGACTGAAACTGGTCGTCATCACTGTGCCGGGATTTCATGATTCGATGTCAGTTCTGCAGCAGATACGTCGGATGGCGCCCGATGCAACAACTGTGGTGCGTTCGCGATATCGTCTGCACCAGCAGGAGTTTCGATCTGCCGGGGCGGATGTTGTCGTCGGTGATGAGGAAGAAGTCGGCTCCGCATTGTGTGCCGCAATTCAACGGATTCCGGCAATCCGGGGGACCTGACCGCAACTGAGAGAAGTACCTGCATGCATTCGCACGGTGACTTCAGCACCGGTCTGCGCTTTCAGGGTCTCTCCAGCCGAACTCGCGGACTCTCGTTACCATTTTTATCTACGGCTGAGACAACAATAGTTCTGACAGCCGATGGTGCAGGGATATCCTTAGAAGAGCCCGGGACAACCTGAAAGGTCCAGCCAGTCTTTTGATGCGACCAGATTGCATAGAGAAAAGCTGGTTCTGACTCTCCGGATTGCAGCAGAATTCGCTTCGTCTCTGACTGCTTCACGGAAAGCCTCGGAGCTTTCGGGGGACTGGAATCCAGCCATGGTGATGCAGGTATGAGTGCATGTTCAGCGTAGACTTCTTTTCGGAGAAGATCCGTGAGTCCTTCTTTGTTCTGTTGCAGAGCGTTGATGCTGAAGTGCAGATGGCCGGGATTGGGACACTGGTCCCGACAAATACGCACCTGTCTGACAATCTCGTCAGGAGCGAAGGGGCGAGCCTGATCGCCGACGCGACTGGTGAGTAACCCTGGCCAGAGGTGGGTCGCAGCAGGACGTTCGGAATTCCAGTAGCGAAGCAGCACGGGAAAACTCTGAGCCTTCTGGTCGATCCCCCAGTACAACTGTGGTGCGAGATAATCGCACCATCCATTTTTAAGCCAAAGTGCCGGATCAGCGAAGAGACCCTCATATTGATCAAACCCGGTGATTCCCGGTGCTGTTCCCGGGCGACCGATTCCAAATGGAGAAATTCCAAATCGTACCTTTGGTTTCAGGCGACGAATTGTCGTATGGAAGCCTTCGACAAGCTGATTGACATTCTGACGTCTCCAGTCGGGTCGGCTGAGAGAGCCTCCCTGGTCCCTGTACCGATTCCATGAAGAGTCATCGGGAAACGGAAGGTCTTTGTCACCCTTGCGAATCGGGTAGGGATAGAAGTAATCATCAATATGGATCGCGTCGACGTCATAGCGTTGAAGAACATCAGCCAGTACCGCCAGTGAATATTCTACTGCCTCTGGTTCGCCGGGATCCAGCCAGCGAAATTTCCCATAGGTTTTTACCAGATGCGGCTTACGCTGTGAGATGTGAGAGGCTGCGGGAGTTGTCGTTCCGATGTGGGCTCGGCAGGGATTCATCCATGCATGCAGTTCGATGCCTCTGAGATGGGCTTCCTGAATCCAGAACAGGAGTGGATCATAAGCTGGCGATGGTGCCCTGCCCTGCTGACCTGTCAGGCTGATACACCATGGTTCCAGTGCTGACGGGTACAACGCATCTGCAGCGCTTCGGATCTGCACGATGACGGCATTTAATTTCAGTTGAGAGGCCAGATCAAGGATTCTGCGAACTTCCTCCTTTTGCTGTGCTGTGGAAAGCCCCCGCGTCGATGGCCAGTCAATGTTTTCCAGTGTCGCTATCCAGACGCCTCGAAATTCCCTGGGCGCTTGTGGAGGGGCATGCGAATCTGCGGTCACCTGAGCTGGAGGAGACAACAACAGACACAGTAGTCCGACAACGCAGGACCATTCTTTATACCGAGTGATCTTTAGTAAAGTCACACACACAGTTTCCGCCATGAAGAGAGTTCCGCGCCTATCAGAACGATCTGAAAAGTGCACTTGAACAGGGGCTGGTCTGAAATGGCTGAATACGGAGAACAGACTGAGGCAATGCCGTTGTACATGACGACATTGCCTGGCGAAATTCGCAGGCCGCAAGCAGGGCTACATGGGCTTCAGTGCCCCTGCTGTGACGGCAACGTCCAGATGGTTCTGTTTTGGAGGGATGGGGCATAATGTGAATGGGTTGTAGGCGCAGGGAGGATTGTATGCGCGATTGAAATCCAGCAAAACATTGCCGTCCGCCGGCCTCATGACACTCAGGAAACGGCCGGCGCCGTAGGTATCCCGGCCGCTGGTTCGGTCACGAAAAATAAGAAACAGGGTTTCCGGTGTGTCTGCGATCACATCCAGGCGAATGGCAGCACCGTGCAGTTGGCATTCGACATAACCTGCCAGTTTTTCCTCGTGTGTTTCGCCCTTGATGTTTTCGATGAGTACTTTTTTTTCCTCGGTATAAGGGGTGAACCTGCCGGCAATACGAAAGTCCGGATTCGGCAGATACCAGCGCTCGCCAGGAAAAGATGTAATCAGTGGATTGGCGGAATCTTTCAGTCTGATCGCCAGGCGACCACTTCTCCGAATCAGATGCAGCGTTGTCGTACCGATCGTCAGTCTGTCTGGTGAATCGGCTTCTGGTTGAATAGGGTCAATGCCAAGCATTCCCGACGTGGCTGGATTGTCATTCCATTTCAAATTGACGCCCTTCGACGCCTGAAAGTAGACACCAAGGTCACTGACGATCAGCGTTCCTGCGATTTCCGGAGACGAAGCAGGAGTCAGGAGGATCTGGCAGGATTTTCCTGATCCGAATGTCTGCTCTCCGGATTTCAGATAAAATAGTCCAGAGACGGACAGCCAGCCATCCGGGGATCGCAGTTTCTGTTCGCGTGCGGCACGCCATGCTTCAGTGTCTTTTCTCCATACGGAATCCTCATCCATACCAAAAGCCATACTGACGGTGACTGACAGCAGAATCCGTAAAAACAGTGAATCAGGCATCGACATTGTCTCTCCGGAAATACTCTGAGGGGTTCGCCTGCCCGGGAGGCATTTTTCTGATCCCGAGTTGGATCGGTCGAACTATAACCCGCAAACGATGCCGGAAAAAGTCTGCTGCTCCCGCAGGTTTCTCCTGCGTGGAAATGCATGCTGGTGCTATTCCGGATTTCAGTGAACGGCGACCCTTTCCGGGCGAATTCCGGATCGCCGCCGGCGGGCACCATCCAGATGACTCAGTATCAGGAGAGCGTGTTTTGTAGCGTTGTCTGATGGTACCGGGGAAAAGCCGACAACTGCCCCGGCTCCGTAAATTCCGGGACACCAGGTTTCCAGAACATCGCTGCACCACAGCTGACCCTGATCGTCCGGTTCCACTCCAATATTCTCCAGCGCCAGATGAGAAGTGGAGCCGACTTTCCGGCGGCAGTCAATTATCGCGCTGGTGGCCTGACCAAAGTTCTTTCCAGCCAGCAGCATGTGTGCCGAATAGTCCGTTACACTAACCCCGGCATCAATGGCCATTTCTGTAAGTGCATCGTCGTGGGATCCCGTTGTGATCAGACTGCACTGGCGGCCAAACAGATTCAGTAAGGCTGCAATGCCGGCACCGACTCCGTCGCCGCCCAGAATGCAGACGTTTTGTGGAAGAACATGACCGGCAAACAGTTGTTCGATTGACATCGTGGTCGACGTATCTGAATGGTCACTGAGTGACGTATATCGCGCACCAGTTGCAACGACACGCGGCCCACGCGTTGAAAAGGCCGGATGAGATGATACTCCTCCAGGGAGATGCAGGTGGCCAGCGGAATCGAATCGCGGCTCGCCTGTCAGAACGCATGCTCCGAATTTCTCCACCAAATTGCGAAGGTCCTGCAGTTCGTGGGACAGAGCAGATGAGATCAGTCTTCTGAGCAGTCCCGGAGACCCCAGTCGATAAAGCTGGTTACGGCGGTCGGCGGAATTTTCGGACAGAAGATTTCCAACGAGATGTCTCAAAGCCTGAGACAGAATCCACGAGGAGTGATAACGCTCTGACTGAATCCACACAACGCTGCGTCCTGTATTGGACGCGAGGCCCACGACTTCGATGGCGGCTTCGTCATTGCCAATCACAGTGAGTGTTTCGCCCATGATGCCTGTCAGCCTTGTTCTGAATATTCCTGTGCTGCGTTGCAGAACCTTTGCAGGGTCTGAGCCAGTAGTGTTTGATTCGTTCGTACAGGGGATTTGCGCTGGCTTATCGTCACTCTGCGCTCTGTTCCCGAGAGTACGGCTGCGGTGATTTGGGAATATGGGTCAAATAGCTAATCTTGATGCGACAGTATCGATTGTGCCTGATTTTCCGACGCATCACGATTTATCGAGAGGTGGTAAATCGGCAGTCTGGTCGTGGTTACCGAAGTGGGACTACGCTGGTCGCCAAGTCGAAAAGTCTGCCGCTGGTCTTCTGAGTGCCAGCCGTCTTGCCTACCGATCACTTTCAATCCCGCATGGTGCTGTTGGCATCCCGGTACCCGCTGCAGGTTCTGGCTTGCCAGCCTGCGATATCCTTCACGTAAGTCACTACACTTGAAGGATTTGAAGCTCTCGGGTGGCTGGCACCTAATGAAGCTGAGGTCGCTGGCATTCTTTGAGTATTGCCGAATCAGGATATTGATGTCGACTATGTGGTATGTCCCCTGCGTCATTTTCCCGGGCGGGGAGAGTCGGGTGGATGGCAACCCGGTTTATCGGGTTTGTCTGTAGGATGTTCCGGACTGCAGCATTGAATGGCCGGCCTGTCGCGCTGGTACCGATTGATGCTGGCTGGACGCCGGGGCATATCGCGTGTTTGCTTTCGCAGCTGTGGAGGGAATTGAGTAATTTGTGTTTGTCGCAAGGGTGGCACCGTAACGCGATGCAGACAGTGGGCCTTCAAGGGGGCCTGCTGTTGTCTGCGCGGTTGATGGATGCCGTCCATAGCGTCCACTGGCAATAGCGGCTGGCGGTGGTTGGGTGGTGGGCTGAGCCTGCTTTGGTATTGTCAAGGGTTTCTGGCGCGGTGCCGAGTTTTGCGGATTTTTGGCGACCAGCGGGGGATCTTGAGGAAACGTGATGGGATCGCGTGATGCAAGGGGTGGTCGTGAGGGTGCGGCAAGCAGGGAGTGCCCTGCTCTTGGATAGTTTGTGCCGTTGGCGGCAACCGCAGATTTTCTGACGCGTGACTTACGCGGCTCCGGGGCAACGACGCGTGGTTCCTGGCTGCTTTCAGATGCAACCAAAGGGGGCTCAATAGTCTCAATGTCCAACGCATCGAAACTTTCGATCATGTTTGTTTGCTTCTCTGCTAAATACTCCTTTGCAACATGTGTCTCTGCAACACGTGTCTCTGTGGCCGCGTAACTCGGAGGGAGTGTCGGTTTTTGATCAATCAGTCGCTCCGCACGTTCAAACCGCCGCAAGGGTTTCCATAGCTCGATTGGTTGTGAATTCGCAGATGTTGAGGCAGTCGCTGTTTCTGTTTCTGTTTCAAGGCGAACATAAGTGGGTGGTTCGATAATGTGAATCAGTGGAACAGCGTTTTCGGCGACATTCGGACTGACATTTCTGTTTTCTGTTACGGCCGGTTCTGCTGGATACTCTGTTGGAGTTTGCAAAGCTTCACCTTCCGCATTTCGCTGGGCGAAGTTTGGTGACTTGATTCTGATTTCGGTGGGCGGGGAAACCGAAGTGTCTGCAAACTCTAGGTTTCGGTGAAAAGGTTTCGGATCTTCGTACGGCGGAGAATTGAACTGTGGCCTGTTTGCCTGCAACGGCCTGACTGTTTCAGGTTGAGCTGAGGCCATTGGCTGTGAGGTTGAGGGCTTTGCTGCCGTTGCGTTTCTCGCTCGAACGGGGGCCTTCCATGCACCGCCTCTGGGAATAATCTCAATCCCAGTGTATCCGGAGGATGATCGCGTTCCGGGCGTAATCTGCTGGCAGGCGACTGTTGGTCGGGATAACAGCAGCGTGATGGCAATAAGCCACAACGTGAAGCCGGTGATTTGTCGGTTCAGCGTAATGCACAAGGCCAGACTCCGAAGAAAGCTCCGGCAGCCATGATGCATAGGAAATCTGTCTGCGGCTTTTGCCAATTGACGAACCATAGAACCGACTCTGGCGAACGGCGACGAAACAGTTGCATGGTCAGGCGACCGCAACTACTTCACGATTCGTCATCGCCGGGATTCACACCGCACGCATTTCCTGTTCGTTTCGAGCGGTTTTTCAGTTACGAGCGTTGGGATCGGATTTGGCTTCCCATTTTACCTCGATCTCCCTGATCTCGACCGCCGCGATGATCAAGCGGCAGAATCTGCCGCTTGATACGCGAAGTTCACGGCAGACGTCCGATCATCGAAAGAAACTCATCTTCTGTGAGCACCGTAACGCCCAGTTCCCGGGCTTTGGTGAGTTTACTTCCGGCAGCGTCACCGGCGATCACGAAGTGTGTTTTTCCAGAGACACTAGCTGATGCCTTGCCGCCGTGCTCTCGGATCAGTTGTTCGATTTCATCACGGGTGTATCGAATCATGGTTCCCGTGACAACACAGGTCCTGCCGGCCAGCGGCCCCGAGTTATCTGCTGTAGCCATACGGACTACCGGCTCACCGCAGTTTAGTCTCAGTGCTTTCAGTTCTGCGATGAGGTTCTTTCCATACTCAGAGTGAAAGAACCTGTAGACGGATCCGGCGATAACCTCACCGATTTCGTTCACCTGGCTGAGGGATTCTTCGGACTGCGCTGCAATTTCGTCGATGGTTCCGAAGGTTGCTGCCAGGTTGCGAGCATTTGTCTGACCCACGTGTCGAATGTTCAGGCCGGTCAAAAGCCGCCACAGGGGTTGTTTGCGTGAGTTTTCAATGCCGGAAAGCAACTTGTCGATCGACTTTTCGCCCATTCTGTCCAGCGTGGCCAGTTGGATTCGCTGGTCCTTCAATCGATACAGTGCGGGGATGCCGTCCACAAGTTTGCTGGCCAGTAATTGTTCGACGAGTTTTTCGCCGAGTCCATCGATGTTCATGGCGGGGCGTGAGGCGAAGAAGATCAGCGTTTCGCGAAGTTGGGCGGGACAGGCAGGATTGGGACAGCGGATGTAAACGCCGTGTTCATCCCGGACGACCTGAGTATCGCATGCCGGGCACTGTTCCGGAAAACTCCAGGGGCGTTCTTTCCCTGTGCGTGCTGCTTTATTCACCCGCAGGATGTGGGGAATGATCTTGCCGGCTTTCTCGACGATGACAGAGTCGCCGATACGGATCTCAAGCCGTTCCAGTTCATCACGATTGTGCAGGCTGGCGCGTGAGACCGTGGTACCGGCAATTTCGACTGGTTCCAGTTCAGCAACGGGGGTAATGGTTCCGGTTTTTCCAACCTGAACCGCGATGTCCCGAACGCAGGTTTCGGCTTCGTAACGCTCCCATTTGTATGCACGGACCCAGCGTGGACTTTTGGACGTGGTGCCCAGTTGCTCGCGATCTTTGAGCGTATTGAGTTTGACAACCAGTCCGTCCACTTCGAATGGTAATTCCGGAACAGCGGCGATCATTTCGGCGCAGACCTGTCGCAGATTTTGCAGTCCGGTTGCATGCTGCACGCTGGGAGTGGCAGGGATCCCGAAGTGGCGAATGCATTCAAGAAACTGGACATAGCTTTCCCACGAGATCCCCTTAGCAAATCCAACTCCGTGGGCAAGAAAACGCAGGTGTCGCTGCCGAGCGAGAGCCGGGTCGAGGAGTTTCAGTGCGCCGGCCGCAGCATTACGAGGATTCTTAAATGGTTCTTCACCGGCGGCAACCTGGGCCGCCTGAAAAGCGGCAAAGTCTTCGTTGAGAATCAGCACTTCGCCTCGAACCTCAAGGATTTCGGGGGGCTTATCAGTCATCAGACGCAGCGGGATACCAGCAATCACTCGGGCATTGGCGGTGACATCGTCTCCGACCGTACCATTGCCCCGAGTTGCCGCACGGACGAGCGTTCCGTTCTCCCATGTGAGCGAAATGGCAACACCGTCAATTTTGTATTCAACAGAATAGTCGAGGTCTTTTCTGTTGAGGGCTTTCTGCAGACCCTCGTTCCAGTCGATCAGTTCCTGCTCTTCAAAAAGATTGTCGATGGAAAGCATTGGAACGCGATGGCTCACCTGCGTGAAGCCGGAGATGGGTTCTCCTCCGACTTTCAGACTGGGACTATCCAGCGTTCGCAGGTGCGGGTTTTCAGTCTCGAGCCTGATCAACTTCGCCATGAGCGAGTCATACTCGCGGTCGGTGATGACGGGCTTTGCGTCTACGTAGTACAGTCGATTGTGTTTTTCCAGTTCTGCACGAAGGTGATCAATCTGTCTGCGTGTTTCGCTGTCGCCCTCAGCATCTTCGGGAAACGGCAGTGGCATATTGACGGGCTTCCTTCGCAACGGCGGGGTTTGGAATCATTTCAGAAACAGGATTTACTGAGGTCTGCCTGGGAAAATACATTTCAGAAGGAACAATTGCGAACGAACGTGGATCACACCGGTGCCAGACAGCGACCTGCCGACACAAGGTTGCGTCATCACGACGACAGATACCTGCTGAGCAGCGTCCATTGTTGACGGGAGGGGGAAATTATCAGGGGATGACGTCGTCAAGATGCGAGACACTGACAATCTGGTCAATGCGGACGTAAACGGTTTTTCTGTTGGCCTGAATTCCGTGCACACGGGCATCGCGCACGTAGATTTCCCGGGTGGTTGTGGAATCTCTGAGATCGTGTACATCGGCCTGTTTCAGCACCAGTGATTTCTCGCGGACTTCGACAAGTTTTCCAACGAAGACGAATGGAGATTCGACATCAATCACCACGACCTTGCCGAGCAATTCTTCCACGATGACGATTCCTTCTGAGAACGGCGTGTGCGCCCGTTGTCCTGATATCTTTGGTTGTCCTGAGGACTGGGGATGCAATGAGATTTCCAGTTCGCAGCGACACTGTTCACTCGTAGTTTCAATGAATCCGAAGATAAGCTGGTTGTCTGTCCGCGCTCTACTGTGTCGAAGTTCCACAGATTTTTGCAGTGCAGGAATGGCTTGAAGTCTGCTTGATGACTGTGAACGCGCGAATTCTGGTGGAAAACGTCTGATTACACAACGAATCAGTACAGATTATTACGGCCGGTAAGACGGCGTTCGACTGCGGACATTCCTGAGATCAAAGGCTGCCGCGAAAAGACAGACGGTGTAACACCGTTCCCTGTGACAACCACCCTCGGTGCCTGGAAAAAGGCAACAAAGGTGCCTGGAAAGGCAACAAAGGTGCTTGGAAGGCAACACAGGTGCCTGGCACCTTGACAAATGAGACGAGTCTTTTTATTATCATGAATGGGGCTTCCAATGGCATTTTGCGGAGCGACAGGTATGCCACGTGTCAATCGTCGAGAGATCGTTGCGGACGGGGAAATTCAGGTGTTTCATGTCGTCAACCGCTGTGTCCGCAGGACGCATTTGTGCGGGAAGGATCGCCAGTTGAAAAAGGATTACTCGCATCGCAGGGAATGGATTCGCCAGCGTCTGGAATTTCTGGCGGGCATCTTTGCCGTGGATATTCTGGGTTTTGCGGTGATGAGCAATCACGTGCACGTGGTGGTCAGGACCCGGCCGGATGTTGGTGCTTCCTGGTCGGATGAAGATGTGGCTCGACGGTGGTGGAATCTGTTTCCGAAGCGAAAAAACAAAGAC
>CAIQIE010000178.1 GCA_903871805.1 uncultured Planctomycetaceae bacterium | reverse complement strand
CCCGCCGGCCAGTGTGCAATCAGCGGTGTGCTGATGCCGCCCTCATGAACCCAGTGTTTGTATTCCCGAAATGGCGTATTGGAAACATTCGCCCATGCCCTGCCATAAGCGATGTAGGTATCGTCCGGACCTGGCAGGACGTTCTTTCCCATGCGAATCGGATAGCCATCGCGCGTCTGTGAAGGCGTACTCCCTGCCGCTGCAAAGTCCTCAGGTTTCATCTCCGGAAACAGGGGGCGTTCCGGGCGAGTGATGTCCGGATGATTTTTGTTCCCGGTTCGCCCATTCAGCTCGGCACACCCACCATTGTCCTGCAGATAAAAGATCAGCGTGTTTTCAAACTGCTGCGTCCTGTGCAGGGTGTCCACAATCCGGCCAATGCCCTGATCCATCCGATCCACCATGGCCGCATAAACTTCCATTCCGGATGCTTCCCAGGCTTTGTCCGGGACGCGATTCCAGTCCCCGGCTCCAGGTGCCATTCCCTGCTCCGCATCAATCAAACCAAGGGCAGACGCTTTTTCAAAACGCCCTTTGCGAATGGGGTCATAGCCCGCGTCGTAACGTCCTCGATACTTTGCTATGTCTTCGGGTAACGCATGCATCGGCCAGTGCGCTGCCGTGTAGGCCACGTACAGAAAAAATGGCTGACGGGACGCGTCCCGCACATGCTGTTCAACATAGCGTGAGGCGTGCTCAGAAATTGCATCGGTATAGTAATAGGTTTCCGGCTGGTAGTCCGCATCGGCATACGGAGAAATCATCACGTTGTCACGTACCAGCGACGACGGATCGTAAAAACTACCGGCTCCATGGATGGTGCCGTAAAATCGATCAAATCCGCGCTGCAAGGGCCAGTTGTGCTTCGGGCCCTCCGCGTTTGCATGCCGCGTGACATGCCATTTACCGACCGCGTAATTGCGATAGCCTGCCGGTCTGAGCACTTCCGCGATGGTTCGACACGAGGCGTTCAGATTGCCCGTGTACCCCGGCAACCCATTGTCGTCCATCATGTGTCCCACGCCAGCCTGATGCGGATAAAGTCCTGTCAGCAGGCTGGCCCGTGTCGGACAGCAACGCGCGGTGTTGTAGAACTGCGTGAACCGCAGACCACCAGCGGCCAGTTGATCCAGGTGCGGCGTGGAAATCTCTCCGCCATAACAGCCCAGATCCGAAAATCCCATGTCGTCACTGAGGATCACAATGATATTGGGACGGGCTGCTGTGGACCCCGGTTGTGCTTGCGCGGCCTCTGACAGCCAGGCAAGCCCCACCAGGATCGCAAGGATCCCCCGCAGTCCAGTCGATGTCCGCAGATGCCCTGTTCGCGTGCTGGTCATTTCGTTTGCTCCTGAGTACTCCAGTGATGGGCGAAATGTCGTCTCGTGAGATCGTCTGCTGAGTCGCTCGCCCTCGCCCCTCGCCCCTCGCCCCTCGCCCCTCGCCCCTCGCCCCGAACCCCGAACCCCGAACCCCGAACCCCGAACCCCGAACCCCGAACCCCGAACCCCGAACCCCGTCTTGCCACCTGTGACCGATGAGAATATCGGTTTGAATCGAGGATTCCCAGCGATTTGACGGCCCCCTGAGTTCACCGCAGGTTCCATGGCCGGTGCCTCACCCCCGTTCCGTTGTTTGCTCGCGCGTCGACACTCGACTGAACGGGGCAGGCTGCGGCAAAACAGGCTGGCTCACCTCGGGGACGCCCACGACCCCAGTGTGGACGACTGGTTGTCAGGCAACCGGTGTCTTTCCCGTGGCTCCGGGAAACTCCTGGACGTACCGCGGTACCGCGTATCCGGGTAATCGTGCCTGAAGTTCGGACACCAGGGACAGTCCCGTCGACGTCGGAACTTCAAAGTGCGCCGTGCCGGACACCCGATCAAGCTGGTGCAGATAATAGGGGATCACACCAATATTCATCAGTGCTGTGCTCAGGTCTTCCAACGAATTGACGCAGTCGTTTATCCCTCGCAACAGCACTGCCTGGTTCAATACCGGCAGCCCGGCTTGAACCAGTCGCTGCAGAGACGACCGACAGTCCAGCTGAATCTCCGCCGCATGATTGGCGTGCACCACTACAAGAACCTGCGGTCGAAGCCCCGTTAACAAGGATAGCAGTGCGTCCGTAATTCGTGATGGCAACACAATCGGCAGTCGCGTGTGGATCCGAATACGGTCGATGTGCGGAATGGCTTCCAGACGGCGACACAGATGCTCCAGACGCTGGTCATTCAGAATCAGGGGGTCGCCGCCACTGAGAATCACTTCTCGTACGCTGCTGTCGTCAGCAATCGTTTTCAGCGATTCGTCCCAGTCCTCCAGACGCCGTGGTTCATCAGAGTAGGGATACTCTCTGCGAAAACAGTAGCGGCAGTGCACCGCACAGGCGCTGGCGGCAATCAGTAACACCCGACCATGATACTTCTGTAGAATTCCCGGGGCCCGACGTGCGTTGAGATCGCCCACGGCGTCCGAGAGAAATCCATCCACCTGGGCCTGCTCTTCGCTGCGCGGCAGCACCTGCAGCAGCAGCGGATCCGCTGGATTTCCCGGCTGCATCCTGGCAAGAAAACTTTCGGGAACAAGAACCGGAAAGGATCGGGTCTGCACATCCGCAAGCAACCCCGCGAACTGCGATTCGCTCAATCCCAGACGCCGCAACAGTTCGGCCGACGATCGCACGGCCCGCGCCAGATCACGCTGCCAGTCGTGACCAATGGACGTACCCTCACCCGCTGCATCAGCATTCTGGAACGTCGCTACGGATTCAATCATGGAATGGTATCTGTAAAAGGAAATCGTTGCTGGATGCGGGGCGTTCTATCAGATTCCGCGATATTTCTGAATGGGGTCACTTCCGCTGCCGCATTCTACCCTGATCCGCAGTGCGAGATCACTCAAGCAACAGGTCTTTGCCCGCTGCATTTCGAAAAACCGCCCGCAATCCTGTCCCCCCGGGCTGCTCCGGGACGGAAAATCGGAACTCCCCATGAGCCCCCACAGACGCCAGACACTGGTGAACCTCAGAAGCCTCGGGGCAAAATCCGATCAGTTGCACAAGTGAAACCGGGGATTCCGGAAGCAGCGTGGCCGGGTGCGGCTCGCTATCCCATTGTATGATCGCAGGCAACAGACCGCTGAATGGCAATTTGCCGTCCACAGGGATTGTGATTTGCCAGGACAGGGTTCCCCGAGTCATTGCTTCTACTGGCCCTGCCCTGCCGGACAATTTTTCCGCGACGTCCCGAATGCCGTTGGTCCGCAGGACCCATGTTGCCAGACGGGGCGCTGCATCAGAGTGCAGACTGTCCAGGTCAAACCAGCGTGGCCGCTGAATGGGCGCGGCATCCGGGTCAATCGCGATCACTTCCAGGTAACTGCGGGGACCAATTCGCACGAGGGCATTGTGGGTTCCCATCCGCGGATGCCGCCCGCCCGGCTGCATCCTGCATTCAAGACGGTGTTCCACCCACTCAATGCCGGAACGCAGGTCCGGGGCTGTTACAACAAGATGATCCAGTTCCGTTAGCAGCATGGTCGCTCCTGTATGTTCATTTTCAACCCGCCCGTCTGCCAACTTAAGAGCCCTCGAATTCTGTGATTCCGTACGTGGTACGCATCTTTTGAAAAGGTCACTTTGATTCCTAAAAGCATCAGCCGCGGTGCTCCTGACGCGTTCCGGGCGGCGGCGGATTGTTGCAGACGATCGTGGGGTAGATCAACTTTGTCGATTGACGGGCAAAAAAGCCTGACTCCGCCGGCAACTGGAAAGGAATCGCCACTTGGATGCTTGCCGTGGGAAATTTGGAACGAAACGTCGCGGAGAACTGGCACAGGGACGCACAACTTTATGAAATCTCAGGCCCGCGGCGACGACTTGCAGGGCCAAGCAGCCTGGTTTGTTGGAAAAAACTGGTTTTTATCGAGGCAATCCCGATTTACAAAAGCCTTGAGGCAGACATGTTGACCCAAAAAATTGCTCCGCTAGAATATCGAAATCGGTACGCAGTTTCCCTGATTACCGACATCGGGATGTAGCTCAGCTTGGCTAGAGCGCTACGTTCGGGACGTAGAGGCCGCAGGTTCAAATCCTGTCATCCCGACTTTTCTTCAAATCGAGCCGTTCGACGAAAAAGTCGAACGGCTTTCTTTGTTCTGGTGACAGGAGTTACGTCGCTCACGTGATAGATAATCGCGGAAGGTGTAGGCGTAGCGACACGGGCTGACCACCAAAAGTACGTCGGGTGCCAAGTACTTGGCCGATGTTTTCTTTCGAGTGATCGTGTTCGTTCTTTTTTTCAGTCGCGTGGTGTGTGAAAGCGGCGCGGGACGGATTTCATCACTGAGTCCACTGAGTCCACTGAGGAACCGCACCAGGCCTTTTGTGTTTCCCTCTCCGTAAACTCCGTGTTCTCCGTGGTAAGCATGGCAATTGCTGGCTGTGTTGGCGCCACGGTTCGATCGATTTCTGGCTCTGGGGTCGATCGCTTCCACAGAAAGACACACAGGGCCCACACTGTTCACGACGTGATCGGAGTCCTGCCCTGAAATCTGGTACAGGAAGCTTTGTCAGAATAGCAAGCCGCCCTCATCGGACGTGATTTTTGGCGACGTGATTTTTGGTGCCATCCACCTTTGCTGAAGGCGTTCGTGCAATCTTCGGGCTGCATATTCCAAACATCCGTTACAATGCCTTCAACCACCGCGAACGGCATAACCAGAAGATGGCGCTGTCGCCAATAAGGAGTCGACAGGGTAGGTGGCACCTTTGGCAACGGCAAAAATTCACGAACTTGTCGAGGTAAGCCGTGTCGCCGAATACATTTGCAATGAAGATGATAGGTGGCTGGCCCCGTTTCACTGTGACCGACAATCCTGGAAGTAGGATCCCTATGCCACCCATGAGCGATAACATTGAAACCGGATTCCCAGCGGCATGTGGCTTTTTTCTGATAGGTTGCACGACATGGTTCTTCGCGTCTCGCCCGAGGGCTTTTATGCGTGTGTTCGTGCCGGCAGATGAACTTCGCGAAGTTGCCAGATCTACTCTTCGTGGCGTTGAGTTTCGCCGAAGCATGCGTGCCATGGGACTGCTCCAAATGGGATTGGGCGGGCTGTTTGCGATCATCACGCTCGTTGCGTGGCTCAGTTGCTGATTTTTGGTGCCATCCACCTTTGCTGAAGGCGTTCGTGCAATCATTGGGCTGAATATTCCAAACATCCGTTACAATGCCTTCAACCACCGCGAACGGCAGAACCAGACGATGGCGATGTCGCCAATAAGGAGTCGACAGGGTGGGTGGCACCTTTGGGAACGGCAGCACCTTTGGGAACGGCAGCACCTTTCGGAACGGCAAAAATTCACGAACTTGTCGAGGTAAGCCGTGTCGCCATGCGTTTGCAACGAAAGCGATAAATGGCTCGCCCCGTTTCCTGAGCCTCTGTCTTGTTCGGCCGACGTCGTTGCGGCCACATGGACAGGGTAAGAAACATGAGAGCTACTCCTTTCGCTCTCAAAAAATTACTATTGCGACTGATCTCGACAACGGCTGTACGTTACCTGCTTTGCGCTCGTCTAAAGGTTGCAAACAACAAGTCGACACGCTGGATTCAATTTAGATGGAGTGGATGGCTAATCGTCTGCTGTTTACCAAAGCCGATGAACGCCATAACGATCGAACACTTCATCGCTGCTGACTATAGCGATCTGCTCAACGCTTGACTGGGCGATAATCAGCCGGTCAAACGGATCACCATGATGTAAGGGAAGGCTGCACTGAACATCACAGGACTCCACCGAGATCGGTAAAATTGAGGCCCGCAGGTCTACAACCGCTTTACTCATCCATTCTCGATACGGAAATGACAGCTTAAGTTTGCCGATACCCAATTTAATCGAAATCTCCCAGATTGAAGCAGCACTAATGAGCAGTTCATTCTGTGGATCAGCAATGGCTTCGTGGGCGGACTCGCTCAACAATTCGTCATGATCAACCCACCAAATCACCGCGTGAGTGTCCAGCAACAGCTTCGCGGCATGTATTCCTTGAATTCATCCAATGGAGCATTGAAGTCCGCCGCATAATGCAGCACCGTCCCGCGAAGAGTGCCCGGCTGACGAGGCATCATCACAGCGACGTCTTGAGTTGGCGTCAGTTTGGCCACGGGATGGTCATTCGCCGTAATAATCACTTCATCACCAGGTGACATGCTTCGAATCAACTCCGCAAGCTTTTCCTGAGCGTCTTCAATCGAGATTGTCGCCATCGGTTTCCCCTTTGAAAAATCTGATTTAGAAGGAGTATACCATAAACCAATTGATCAGGGGGCGTATTCTGAAATTGTCGGGAAACGCCAGGCGGCGTGAATTGGTATAGGAAAAGATCCCTGAGACTCAGTAAAGGATGGTTTACCACAACTATCTTCTACGGAGGACTCGGGGATCAGCGAAGAGTATCAGCGGTTGCAGGCGGCTGCCAGTGCTGTCGAGAGTGAGATCTGCGAACTGACGCAGAATCACAGCATCAGTTCCGCAGCCGACCTGGCGGCCCTGGAACGCCGTCTGGATCGTCTTGCGGTGAAGCGGAGTTCGTTAACCAAAGCCCTGATTCTGCTGCGCTGCGTGAACAATCCGCAGTTTCAGCAGAAGCAAAAGCAGTTCATTCTTCAATTGCCGCACAAGTATCATTCTCAGGGAACACGTCGAAAGATTGTTCATCTGCCTCGCGAAGTCACAGTGACGCTGAACATCACCTACTACCATCGCCGAAAAGACCCTGCAAAGGCTTTGCAAAAACCCAAGCGAGGGAGTGTGACCGCACTTGCGGAATTCATGCCCTGAGGAGACTTGGGTTGAGGAACTGCTGTTGGAACGTATCCCAGACGTTGGAAGCTTTCAGACATCTGAGACTGAGCATCGCTCGATCGCCGCTGGCGGACCAGCGCATCCAAGTTCGTTCGAGGCGGTCTTTGACAAGCTGGCGACAGGCGCCTTCGATCACACCCGTTGCAATCGGAAGGCCGGCTGCCAGATATTCGTCATACTTCATGCGATTTGCGTGCGCCGTGAAATAGCCGCACGCTGCATCCACATCGGCGCGTTTCTCTTTTGACAACTTCTGAATCGTCGCCATTCGACGCAGACCGCGGATGACACCGTGTACGCCGCCCTTCAGAATCCGCAGCAGACGCTCTCGAATGAACTTCTCCTGGGCCTCTTCTCCCCGAACAAGCACCTTCGCAGCTTTCCCGATGTATCCCGCAACATGCACGATATCCAGAAAATCGATCACATTGTCAGAGCTGCAGTCGCTCAGACACGCATCCGCATCCGACCACAAACTGTGCTGACCGTCCATCAGACGCACCAGCAACTGATTCTCCTTTCGACGCTGCTGGACTTCTCGCGCAGCCCACGACAACGCAAGGATGGAACCGCGAACAATCTCGTCACCCGGATCCTGAATCTGCCCGGGAAGCTTCGCCATCAAATGCTTGTGCTGTGGGACCGATCGATCGGGCCTGAGTTCTGAATTCGGCTTGTCTTCCCTGAACAACCCAGCCACGACATCTTCTGCGGTGCGATCATGACGACCCACCGAATACACGCTGCATACGGTCGACATGCGGCGATTTCCGGGGCGAACCGCTTTCTCTTCGAAGGCTCGAAGATTCTGTGCATCGGATTTCACCAGCGGAACGCCCTTGCCATCCGCTGTCAGCACCAGGATTGAACCTTCCTCAGACTTCAGAGGAGCCGCGCGTTTGTGCAAAAAATCGTTCGCTGCGGCGCCCATCCGCTGGCTGATCTTCTCCAGAGTATCCGTGGAGAGGCGATGGCGAAACACACGTTCAAACGCATCAACAGCGCCATGAAAGGCCTGTTCGCAGTAGAACAGCATGCTGTATTCCTGCAGCATCGGCGAATACCGATCGCCAGAGATGCCTAAACGCTCATCCACAGGTCTTCGCACGATCGGACTGCGGCGATCGTCACCTTCACGATAGACATAGGCGGAAAACTTGTGTTCGCCAAAAACCGTTCGCAGCTTTCTGGCGGCCGGGTCAGGGCTTCGGTGGATCTTTCGAGGCTCGGTCGTTTGGCCATTGCTGCTGTTGTCTGGATGAGCGGTGGTCTCACCCACGTCACCATCTCCCTGAGCAATCAGGAACTCGTCGATCACCTGTTTTCCGGTACAAAGCAATCCTCCGAACAGTCCACGTTCAAACTCCTTCATCGTGATACCCTGCCGAACGGCTTCCTCAATCAGGGGAGACAGCATCACAGCTAATTTCACAAACACATCTGACTTGTCCAATTCGTCTCCAGTTGTCATGCTCATCATCGGCTTCCATGTCTTGCGTCATACGGTTCGTTACACCCGCATAGCATTGCATGAAGGCAACTGTCCCACACTACCATTTTTCACTGATCTCACGCCGCAATTGCGGTCACACTCAGTTCGATCAACTGCTGGGTTCGGGGTCTATCGCCTCGGCAGATAAGCACACAGAGGCGACGCACCTGGCGATGTGGACACGGAAAGACAGACACCGGGCGATGTGATCGGATCCCTGCCCTGGATTTGGCCTGGTAGCGGTTGCCAGAATTGACAGTTGGCCCTCGCCCGGAGTGCGACAGACAATTTGGCCTGATATAGAGTGCCGTTCAGCGCGTGATGATTCCCACTGGATGTCCGCCAGCCCGGCAATTATCTCGTCGCATCCTGCGAGCAAGCGCCTTCGCGTTTGCCCACACCTTCGGCAAAAAATTTACAGACTTGTCGAGATAACCCGTGTCGCCGAATGCATTTGCAACGAAGGCGACAGGTGGATGGCCCCGTATCCCCCACCCCCGGACTCTCAGGCGATGAACCGTCCCATCGGGAACGTCCTCCATAAATCTCTGCATGCCGCATTCAGCAACACATCGGCACCCAAATTGCTTCCCATGCGCTGATCACATTTTCGGTCGGTCACCGCACACCGCAACACCGCAACACCGCAACACCGCACACCGCAACACATCGTACTCAGGGCGCCCCGTTTGATGGCCCACTCGAGAGTGGAGTGCTGCTCGCTGAGTCCCTTTGTGAAAGACCTGCTCTATGACTCGTATCTTCCTGTGGGCCTGCATCGCGGTCACATCGATATCCGCAAACACCCTGCTGTTCGCACAGCAATCGACAGCCCCGGTTGATCGAACTGTGCTGCCGGTACCCGACCGCATGTTTAGCGGAAAGCTGGGGCGGACGATCGACAAGGCGATCGGTGACTGGTCAGTGAGTGCAGGGGTGACGCCTCCTGATGGCGCTCCGAACGTGCTGCTGGTGCTGATTGATGACGCGGGTTTTGGTGGCCCGTGTACCTTCGGGGGGGCTATTGATACGCCAAACCTGACGCGGATGGCGGAGGCTGGGCTGATCTACAACCGCTTTCACGTTACAGCAGTGTGTTCGCCAACGAGGGCTGCGTTGCTCACTGGACGCAACCATCATCGTGTCGGCATGGGAATGATCGCGGAGTTTGCGGCTCCTTACCCTGGCTACACGGGAGTGAAACCGAAGAACGCCGCCGCTCTGCCACGGATTCTGAAGGAGAACGGCTACGTGACCGCCGGTTTTGGCAAGTGGCACCTGACTCCGGGCAGGGAAATAGGTGCTGCGGGGCCGTTTGAGCATTGGCCCACCGGCTGGGGGTTCGATCACTGGTGGGGCTTCCTCTCGGGGGCAACCGGCCAATACGACCCCATTATCACTCAGGAAAATTCTACGCTCGGGGTGCCCGAGGGCAGGGATGGCAAACTCTATTACCTCCCCGATGACATCACGGATAAGTCCATCGAGTGGCTGCACGCTGTTCGCGCTCATGATTCGAAAAAGCCATGGTTTCTTTACTACTCGACCGGCGCCAGCCATGCGCCGCATCATGTGAGCAAAGATTGGGCCGATAAGTATCAGGGCAAATTTGATGGCGGGTGGGATAAGTATCGCGAGGAGACGCTGGCACGGCAAAAGAAACTGGGCATCGTTCCCCAGAACACTCAGTTGTCGAAGCGGCCCGATCTCTTTCCGGCCTGGGATTCGCTCGGCGACGCCCAGAAAAAGCTCTACGCACGGCAGATGGAAGTGTTCGCTGGCTACTCTGAAAACGCGGACTGGAATGTCGGTCGGTTGATCGACGCAATTCAGGAGACGGGGGAACTCGACAATACGCTCGTCATCTACATCTGGGGTGACAACGGCGGCAGTATGGAAGGCACCCTGACCGGCTCGTTCAACGAGACCACGTTCTTCAACGGCCTTGTGCTCGATGCCGACAGGCAATTGGAACTGATCACAAGGTGGGGCGGCATCGAGGGTATCGGGGGGTTCAAGACAGCCCCGCACTTTGCGGCTGCCTGGGCCCATGCTCAGAACACCCCATTCCAGTGGGGCAAGCAGGTCGCGAGTCATCTTGGCGGTGCCCGTGCCCCAATGGTCGTCTCCTGGCCGAAGCGGATCAAGGCTGACAAAATCGTTCGCTCCCAGTTCACCCACGTCATTGACATCGTTCCTACTGTTCTGGAACTGGCGGGCATCCCGGAACCGAAGGTCGTTGATGGTATCCCACAGGAACCCATGGATGGGACCAGTTTTGCTTACACCCTCGATGACGAGAGAGCCGCAGAGCGCCATACCGTTCAGTACTTCGAGATGCTCGGCAGCCGTGGAATCTATAAGGACGGCTGGTGGGCTGGTGCCAAATTGGACAAGGAACCATGGGACTTCTCGCCGGCAACGATGAAGCGGTTCTCCCCCGGCGTTTATGACCCGGAGAAAGACGTCTGGGAACTCTACTACCTGCCCGATGACTTTTCGCAGGCCACGGACCTTGCAGCTTCCAACCCCGTCAGGTTGAAGGAACTCAGGGATCTGTGGTGGCAGGAGGCCGAACGCAATCGTGTACTGCCGCTGCTTGGTGGTTTCACGGCATTTTGGGGCATCCGGCCGCCAACGATTCCCACACCCCGATACAACTTCGCAGGCGACGTGCAGAACGTGTCGACCACGATGATTCCCGCAATCTACGGTCGCTCCTATACGATTGAGGCGGATGTGCATGTCCCTGAGGACGGGGCCGAGGGCGTTCTGGTGGCGTTCGCCGACTTTATCGGCGGGTTCGCACTCTGGGTTGATGAAAAAGGGTACTTGAACCACACCTATCAGTTCCTGGGCGTGGATACCTACAAGCAGACTTCGACAAAGCCCATACCGACCGGCGACGTAAAGATGAAGATGGTGTTTGAGATCGAAAGGCCGGTTCCGGGTTCGGGAGGCAAGGTCACGCTGTGGGCGAATGATCAGCAGATCGGTGAAGGTACGATGCCTCATACGGTCGCAATGCTGTTCACGACCTATGCCGGAATGGACATCGGCCGTGACAACGGTGGTGTGGTTGATCTGGCGTATGAGAAGCATGCGCCCTATGCCTTCACCGGCAAAGTTAAGAAGGTCTGCTTCGACCTGAAGTGAAGCGATCTCGCATAGTCCGCAGTGTCGTCGAAGCCCAACGGCGCTGCGACACCATTCACCGTCGGTTTGCTAAGCGATGGTGAATCGTCGGTGTAGTCTTCAGGACAAGGAGTGCGGGTATAGTGAAACGCAAGTCCGGTTTTCGATGGCAATCCTTGAATCTGCCTGGAGCGCCGTTTCCGATGCCGTAGTGAGGTTGCTCCAGATCGTACATGAAGCACTGCTACACCTGGTTGCACCGTGTGGGAATTACCGCAGGAGCTTTTGCTCAGTTTGTCGGCCAATCGCAAAGCGAGCGCAGGCCTCGGATGCGAATGACTCGCCCAACGCCGCCATTCGGGTACACTGGCGTTTCGAGAATGACGCTGGCAGGCGACTTTGCGGGCCGCTCCTGGAAAATCGTTGAATCATTCCGCCGGGTTTCCGAGGATCAGGCTGCTTTTCTCTCAGCCTGTAATCAGGCGGTCGGCATCTTGAAGAAGGGATCAAATTGGCAACTACGCCCCATATCAGTGCTGGCTTGCTGATGTATCGCATTCAGGCGGGCAGATTGCAGGTGCTTCTTGCCCATCCCGGCGGTCCGTTTTTCAGGAACAGGGATGAGGGCGCGTGGACAATTCCCAAGGGCGAAGTCGAGGCTGGCGAGGATCTGCTGGAAGTCGCAAAGCGGGAGTTTTTTGAGGAAACCGGCGTCGCACCAACCGTCCCCTTCATTGCGTTGACACCGATCAAACAGAAGGGTGGGAAGGTCGTTCACGCATGGGCATTCCATGGTGACTGTGATCCCGCTGAAATTGTCAGCAATACCTTCACAATGGAGTGGCCTCCAAAGTCAGGGAAACAGGTCGAGTTTCCGGAGATCGACCGCGCGGATTTCTTTGACGTGGCTGCAGCGAAAGGGAAGATTAATACTGCGCAAATCGCGTTGGTTGAGGAGTGCGAGCAGATCGCGATGGGCAAGCAGTCATCAGGCACCTGATGCTCTGGTTCATTCCCGCACAATTACGGCAGTGCGTTCGATGTCTCCGGCGCGGTCCTAATCGGTCCAGATTGCCCCGCAAGTGGGGTATCGACTGCCGAAGCGTTGTTGAAATCCTGGAGTCCGATCGAGCCCCTTAAAAGTCAGCAGCAATCTCCGTGAGGAAGACTGATGATGTCTTACCATGATGAATTTCGGACTCAGACTTTGGCGCAGCCGTGTGTTCGCTGGGAAGAGAATGCCTGTTGAGCGGAATCGGTCAATGATGTGGTCGGAACATACCCACTTCCACCGGACCTCTACATTTGCGTGTTGGTATTGTTTTCTTTGGCACACAGGGCCAGCAGTTCTCCAATGTTGCGATGGCATTCAATGGGGTGTCGCAGCGGGAGATGATTATTGATTGAATAGTTGTTGTTTCGTCCGATTCGCTGGCGCGTGATGATGCCGGCTTCTTCGAGTTCAGCAATAATTCGCTGCACCGCTCGTTCGGTAATTCCAATTTGCTGAGCGACCTGACGAAGAGTCATTTCGGGATGTTGGAAGAGCAGTACCAGGACATGCGAGTGGTTAGTCAGAAAGGTCCAGCGAGGAGAAGTGTTTTGTGCCGGCGCTGTCTGGGCGACGTTCACTTTGCCGGCGGGGGCGTTGTCTGAATCCTGATCGGGATTTTTTATCGAGACGGCAGCGGTGGCCTGACCTATTGTCGGATGAGATGCCCGTTTTTTCACTGCGGCTGCTCCTGGCGGGCGATATGGCTGGTCAAATTGCAGTGTTTTACTGCAGATACAGCCGGGATGCTCGTTCAGAAACTCATTTCTGTCAACAGTCAGGTGACGGCAGGACTTTTTACGGGTGCGCAGCCTGCCATCTCCTGGCTGTCACAACCGGGATCTGGAACAGAGTGAGGGACTCTGTTCCAGCCGGTCAGATTTTTACCCGACCTGCTCAGACTTCCACGTTGATGGCAGAAACGATGCCGGTTTTCAGATCATAAACACCCCCAGCGATGATGAGATCGCCCTGTCGGACCAGTCGCGCAATGACAGGGGAGGCTTCGGCGAGAAGGCGGGCCTGATTTTGGACATTGTTTTTCACGGCGAGATTTACGTCGCCGCCTGCGGTTCTGACTGCAGGACGAATATGCTGAAACAAACCGCTGATCTGTCCGGGGACTTCATTTCCCTGCATCGTGGCCCTTACCGCGCCGCACTCGGTATGTCCAAGTACATACAAGACCCGAGCGCCCAGAACCTGTGTTCCAAATTCGAGACTGCCTATGTTTTCGCTGGAAGCCACATTGCCGGCAATTCGTGTGACGAAGAGATCACCGAATCCCTGGTCAAAGACAATCTCAATGGGAACTCTGGAATCTGCACAGCCGAGAAATGCGGCAAATGGACGCTGTCCTTCGGCCAGTTCGCGGACGCGGGTCATGTCCCGGTTTTCCGCCAACGGCATACCAGCGGCAAAACGACGATTTCCCTCGTAAAGTTTGTCGAGGGCTAATTTTGGCGAAAGGTCATCAACGACAGTGTTCGTGAAGCCGCTCGCGGGAGAGAACGAAGCACTCCAGCCGACAACACCACAACTGGCCGCAAGAAGTGTCTTCCCCAGAGCGGCGCGCCTACCCAAAGTAGACTCGGACTCTGTAACAGGCAGCGCGTTCTGTTGGCATTGAAAACAGATCATCGGGAGCTCTCCAAAAAGCTTCTGAAATTCAGAAACACCGAGCTTTCACGTTGAATGCCCGGGTTTCAGGAGATCAATACAAAGTCATCGTCTGATCAGGTGCAGAAGAACTGTGCCATGCGATAATAAATCGGGATCCCCGCAATCAGATTAAAGGGGAAGGTGATCCCCAGTGCAGCAGTCAGGAACAGGGTTGGGTTGGCTTCTGGTAGCGCCATTCGCACGGCCGGCGGTGCGGCTATATACGATGCACTTGCCGCCATAGTACCCAATATTGTGCACCCGCCTACGCTGAGCCCGGCGAGCGAGCCGAACCACGTACCCAGCAAGCCATGCAGAAGAGGCATCAAAATTCCAAAGCCGATCAGAAACATTCCACTGGAACGCAGATCGCCAAGTTTCGCACCGGCGGTCAAACCCATCTCCAGCAGAAACAGTGCCAGCAGACCCTTAAACAGTCCCTCAAACACAGGCTGCACGGGTTTCCAGCCCTCGACGCCCACAGCTGTGCCGATCACGAGGCCGCCCACGAGGAGCAGGAACGACGGAGACGTCAGCATTTCACCGAACGTATGGGCGATCGAACCGGATGACGATTGCTGCTCCTCAGTGCCTGTGCGAGTCTTCGCCAGAAGTGCTGTTCCGATGCCGATCGCGACCTGAATTCCGGGTATTTCAAGAAGGGTGAGCAATGTCGGCATGAAACCCTCTGGCTTCAGACCGGCTGCCGCAGTGAACTGTTGGGCTGCGATAAATGTGACAGCAGAAACGGACCCATAGTGCGCGGCGATCCCCGCCGAATCCGCGACAGAAAAACGACCGATTTTTCTGAGGACCAGAAAGGAAGTGACCGGAGTTATAAAACCCAGCAGCACAGTAACTGCTGCCGGAGCAATAATTTCTCGCAGGGAACTATGGGAAAGCTCTACACCACCTTTCAGCCCAAGCGCAAACAGCAGGTAGATGGAAAGCGATGCGTACAGATCACGTGGAAGTGCCAGTTGGCTACGGATTAGTTTTGCAAAAACGCCCAGAGCAAAGCAAAGCGTGAGGGGGGACACCAGATTCAGGCGAAGAACATCCAGCATGAAACACCCTTTGATAAACGAACCGAAAAGCACGATATGAGATTCGCGTATTAGGTATCGCTACATGCGATTCGTGTCAATTCTGTTTTTCTTCCTGTTGAGGGGCTTTTGCAGATTTGAGAATGAGATCTCCAGCCCTGCATTAGGCTTGTTTTTTGAATCTGCATCCGTGGCGTTGACCGGCGGGCCTCCAACCATGGCAGACGGATTTGAAGTCGCGGAATCGGCAAAATGTGAGAATCGCTCTGGAGAGCACGCGACGGGGAGCTTGCGGAGCGTCTGATTCTGGCGAATCTGCAGAAAACGCGACGGATAGTGTTGGTGTTTCCCTGGCTTCCGTGAATTTTGCAAGCGCTGCCGTCTGTGGCCACTTGTCGAGGTGTTTGTGGTCTGGATAGACTGAAAATCCGCGTCTCAGACGTGCTGCATTCCGAATTGTTTGCGGTTGGTCCGAGGGGACCCCGGATTACATCATCAACTAGCGGCATTTGGGGACTGGCGTTCATGGGGTACAGGGAACATTTTGTGGGGGGGAAAGAGATGCTGCGACAGGTGCTGCCATTTTGTTTCATCGTGTGCATATCCGGCGGATTGCCGGGGTGGCTGACGATGTCCGGGGAAATCGCTGGTTTGTGGGCTCAGGACAGGACTCCTGTCTCCAGCGAAGAGGTGCTACCGAAATCGGGACAGCCCTTTAAAGGCAGGATTGGTCGTACAGCGGCTGAATCCACATCTGATTTTCCGAAACCCATTGAAGCACCTGAGGGCTCCCCGAATGTTCTGCTCATCATGACTGATGACGTCGGATTTGGCGCTGCGTCCACCTTTGGTGGTCCGGTTCCCACACCGAACTTCGAGAAGCTCGCAACGAGCGGTCTTCGGTTCAATAACATGCATACGACAGCCCTGTGCTCGCCAACACGAGCGGCATTGATCACCGGCCGAAACCATCATACCTGTGCGTCTGGTGTGATCACGGAGATGGGGACTGGCTTCCCGGGTTACAACACGCTGATGCCCAAAAGCTGTGGCACAGTTGCTGAGATGCTTAAACAGAATGGCTGGAACACGTCGTGGTTTGGAAAGAATCACAATGTGCCGGACTGGCAATCCAGCCAGGCCGGTCCGTTTGATCTGTGGCCCACAGGGCTTGGGTTTGAATACTTTTATGGTTTCATTGGTGGAGATACAGACCAGTGGCACCCGGCGCTGTTCGACGGAACAAAGCCCATCGAAGCACCCAATGATCCCAATTACCACCTGGACACGGATCTGGGTGACAAGGCCATTGAATGGATTCGCCAGCAACATTCCCTTGCGCCAGATAAACCGTTCTTCGCCTACTATTCTCCGGGGCTGTGCCATGCACCGCATCATGCGCCAAAGGAATGGATAGAAAAGTTCAAAGGACAGTTTGATCAGGGCTGGGACAAAGTTCGAGAAGAAACACTCGCTCGGCAGATCCGCCTTGGTATTGTTCCTGCAGGGACCAGACTCACACCAAGGCCGAAGGAAATTCCGGCATGGGAATCACTGAGTGCCGATCAGAAAAAACTGTACGCGCATATGATGGAAGTGTATGCCGCATGTCTGGCGTTCTGTGACTATAACATTGGTCGGGTGATTCAGGCTGTGGAAGCTACCGGCGAACTTGACAATACACTGATCATCTATCAGATGGGCGACAATGGCGCGAGTGGTGAAGGAACGCTGCAGGGATTGTCGAACGAAGTGGGAGTTGCAGCGAACGGGGTCAAAGAAACTATTCCGTACCTGCTTTCCATTCAGAATGAACTTGGCGGCCCGATGCATTACAACCACTATCCCGTCGGTTGGGCGCATGCGATGGACACACCGTTTCAGTGGACCAAGCAGGTCGCCTCACACTTCGGAGGCACTGCCAACAATATGGTGATTTCCTGGCCAAAACGAATTAGTCATACTGGTCAGGTCCGACCGCAGTTTTGTCACATTATCGATGTCGCACCGACGATTCTTGAAGCCTGTGGCGTCAAGGCTCCGACTGAAATCAATGGCGTGAAGCAGACACCCATTGAAGGCAGCAGTCTGGTCTATACCTTTGATGACGCAGACGTTCCAACCCGTCACTCCACTCAGTATTTCGAAATGCTGGGTAACCGAGGCATCTATCACGAAGGCTGGATGGCCTGCACGACACCACTCCGTCTGCCATGGTCGCCACCAGCGCCGGGAGTTCCCAGCGCGAAACCGGATGACTTCCAGTGGGAACTGTATCACGTGGCCGAGGATTTCTCACAGTCGAATAACCTTGCGGCGATGCAGCCCGAAAAACTTAAAGAACTGCAGCAACTGTTTGAATTGGAAGCGCAGAAGTACAACGTTTATCCACTTGACGCTTCCTTCGCTGAGCGTGCAGATGTCACACTGCGCCCCAGCCTGACTCGCGGCCGCAGCAAATTCACGTATTATCCCGGAACGATTCGTGTCCCCGAGGGCGCAGCACCGGACGTTCGGAACAAGGACTTCAGTATCACCGCCGAAGTCGAACTCTCGGACGACACGAATGAAGGAGTGCTGGTAACCCAGGGTGGACGATTTGGAGGCTGGGGATTGCTGCTGTTGGACGGCAGGCCGGAATTCAACTACACGTTTTCGAATCAAAGCGAACACAGGTACCGTGTTGCGTCGAACCACAAACTCAGCCCGGGCAGGCATACGCTGAAAGTTGATTTCCGGTATGAAGGTCCTGGTTATGGAAAGGGCGGCGTTGCCACATTGTTTGTGGACGGAACACAAGTGTCACAGGGGAAAGTTGAGCGAACGGTCCCTGTTCGATTCTCGCTGGACGAAACCTTTGATGTAGGGCAGGACACGGGGACTCCTGTGAATGAGAACTACGTCGGCAGGATGCCGTTCGAATTCACGGGAACGCTGGAGAAACTTACTGTGGAGCTCGGGAAAAGCGGCCTTGAAGCCAGCGACAAGCCGAAAATCAAAGAACTTGAGGACAAGGCAAAGCGTGCGGTCGAGTGACACGACAATCAGTCTTCACGACATCGCGTTTAACCCGGAGTGTACGGGAGTCAATGTCATGTGAGCGAGGGCCGGGAGTCAATCCCGGCCCTGTTTTTTTGCGCCTGTCGCTATGCAGCGTGGTCATATGGGCATCCTGAATCTCTGTTGTCATGACCACTCAGGTTGAGCTGTGCGCACACTGATTGTGGAAGTCTGTTCTGATCGTCCTGAAGCGGATAACCCTGATCCAGTGCGCAAGGTGTTTTGGCGACAAAGAGGAAGCAGGCTTGCGTCAAAAGTCTCGAAGCTGTCTAACCGATGCATCCGGACGACTTAACATCACGGAACGCAGTCGTGCCAACGTAGGTGCCATCCACCTCTGGTTCCCCAAACTGGTGCCATCCACCCTCGGTCAAGACTTCACCCCGTTTCTCGGGCGGAGAAGTCCTAATATTCCTCGCAGAGCGTGCGAATGTTGCGATTGGCACAATCGGAAAATCGCGAAGTCCTCAACGCAGTGAGCGCCTCCGTTGCGGGGGCGAATCGCAGCGATGGATGGCACATTTCACGCCTTCCACGGCCTCGTCGAGGTTCAGCTCAAGCACGCAAGCACAAAGGTGCCGCAAGCACGAAGGTGCCATCCACCTGTGTTCCAGACCTCCCTCGTTTGTAGAGCGCAAGAGTCCAATAATCCCTACAACGTATGTGACTATTGCAATCGACAGAATCGCGAAACAGAGAATTACAATGCGTGGATGGCACCGCTGCAAATGGATGGCACCTGTTGCGCACCGCACCTGTTGCGGCACGCACGGGCGGAAGAGTCCGACTATTCCTGACAAAGACTGCAAATGCTGCAATCGGCGTAATCGGGAGAAAGCGAAGGTGCCAACGCGGTGAGCGCCTCTGGTGTGCTGCCTGGAGGTGGCTGGCACCTGTGCGGCTCAGCCTGACAGGTGCCATCCACCGCAATCACGACTTTACGGCTGGACGATCCAGCCCTGGTGAAGGCGTCACCCAGTTCATTGAGTAACCGAGTCCAGACATTCCTCACGAAACGTGAGAATGCTGCAATCGGCATGACCGGAAAATAGCAAAGTCGTCAATGCGCCGCATGGCACTGCTACTCACATGGTCCCGCCACTCATCTGCGAGCGCTCAGCGTGTGGTATCGCCATTGAGGCGACCGCATCGTCGAGGCTACCCCGGATTGCCGCCGGCGGGTGAATGGCCTGTCCCGCCGTTTTCAAAACGAGCCGGGGGTCTTTGATGAGTTGCGAGAGGTGCACTTTGGGGGCTGTTACTAACGCTGAGACGATTTACAACCGAACCTGGTCGAGAGGCCGCTTTGTGCGTGTCTTCGTCAGAGCGTCACGAATTGGTGTCCCTCCGGCTTGACCGTGAGTACTGGACAGGGCGCATTGCGGACTACACGTTCTGCGACGCTGCCCATCAGGATGTGCATCAGGCCCGATCGGCCGTGTGTGCCGATCACGATCAGGTCGATGTTTTCCGCTTTGGCGTATTCAATGATCTCTATCGCGGCTGGCCCTGTTCGAACCTGACGTACGATCGCTTTTCCATTCTCCCAGTCATCACCAGGCAGTACTGCCAACTGGCGCTGTGCTTCTCTGACCAGTGATTCGGATTGCGCCTGCATGGATTCCGGCGAGAAGGCTGCCACTTCGGGAACCAGCATCGCCTGGTCGGGAACCACATTCAGCAGATGCAGTTCCGCTTCGAAGCGTGCTGCAATTGCACAGGCATACGCGATTGCAGGTTTGCCGAAATCACTGAAATCGGTCGGAACAAGAATTTTGTTCAGCTGGATCATGACAGAAACTCCGCGAGCTCGTTGTTGACAGCGTGTGGTGGAAATGAACGAGGGAAACAGAAGAGCAAAGATTGGAAGTCAGCCGCGTTAGCCGCAAGTCGGGGTATTGAATCTATCCCCCGGGGGCGTTCCGGCTGATGGAAGCAAATCCCAATCGCGGCATAGACGCAGCGAGATCCATTTTCCGCCGGAAAAGCATTCAAGTGGTCAAATTGGCATGGACATGCACACCGCTTCGGCCGGAAGCAAAGTTGTCAGGTGAACGCCCCCGCAGATTGTTTGGAGTTCTTCCTCAGATATCCGGTTCCGACCGAGAAAGTTTGTGGATACGACACTGTGTACCTCGTTCCGGTACAGTGTGAGGTGCGATAAGATGCCCATTGCAGAGACACTGAACAGGGCAAACGGAAATGACGGCCATCTGCTGAAGTTAAGGCCCCGGAGAGTTCATCCGTCCGCGGAGACCGCAGGGACAGAAACGCACCGAATGAGTGCGGCGACATCCGGGAGAACCATTGAATGGCTGGAATCCCGGAGTCCGTCCAATGGTTTATCAGGGATTTGCAAGTCCGGCTTTGCCTATACGTTTCATCGGCTTGCTCGAATTTTTTGCCGTAGCACGAGCACCTAGCCCGGTGTTCCCGGCATTTCTGTTTCGGGATCAATTGATTGTTCGGGCTATTAACCGGCAAGGTCTCGCGAACTGGCAGAATTTCTACCACAGAACTCATTCCCTGTCTGGAGTTTCGTGTTGGGTGCGACCGGCCCGTTGGGCTGCCGTAGCGAAGAGGAGGGGCAAATTCAGTGCCGGGTCCATTTTGTTGGGGAAATCTCGCAGGTGTGTGCCGCAGGTTGGTGCCGCGATGGCCCTGTTTGTGTCAGAGTGCACAGTTCGTGACGAATCCGCACGTCACTGCTTTTTGAGGTGGAGATGCTCTTCCGGAATTGCTGCGGGGGTGATGTTCTGTCCCGGGCGTCCTTGTGTGATCGGTTGTGACATCGGCGGCGTCGAAAAACCACGTATGCCTAAAGTAAGACGCTTTTTTTGGTATTTTCGCCGCCGCAATTGATCTGTCGCACAAGTTCACTCAGAATTCCGGCATCCTGTGACTACAGGAAGTTGTTTGAAGAAGCCACAGACGCCAATTGCCCTGTGGCTGGCCGTCTAGTTTGAAGTGCATTGCCTTCTGCCGCACGCGTTTGATCGCATGTTGTTGTCACAGGGGCAAAATGTCTGATAGAAATTGGCCCCTCAGGCCGGAACAGGATCCCCATGCTCCGTTCTCTGCGTAACGTTTGCGTAATGCTGGTCATGGTCTATGGTTTGACTGTGATGCCCCTGGCTGCTCAGGATTTGCGGCCGATCGATGTGGTTCCTGCGACAGCGGTACTGTATCTGGAAATCAGTGATCCTGTGGCTGTAATGGCCAGCGTGATTGACCATGCGGTGATGAAGCAGATTACCGGGCTGGACGTCTTCCGACGTGCGACGGAGACACCTGAGTTTTACAGGGCGATAGCGGCGCGAAAGTTTTTTGAGTTGCAGATGGGGATGGAATGGCGGGCTGCGGTTGAAGCCATTGGACAGAAGGGAGTTTATTTTGCTGTGGATGGAAAGACTCGCGGCAATATCCTTCTGGTACGCGGTCGGGATGAGCAGATCATGCAGGATGTGCGTCTGAAACTGCTGGAACTAACGCGTCTGGGAGGGGATCAGATTCGAAAGTTGGAGACCTACAGGGACATCCCGGTATATCGCCTTGAAAAGTTTGGATTTGCGGTTGTTCGTGACTGGCTGGTCGTGTCAAACAACAGTGAGGCCGGAAAGTTACTGCTGGACCGACTTTTGGATTTGTCAGCGGCTGATGGGGAATCGTTGTCTGGAGTGAAGTCATTTGGTGAAGCCAGTGCAGCTCGATCTGCCGAGCCTGGTGTTTGGTCATGGGTTCATCTGGAGAATCTCCGGGCACTGGGATTGGCCGAAGGTCTGTTTGCAGAGCGAACGGAGAATCCGCTGGCGGAATTGTTGTTTGGCGGCATTCAGAGTGTTTTGCGAAAAGCGCAGTGGGTTTCGACCGAGTTGCAGATGACGGCACAGGGTTTGAATCTAAAGACCTCGATGCCGTTTGCAGCGGATTGGATTCCAGAGAGTCGGCAGTGGTACTTTGGTCAGGATGCGCAGGGACGCGTGCCCGCGGTACCGGAGGTTCCAGAGACGCTGATGACATTGCAGGCGTATCGAGGTGTTTCAGAGATGTGGTTGCGGGCCGGGGATTTGTTTGATGAGCAGACAAACGATCGAATGGCAGAGGCAGAGTCCAATCTGGGAACGATTTTTGGTGGTCGAGATTTTGGTGAAGAGGTGCTGGGCGCCTTTAGTCCGGCGATGCAGTTGCTGGTGGCCCGGCAGGATTTTTCTGAGGTTCGGCCAGCGCCTGCCATTCGACTTCCGGCGTTTGCCCTGATTTTGACGATGGACGATCCGGAGACAATGCGTCCGGAGCTTCGTCGGACATTTCAAAGTGCGATAGGGTTCTTCAATATCGTGGGGGCACAGCAGGGCCAGCCTCAGCTGGAAATGGATATTCAGAAATCGGATGTGATGGATGTCATTACTTCCCATTATGTGGCGCAGAAAAAAGATCAGGCCAATCCGGCCGCCCCGGTTATTTACAACTTTTCACCAACGGCCGTGTTTTTTGGTGATCAGTTTGTGTTGTCGTCATCAGAGTCTCTGGCTCGCACGATTGCGGAAGCCAGAAGACTTCCTCTGGAAGACGCACACACTGCCGTTGCCGTCGAAGGGACGCCGCTGAGGGCTGTTCTGAACGACAATCGTGAGCAGTTGATTTCGCAGAACATGCTGCAGAAGGGGCAGACGCATGATGAGGCTGAGGCGGAATTTCAGGTGATCCTGCAGTTAATGGAATACCTGCAGAACGCGAAACTTCGGCTGGTTCCTTCGGAATCGCAACTGACGCTGGAAGCTGCAGTGCAACTGCAGGCTACTGGTTCCACCGAGGATGGATCAGCAGCGCGGGGTAATTCTGATGGAAAATGAAATTGATGGGAATTGGGCGTGGTCATCATTTGTGCCCGGGGCAGAGGTGCCGTGGGATTTAAAAGCGGCGGCGCATCTTTATCGCCGAGCGGGCTTTGGGGCCACCAGAGAGATGCTGGAAAATGCGGTCTCCCGGGACGTTTGCGATGTGGTGGACGAATTGCTTTCAGGAGACGAGCCTGAGAGCTTTCGCCTGCAAATGTCGAGACTGGCCGCAGCCGCACTTGCGAGCGGCAAGGCGGAACAGCTGTCTGCCTGGTGGGGGTATCGATTGCTCAGCACACCGGCTCAGTGCCTTGAAAAAACGACCGTGTTCTGGCACGGGCATTTTGCAACCGGGGCTGACAAGGTGACCGATCCCGGGTTGATGCTGACACAAAATGAGTTGCTGCGATTGTCTGCGTTTGGTGATTTTGGCGAGCTTGTCGGGAAGATCTCCCGCGACCCCGCGATGCTTGTCTACCTTGATTCTGCCACCAACAGGAAGGCGCACCCGAACGAGAATTTTTCGCGTGAGCTGATGGAGTTATTCTGTCTTGGCGAAGGGCGGTATTCGGAGGTGGACATTCGGGAGATGGCCAGATGCTTTACCGGCTGGGAAGTACGGCGGGGAGAGTTTCGGTTTAACCGTTATCAGCATGACACGGGCGTCAAGACGTTTCTTGGGGAAACGGGAGAGTTTGGTGGTGAGGAGGCGGTTCGTATTGTGCTGAAGCAGCAGTCTGCACCCGAGTTTGTCGTTTCAAAATTGCTGCGTTTTTTCGTGATGGATGAATTGCCACAGCGGCACTCCGACCTGATTGAACCGCTGGCGAGGGAGTTTCGGGAGACTGGGCTTCAAATTCGGCCCGTGTTACGCAGGATTCTGACAAGCCGTCTGTTTTATTCTCGATACAGTACTGGACGACGGATTAAGTCGCCTGTTGAGCTTGCGATCGGGCTGCTCAGATGTCTCGAAGGGACCACGAATACCCAGGAGCTTTCTGAGTCGCTTCGACAACTGGGACAGGGTTTGTTGTATCCCCCGAGCGTCAAGGGCTGGGATGGAGGACGCACGTGGATCAATTCGTCGACTCTGCTGGGAAGAAGTAATCTGGTCAGACGATTGATTACGAACCAGAATACGCGATTTGGCAAAAAGTCACTGCGGGAATACCTGTCTGATCAGGGGCTGAAGCGGCCATTTGAGATGATTGAGGCCTTTGAAAAGATGTTGTTCGCTGTGCCAATCCCGGTGGCAGCGAAGGAACGAATTGAGTCATTGATGCGGCCCGGAACGGATGTTTCCACGAATGAAGGGTTGCATGCGCTTTGTACGCTTCCGGAGTTTCATTTGTGCTGATCGCAGAGCACTCGTGGAAATGAGACAATGCAGGGGCATCACTGAGTTATCGAACACGGAATTTGCGGATTCCAGAGACCAATGGCGAAAGTCCATTCCGGGAAACAAGCTTGAAGTGGAGAGAAATAGATGCTTAGTCGTCGCAGATTTCTGGGGACATCGGCACTTGGTTCGGCGGTGTTGACGTTTGGTGGTCAGGTGCCATTTGCTTTTGGGGCCTCTGCCGTTTGCACGAGGTCTGAGCGGATTCTGGTGGTCGTGGAACTACAGGGGGGGAATGACGGACTGAATACTGTCGTACCTGCTGACGATCCGGTTTATCGGAGGTTACGTCCTACGGTGGCCATCAGGAAGGAAGACGTGCTTCCGATTGATCAGGGACTGGGATTTCATGGGGCACTGCGGGGGTTTGCTGACCTGCTGGAGGCTGGTCGGCTGGCAGTGATTTCGGGCGTGGGCTATCCGGACCCGAATCGCTCGCATTTTGAATCCATGGACATCTGGCATACCTGTCAGCGCAAAGAAGAAGTGCGGACCGATGGGTGGCTGGGAAGGTGGTTGGAGGAACCTTCAGGTTCCTCTGATCGTGATCCGCGAGCCCTGCATCTTGGAGCAGAAAAGTTGCCCCTGGCTCTGATGTCACGGACAGTCCGTGTGCCCTCGGTTCGATCACTCGAACAGTTTCGGTTGCAGGGGGCTGAAGACCCAAAATTTCTGGATGCTGTTCAGGCTTTGTCTGCTGCAGGACGCGATGGACAGGACGATCTATTAAGTTTTGTGCAGAGTAGTACAAATTCGGCGCTGGCCGCCAGTGAGCGACTGGTAACTGCCTCAAACGTAAAGACATCTTCTATTGTGTGGCCGACAACTCAGTTGGCAAAACAACTGCAGACCGTTTCACACCTGATTCGATCTGACATGGGCACATCGGTTTATTACGTGAGTCATGGAGGATTTGACACGCATGCTCAGCAACCAGATGCTCACCGCAGTCTGTTGCGACAACTTGGTGACTCGGTGAAAGCTCTGCTGGATGAACTTCAGGAGTCTGGGCAGGCGGATCGTGTGGTTGTCATGTGCTTCAGTGAATTTGGGCGACGGGTTGAGCAGAACGCCAGTGATGGAACGGATCACGGAACTGCAGGGCCAGTCATTCTGGCAGGAGCCGGGTTGCACCAGGGGCTGGTGGGAGTGATGCCGAGACTGGATGATCTTCAGGACGGCGACCTGAAGCACACTGTGGATTTTCGGGAAGTTTACAGCGCGGTCATCAACAACTGGTTTGGCGTCCCGTCAGAACGAATTCTGAAGGGGCAATGGATGCCGGTGAATGTTTTTCAGACGCAGGTAAAGAAGTAGCGACAGCACTTCATTGGCAGGAAGCGAGACAAAAGCCTGCGGCCCAGCTGTGCGATTATTCGTGTGCCTGAGTATCCATGAGTGGTTCCAGCGTTTTGTTTTTTGACCACCAGTTGACGGTTGCGCTCTGAAATCGTCGGGATTTTGGAACGCAGACCCCGGCACAGGCTCCGTGATCCTGACTTTCCCCGGAACTGTCTTTCGGGGATAAATCAGGCTGAAGTGAACGAAATCCGGTGATTCGTGGTCTCCGGTTGCGGACACACAGGCTGCGGCAGTTCGTCGCGACTCAGAAATGTTTTTGAAGATTTGGAAATTGCAGTGCCCCTTTCCAGCTTTTTTCTTGCATGGGCTCAGCTAACGCATCAACGCGTAAAACTGGTGGTTGCGACTGCAGGTGTCGTAGTTGCGGTCATGCTGATGCTGGTTCAGCTGGGGATTCGTGAGGGAGCAATGGACAACAGTGTTGCCATTGCGCGCAGGATTACCGCGGATCTGGTCATTGTCAGTCCTCGTACAAAAACCATTTTTGCATCCGCAACCTTCCCTCGAAGCTTGTTGTATCGGCTTGGCTCGATCGATGGGGTTGCTGATGTCGGGGAAATGTACATGACGCAGGGACGATTCAGGAATCCCTGGGACAAGCTTGAATTTCCTGTGAGTCTTTACGGGATCAATCCCGCTGCCCCGATGATGGATCTTCCGGGGCTGGAGGCATTTAGCGCAGACCTGAATCTGTCGGACAGAATTCTGTTTGATGGTCTGAGTCGGAAAAACTATGGGCCGGTGCTGGGGTTTCTGAGAGAGCGGGGATTTCTGGATGTGGAAGTCAATCTGAGGAAGGTCCGCATCATTGGTGCCATTAACGTCGGGATTTCCATTAACACCGACGGAAATCTTTACATGTCGCCTGCCAATTTTTTTCGCATTTGTCCGGATCGCAGGCCTGGTGCAGTGGATATCGGGCTGATACGTCTGCAGCCCGGAGTGAATCAGTCTGCAGTGATGGAGCAGATCAGACCATTGATCAATCGGGAAGCGAAAGTTCTGACCAAAGAGCAGTTGGTGGCAGCAGAGATTCTGTTCATTCGGGAAAATGCTCCAATTGACTTCATTTTCGGTATGGGAGCGGCAGTGGGATTTCTTGTGGGCTTTGTTGTTGTTTATCAGATTCTTTACACCGAGGTCACCAATCATCTGCCGCAGTATGCAACCTTGAAAGCGATGGGTTTTTCCGATGGATACCTGTTGAAGGTAGTTTTCAGTCAGGCCTTGCTCCTGTCGGTATTGGGGTATTTTCCGGGTTTTGTTCTGGCGCTGGGATTGTATCGCGTCGCGACAAATGCCATTCAGATGCAGTTTGAAATGACACTACAGCGGGCAGTTCTGGTGTTCTGCCTGACAATCATTATGTGTTGTCTGAGTGCCATGATGGCGATCAACAGGATTCGCACTGCAGACCCGGCGGAAGTATTTTGAACAGGCGATCGCGGTTTCGGATGAACGAAGTTCGTGGTTCCCTGCGAGAGTTCTCTGAGGGGCCATAATGGCCTGTCGGTGATTATCCGAAGAGACCGTTGGCCAGGGCGCAATAAAAAAGACCTGCTCCGAATCAGAATCCGGAACAGGTCGCTTTATTCGGGCCAAGCCGGCGCTGGGGCAACGGCGAGGACTTTCCGCAGTACTATTTGTTGCGAATTGCCCAAAGAGTTTTGAACGTGCGCAGGTAAATGGTACCACCAGAGATGACAGGTGAGGCGGATTGGTCCTCGCCAAGGTCATTAGTTGCCAGCAGTTTGAATTCGCGTCCGCTCTGCACCACGGTCACACGTCCATCACGTGCGGTCAGATAGAGTTTTCCATCGGCATAGACAGGTGAAGCCCGATGCCGCTGTCGATGGGTGGCCTGTGAGTAGACTTCGGCACCGGATTCGGCCTCCAGAACAGTCAGATTTCCGTTTTCCATGCATAAATAGACCAGTCCGTCGAGGATAATCGGGGAGGGAACGTCGGGGGTTCGCTTCCATGTCCAGACGTGCTTGCTGGCGACACTGGTGATGTCCCCTGCCCCGTCGGGACGAATCGCGATCACCGGGTGTTGTTTGGCTGAGGGGACAATAATCAGTCCCGGAGAGACAGCGGGGGAAGCCACAAATCGCAGCGTTGGGTCATATGGCAGAACAGTATCGTCGCGACGATTCAGCCCGCCGCATCGCCAGACTTCGTGGCCATCCTTCAGGTCATGAGCGACGATGACATCAGCACCATGCGACAGCAGCAGTCTTGTTTTGCCGTCTCGATAAAGAACTGGCGAAGCGTAGGAATGTTCATTTTCGGCTTCGGCATCACTCGGACGATCTACCTTCCAGACCTGCTTCCCTGAAGCTCCGTCGATTGCTGCCACGACGGCTTCGCGGGTTTTTGGATCACCTTCACCGTGGATGAGCTGCAGATACAGCACGCCGTCCTCAAGGACCGGAGTGGAGCTCATGCCGAACTGGATGCTGAATTTTCCGTAGGAGTCCTGCACATTCTTTTTCCAGACCTCCGCGCCATCGACGGTGTAGCAGGCGAGCGTGCCTTCGCCCATGAAAGCCCAGACATGTTTTCCGTCTGTGACTGGAGAAGGCGAAGCGGAATTTCCTTCGTCGCCGCGGGCGTTCTGGTTTCCAGAGGCGACCACCTGTTGCCAGAGCGGCTTACCGCTGGTGTCGACGGCGATCAACAGGAGTTCTCCGGCCTCGTTCACGGAGGTCAGAAAAATTCGGTCACCCCAGACGACGGGTGTAGCGCCTGCGGGACCTGGCAGGGGCAGCTTCCATGCGACGTTTTTTTCCGGCGACCATTCTGTGGGCAGATTTTTTTCCGAACTGACACCAGTTCCCGCGGGGCCGCGCCACGAAGGCCAGTTCTCTGCAATCGCAGTGGAAGTAATCAGGCATGGTGCTGTGATCAGCAGGCAATGTCGAAGGAAGTTAAGCATGGAGGGAATCCTGAGAGAAGCAGGTATGAACAATCGCTGAGGGCAGTGTCTCGACCTGTACTGTGTCCGTCAAACGCAGACGGGACTGTTTCGAGTATCAGCTGGTTACGGAACCAGAGTCCCTCCGTGCCGCTCGATGGATTTCTGCAGCCGTCGTATGGCATCTCGTCTTCGAGTTGGTTCTGCGGCTGGATAGAAGGTATGTCTGTCTCCGGTGAGATTTTCAATTCGATAGATGGCGATTGTTCGAATTGCGAGCCGTTCGTCGGAGAGCAGTTGAACGAGGGCCGTGGATGTTGCGTGGTCTTCAGCCTGTGCCGGACTCAGACCCTCGATCAGTTGCATCACGAATTTTGCCTCCGACATGGGAAGCCGGGTGCCGAGGGACTTTTCGATGACATCGTGCCCGGACGCGGAGCCGGATGCAATTGATTGCAGGCCGTCAATTGCAACTCGATGCACCAACTCATCGACCGGTTCGAAAAGCACGGCGAGCAGCTGATCTACGTCACGGGTGACTGCGAGGACATGGACTGCCAGCATTCCAAGTTGCGGATTTCGATCGCGTGTGAGCGAAGCAACAAGTTCTGAAGGGGCCCCAGGGGCCGCAAGTGCTTCGATCAGACGATTACGCACTGCAGCTGCTTCGGGGATCGGCTCTTCGTCCGGCTGAAGCATCCACTGAGGAATTGTTGACGGGCTGGAGGGAGCTAGTGTTGGCGATGACGCTTCATTGGCTTCCACGACCGTCCAGTTGATGGAGGTTCCGGCATTGATATCCAGAGACCCCGGTTCTGCTGACTGTGGTCTGCTAAGGCTCGCGGAGCCTTCGAGCACCGTGAGGACGACGGAGAGATCCGAGTTTTCCGGGATCAGGAGGTCTTTTACTTGCGGCTGGTTTACACCATCGGCAGGAATTTCCGGCTGTTTCCGGGCTACCGCAGCTGCTTTGTCGTCTGGGACTTCCACGGTGTCTTCAGTAGTATCCGAAGGAGTGTTTTTCGGGGGATTTTCCAGAGCGTCCCCATCTCCGGAGAGGGGAGCTGCTGGTAATGGTGACGGAAGCTTCGATGCCTTCGGAGTGACCGCAATGGCAATTCGAGTTTCCGGGGAATTCAGGGTGATGCGCGTGATGGATTCTCCGGAGTACAGATCGAACATGGGCTTTTGTTGATCCTGCCATGCCACCGCCGGATCGGCTGTCAAAACCATGCGTCCAGAAAGCAGAGACAAGCCCTGACGGGGACTGCCTGGCAGCCGTAGCAGCGACGGGCCCGGCACACTTGCCAGCCAGCCATGTCCTTCCACCCGCATTTTCAGTTGAAATGGTTCGGCGACAGCAAACCAGTTGTCTTTTAGAAAGGAACTGCAGTTCACAACATTCATTTCGGGGACAATTGTGTCGCCCCCTGGAATCTGGTTTAGGGTTGTCCATGACCCAGCCTCGGGATTTGCCACAAAGATGGTCCGACTGTCCGCCTGAAGAAAAACAGGCGGCAGAGCCGAATCGGCAGCATCAACGGGGAGGTCTGCGGCTACGTTCGCACTTGCTGAACCTGAATCTGGCATGTCCACGAGAGGGGTTTTGTCTTTTGCGGCGACCGCTGTTGTTGTATCAGGTGGAGGGGTTAGATTGGACGTTGTTGATTCTCCATTGGCCGGGATGTTCTCGGTCCCGGCTACAGCGATGGGAATTTCTTTCTCAGCGGCTTCCGGTTGGTTTGGCTGTTTCTGTGGAACACCGATACCTTCTGCGGGAGACGCTGGTTTTTCCGGGGCAGAGACCGCGACTGAATCATTGTTCGATTGCTGACTGGATTGGAAAAGACTGGTGTCAGTCAACAATGAGATCAACCAGATTGCTGCAAGAGCCGTGGCAATGAGCAACGGCCTGCGATGCCTTCCGGGTTGTGTGACGACGGGCGGTTTCCATGGATGACCGGTTGTCGTGGCAGCGGTTGACGCTGAGCCATTTTCGTCGGCAGCCGGGATCTCTGGTGACTTAGGCCCGAGGGCATACAAGCGATCCCGCAGCCGTGGTTCCAGTGTCACGGGATCTCGAAGCATCCCGAGAAGTTCGTGCGATGACGCGACTTCTGCAAGCAGAGCATCCGATGCCAGGATTTTCTGTTCAAGTCGAGCCACGATCTCGGGGGGCAATTGGTCATCGAGGTATTCCGCGATCAGATTGGCATCTAACACTGGCGATTCGTCCTGTGCCGAGGCGATCCGCCGTTTCCTTTTGACCTCACGGATGCGTTCAAGCAGTTCCGTGGCAAAGGCACTATTATTGATCTTCTGGCCAATTTCCTTCGCGTGAACAGGTGGCAGGCGATCATCTATGTACGCAAGCAGAGTTCGCAGAGTGAGTCGCATGGTCGGTATTCCTGTCTTACTGGCTTTTCTGTTGCAGTGACTTAACTTTGCCCTGGAAGTATGCCCATTCCTGGAATACAAACGAAGCACTCCGGTTTGCATCGGGAAGTTGCAAAATCGTCGAATGCTGATTGTGAGGCACCAGATGGAACGGCCGGCAATGTAGAAGAGTGGAAGGAAGCGGCGAATTTCGTACCGAAATCTGGAGAAAAACGAGTGTTTTTAGGTTGTTGAATAAAAACCGCCGTTTTTGTAGATTGTTTTCGGGGATTTACTGAAACCAATTGGAGATGGTTCGTTCGGTAAAACGCGTGGAAATCGCTAGCATTCTGGTTCCGCTGCTTGCCATTCTCTGCTTTTCGCCTGACAATCCAGGGCGTGGGCGAGGCTGACGGAGCGATTTTGAATAATTGGCCATGTTCTGGATAAACAATCGTGGGAAGTGGGCCTTGATGTGAGGCTTGAGTTTCCGGAAATCCTTCATGAAACACTCTTGTCGTGTACTGTTGATTGCGATTTGCGTCTCTGCCGGGACGCATTCTTCGGCCATTGCTCAGGACAAGCCCTTCTTTGAGCGGCTTGGTGAGGGAGTTGCAAGGCTACTGAATGGAGAAGCGATTCCGCAGCTGGAACCTGGTGGCGTGGAGATGAGGGCCGATCTGGTCGTTGATGATGGTCTGGAGGCAGAGAAGCAGCAGAAAGACAGGTTAGAAAAAGAAGAGCGATTGCGTGGACATCTGCAGGCGACGGCCGCATGGATAGATGGGTGTTGTTCGCTGGATGTGCCTCAGAAAGAAGCCGTCAATAAATTGATAGTTGAGGTACTGAACGCGAAACTTGAGGAGAAAGAAGGTCCCGGGCAACGGCAACAGGCCTTTAGTAGCAACATGCCGGCTACCGCGCCAATTCTGTTTGCGGGATTTAGTGGCACAGGGCGTCGAGCAGAAAGCGCGTTTCTGGAAAGAATTCGTGCCGAAGTGCTGAATGAAAAACAGAAGAGTACACTGAGCGATGCGTTCACTGAGCGTCAACTGTCAATTTCATCCGGATACAGACAGTATTTGATTTTACTGCTGGATGAGGAATTGTTACTCACCTCTGAACAGGCTGCGGCCTTTTCGAAAGAACTTTCAGCAAAAGAAGTCAGGCATCCACTGTATGCATTCCGTCCGATGCCGTATTTTTTGCCGTACGAGTCCATTCGTGAGGTTGTTACGGCTGAAATGGGGCAGGTATTTCTTGACTCTGTTCAGCGCGACAGGCTGAACGATTTGCTGGCGACGGAACCCAATTCAAATGTCATGACGATTGACTCGTCGTTGAGTGTTGAGGACGTTGAGAAACAGATTTCGGACAACAGTCAGATTTTGCGTGAGAAGTACCTCAGGTCCGCGGCGGTTAGAATTGGTTGGTATCAAAAGGTCATTGGGCTGGACGCTCAACAGCGCAAGACACTGGAGACGGCCGCGAAGGGAGCGGCAACCGATTCGGTGGCCGAGTGGCGCGATAGCTCAAGTCTGTCTGTCGAAAACATTCTGCAGAATATGGAACAGTTTGGAGGAAACGTTTCCATGGGCCTTGCGGATGTTTCAATGGATCCGAATGCCAATGCCATCTGGAAGGCCGCTCTCGGTCGAGTCTTGCCGGATGCTGACACCCATCCCGCTTTGGCTGGCAGACGTGGAGATGCAAAAAAAGTCATTGCTGGAATGCTGACGGCTCTGTTGGACGAGGAACTCTGGTTGAATCAGCAGCAGCGGACTTCGGTACAGGAACTCGTGACTGCAATTCTTCCGGATTCCTATGCCAAACAGTCGTGGGAATATTTTCGGGAACTGATACTCTTAGCATATCCCCTTACCAGGATCCCGGACGGTTCAAGAAGTGAAGTTTTGAACGTGCATCAGCAAATGGTCTGGAGTCAGCTTGCGGGTTGCTACAAAGTAAGAAAAGAGGCTGGTCCCGGAGCCGTGGAGTTTGTGTTGCAGAATCAGGGCAACTGGATTTTTATGCTCACTGAGTAGGCGTAGCAGATCGGTCCGATCGGTCTCTTTGCTTTTTCTGTTTTTGGCGGAACCAGAGTATTATGAACGTTTCAGCGGGTGGACTTGGGTCTGATGATGTTGCTGCGATTGACGAACTTCGGGATGTCTATCGCCGACTGAAGTCCGAGCTTGCGAAAGTCATCGTTGGTCAGGAAACCGTCGTAGAACAACTGGCGATTTGCCTATTCGCTCGCGGTCATGCATTGCTGGTGGGTGTCCCCGGACTCGCAAAGACCCTGCTTGTCAGCCGCCTTGCAGAAACGATGTCGCTTGCGTTCAGCCGAATTCAATTTACTCCTGACCTGATGCCGATGGACATCACAGGAACGGACATCCTGCAGGAGACTGCTGAAGGCAGACGCCATTTTGAGTTTCAGAAGGGCCCGGTCTTCGCAAATATTGTGCTTGCAGATGAAATAAACCGCGCTCCTTCAAAGACCCAGGCAGCCATGCTCGAAGCGATGCAGGAGCATCGAGTGACCGTGGTCGGGCGACCTTATCCACTGGATCCGCCATTTTTCGTTCTGGCGACTCAAAATCCTGTCGAACAGGAAGGCACCTATCCGCTGCCCGAAGCGCAACTTGATCGCTTTATGTTTCTGATTTCGGTTGATTATCCATCCAGAAGCGAAGAACTGGAAATTGCCCGAACGACAACCGGCGGTACAACGCCGACACTTGAAAATATCATCGATGGGGTGACTGTCAGGAAGTTTCAGGACCTTGTCCGACGCGTACCTGTTCCGCAGCACATTTATGAATTCGCTGTGGATCTTGTAAGAAGAACACGGCCAAAGGCAACCGAATCCCCCGATTGGCTAAAACCCCTCGTTGCGTGGGGGGCAGGTCCACGTGCTGTTCAGTATCTGATTCTTGGAGCCAAATCACGGGCCGCCCTCACCGGAAGCTACATGGTCCGCCTTGAAGACCTGATGGCAGTGGCTGAACCGGTATTGACGCATCGAGTTCTGACAACATTTGCCGCAGAATCCGAAGGAGCGACCAGCGGTTCAATTGTGCGTCGAATTGTTGCAGAACTCAGCAAAGAACGAGGTTAGCGGTTTTTCGTTGCTTCAAAGAGGGATGGCTGTAATTCCCCCGCGAGTACTGATTTGTGCCGCAAATGATTCTTCGGGAATCCTATGAGAGACTTCATTGAACCAGCTGTCATCGCTCGCCTGCAGGGACTGGCACTGGATGCTCGTGGCCCAATGATTGGAAGTGTTTCAGGGCGACATCGAAGTCCTACCCGGGGCTCCAGTCTGGAATTCAGCGAATATCGCAAATATGTGCCAGGAGACGACACCCGTCGTCTCGACTGGCGGGCATGGGGCCGCAGCGACCGATACTATATTAAGGAATTCGAAGCTGACACCAATCTGCGACTTTGT
>CAIQIE010000177.1 GCA_903871805.1 uncultured Planctomycetaceae bacterium | reverse complement strand
TACCCAACCATTCTGGCCTGGATCAAGCGTCCATCCGCAGCTATCCCTGAGTTTTAGACAGGGCGTTTTTTCTTTTTTACTGGTATACCCTTCCCGTGATAGGTTTTTTTAGCGGGTCGCCCATGGGCGGATAAACAGTTTGAGAGAAAATCGGAACAGGCAGCAAAATGCTTGCCAGAAAAATGACCCTAAGTACCTGTTGTATTGATGTGGGATTTTTAGAAAAAAGCTGGGTTTATTGCGTTTTTTTTTCATTGACGCACCTCATGCTCTTCCAATAGGGTTGATGTTGCACGGAAGCATCATATGTTTCTTTGTGGATCACACCATGGTCTTTTTTCGGACAATCGTTACTTCACAGAGTGATAGTTGGCCCGGGAGCAACAATGTTTTCTACCCTTCGAAGTAAAATCCACGTGACACGTTCAAAAGCTCGTCGTCGCAGGCTGTCTTCGGACTCTGGATTTGTCGAGACACAACCTCTGGAGGTTCGAATGCTGCTGGCTGCGGCAGTGGACGCTTCAGCTGGACTGATCCATGACTGGAATGAAGTCCTTCTGCAGGCAATTCGGGTTGAAAGGCCAGCCCCTCCGGTTGCATCCCGAGCTATGGCGATTGTCAGCACCTCCATGTTTGAAGCGGTCAATTCGCTCGACGGTCGATACGAATCCCTGACAGGCCTTGTGCCTGCCTCCTCATCCGCGTCGCCGGAGGCTGCTCTGGCAGTAGCGGCGCGAGACGCTTTAGCTGCTTTGTTTCCTGGCCGAACCGAAGTGTTCGATGCTGCACTTTCTGCTTCACTCGCAGGGATTCCTGAAGGGGAGGCGAAGGCGATGGGAATTCAGACGGGAACGAGTGCTGCGAAGGGAATTCTGGACCTTCGCAGCGGCGATGGTTCGGCGACACCGGTTCAGTACACCATAGGGGATCAGCCGGGCGAATGGGTACCGACAGCTCCTGCCTTTGCTGCTGCGGTGCTTCCTCAGTGGGCGAATGTGACACCGTGGACATTAACATCCCCTGACCAGTTCCGTCCCAAAGCCCCGCCGTCACTCAAGTCGTCTGCCTATGCACGAGCACTGAATGAAGTGCAGTCGATAGGTTCAGCAACAAGTACGACTCGAACAGAAGAGCAGACTGCGATCGCCAGATTCTGGGCAGGCAGCCCGGGAACCGTAACGCCTCCCGGGCAATGGAACGTGATTGCTCAGGGCATTGCAAAGCAGTCAAATATGGGGCTTTTGGAAACTGCGCATCTTTACGCAGTTCTTGACATGGCACTGGCTGATGCGGCGATCGTGTGCTGGGATGCCAAGTATGAGTTCGAGCTCTGGCGGCCGATCTCGGCAATTCGCAGTGCTGATCAGGATCAAAACTCAGCAACGACAGCGGATCCCGGATGGACTTCACTGCTGACAACACCTGCTTTTCCCAGTTACACGTCGGGGCACAGCACCTTCAGTTCGGCGGGAGCGACCGTCATGGCGCGGCTCCTGGGAACAGACACGATCAGCTTCACGATTCCGTCGGAGGTCTCCGGTATTGCTGCCCGAAGTTTTTCCAGCTTCAGCGCGGCGGCTGGGGAAGCCGGCATGAGTCGCATCTATGGCGGGATTCACTTCAGTTTTGACAACACAGAAGGACAACGTGCAGGCAGACGACTTGGAGAGTACGTAGTTGACACAGTTCTGCCGATGAAGAGCGCCACACTCGTGACGAATAATCAACTCGAAATTCGAGCCTCTGATAAAAGGGATTCCATTAATGTGGAATCCGCCTCTGGTAAACTGCGAGTGGTTGTGAATGGGAAACTAACAGGAACAGTACCCCAGAGTTTTGTGAACCGCATTGTGATTTACGCCGGAGCCGGAAATGATACCATCAATATCAGCAATCGAATCACAATCCCGGCCGTGATTCATGGTGGAGCCGGCAATGATGACATCTACGGGGGCGGAGGCGGCGATCAGATTTTCGGGGATGGTGGTAACGATGTCCTCTTTGGTCGCGATGGCGATGACTGGCTCTATGGCGGGTACGGCGGCGATCGTCTGGATGGCCAGAATGGGCGCGACCATCTTTTCGGCGAAGAAGGCTCCGATGTGCTGGTTGTCTCTCGAAAGCTTGACTTGTTTTCGGACAACAGCGGCCGGAATCGGATCATTTATCGGTGACAACCGGAATGACAGACGCGTTTGATCTGCGGGCAGCACGTTTGGGGAGACCCACGAGTGCTGTCCTTTTTTATTGGGCATTCCTGCCGTTTCCTGCTGATTTTTGAGCGGGATTTACCGCGAATCCACAGGCCGCAGAACAGTGCAGTGGCAAGCAGCGTCCGGGCATACAGAAGTCGCTTCGGATTTTCCGGATCAGCGCTTACAATGCCCGAGGGATTCAAGTGGCAAACATCGCTGTCTGATCTATCGCTGTCTGATCTGCGGTTTGTTTGGCGAATCTGAATCACGAGCCTGAAATTCCTGCAGTTGCTGTCTGATCCCGGTGTCTGTGCGAAGTTCAGTGGTTGTAAAAGTCCATGGAGTTTCCAACTCGCATTCTGAAGAGTGTTTCAGAGACCGGCGCAGGGGCGGGGCATCATGCCTCGCAGGCTTCCATGGAACAGTTCCTTCCTGCAACGAAAGTCTGAACGTCATGAAGGGTCCGGGACTCCAGTTTGAATTGCGTGCTCTGCGTGTTTTTCAGTGTAATAACTGCGGACGCCGGATTTCATTGCCTGGAAGTGCGACCAGCCACCAGTGCGGATGTGTTGACCCACCCCGTTTCATGACGCCGATTGATCGTAAGCCTGCGGTGTCTCCGGATGTAACAGCATTTCTCAGTCCCGCAGAACCCGGTGACCTTGAAGAAGATTTGACACCTGAGGTCGAGGAGCCATACGTTCCCTATGTGCCGCAGGTTCCAGTGCGACCGCCTCAGTTTCCTGGTCGTCGAAAGCTTTCTGAAGATATCGAGAAGTACCAACCCGCGGAATTTGGGGTTGGTATATCAGAGACAACCTCGGCCGCTTCACCAGATACGCCGCGGTCAGCCACACTGAGCGAGACTGGCCATTCTGACTCGGGTCAACACGATGGCTCCAGACAGCGCGAAGGAGGTCGTGGCCGGGACAGGTTCCGCGATGGTAATCGGCGGGATAGAAATGAAGGGCGTTCCCCACGTCGGGAGCAGGGAAGGCCTTCGGCAGATGCAGAGCCTCGTGAAGGACGGCGTACTGATATTTCGGGCAATGCGTCTGACAGGCAAGGTGCTGGCAGTCCGGGAGGGGCTTCCGGAGTGCGGAAAACGAGGGATCGTCGAGCGCATCCGCGGTCGCCTGAGACAGATTCTGCTGCGCGTGAGGGCAACCAGGGTCGGCATGGCGATGCTGAGTCTTCCGTTTCACCAATCCCGGGTTTATCTGGCACTGCAGACGAGTTTGGCAGTGGCCTTGAGTCTGTGGATCACGTGTCATTACCAGAGAATGAAACGGAGAAAACGGAAGGAACCTCTGCGGCTACGTCCAATCGTCGTCGCCGACGCCGTCGCTGAACCCTCGCAGAACCCTCGCAGAACCCGGGTGTTTTCCTTGTTGCGGGCTCCCATGGCGGCGCTCATGGATTTCTGGTGGCGACGTTTGCCATGCCGGGTTTTCAAAGGCAACGTAATTGCTGGTAGTAGTCGTCGGCCTGTTCGTTTGTCACGGCAAACAGAACGACCTGGATTTCGCTTGCTGTGCTATGCCATGCCGAGTGGAGTCGCGCAACCGAAATACCTCATCAAGCCGGCTTTCTTTTCGACTGGACCTGTGCATCAGGGCCTGAGAGTTTGTGCATCCCGGGAGTTTCTTTTCTCCTTCAGGCAACTACTGACGGCCGGCGGCAACAGGCAGTCCTGTACTTGAATGCGAGCGGTGTTGCATTTGGAGCAGAGCTCAGAGGAACGCTGTGTTCCAGTAGTTATTTGACCAGCAGGTTGTCAGTTACCAGAAAACAGGGGGCGAGCGGATGTTGGTACTGAAATCACTGAAAGAATGACCTTCGGGAGACAATGTCACATGCTAACCGCATCGACGAGACCTGTGCAACGGTGCGGAACCTCGAAGGCCAAAACGGTGTCTGTCGACAGTTGCGTGAGTGATTATCTGCTATCACGGTTGCATCGCGAACCTGCGGGGAGCATCGAGTGTGAGCATTGAACGAAGAGAATCATAAAAATCACTTCGTCGCAGGCCTCTGTGCACGGATGCACCGGAGTTGATGTGGCAGGCTTTAAGGTGAAATTGCGTTTTGTGCGGACAACGGCCAAGTCCAGTTTTCCCTGTGGTTCCTCGGCAGATAGGCAATCTGCCAGTGGAGGCTGCATCAGAGCACTTATCGTCTGAGGGAGTGAACTCTGGTGGGCGTTGGACGAGTTGTTGGTAAAGGGGGCCTGGAATTGAAGATGGAATCTTCAAGCGATCCATCAAAGAAAAAAGGCAGGACCAGAGGTCCTGCCTTCATTGTTCGACGATTCGGAAGGGGCTGATACAAAGGGGGGGGGATCGGCCTCTTCCCTGAATCGATTACATTTCGCCTGGATCGTCGCAAACGATGTCGACGTTAGCGTCGCCGTCGCACTCGTCAGCGCGGTCGTAGTAAGCAGCTCCGTAAGTGCGAGCCTTGATTCCGCCGCTAGCCTTGTAGCCAACGTAACCGGAAGTGCTGTAGCTCTGGTCAACGTTACCAAAGGCACTTGCCAGGTCGCTCAGTTCAGCAACGATTGAGCTCTGCAGTTCTGACAGGCCAACGATCAGGCCGAGAACCAGAATCGTTGCAACGAGAACGATTTCTGCGGAAACGATTACACCAGCTTCGTCATTCCAGAAGTTCTTCAACATTGTGTACTCTTTTTTTCTGTTATTGAGAGAGAATTGAGAATTTGCCGTGCAAGCATGTTCACTGCTCCTGCAGAGTTCCCGCATCAGGGTCGAATTTGCGTTTCAGACCGTTTCGACTCGGCCTGATACAAACCTGGCACTGGGACAAGACAGTCAGAAAAAGTCAGAGGTTCTGCAGACCGCTTTCGTTTTCTTTTTGTCATTGCTTGTCCGACGGTCTGTTACATGGCGAACGATGGGCCAGAAATGAAAATAAACCTTATCCGACGCAGATTCAGGCTCTGGTTTTTTACGCAAAGTATTTTCATTAAAGCACTTGCGTATTTTTTTGTTTGCGAGCGGCAAGGTTGATTGCTGTACGTCCCCCTGTTTCGTGTACGCCACGCAAGTCACTTCGTTAACACCAAATGTTTCGTCTGTTAATCACGTGGCGTTTGTGCAGCGCGTCCCTGCTGAACCGCCGTTGAATTCCGGCAACACAGGAACGGAATCTCCAAAATCACGAACGAAACATGTCAGAGCGCTGGCAGCGACCTGCGTTCAGGCATAGATTGAGCGGCAACCGTTTTCCCGTCCTCTTTTACAGAGTCCTTTTTCGTTGACGTTGGGTATGTCAGAACTCCCGGACCGACACGTTGGCCGTTTCGCCACAGCAACGTCATCTCGTTGGATGATCGTTGGACTGGGGATCTGCTGCATCGTGTGGATGTCCACATTAGCATGGTCGCAGGAAACTGTGCCTCCTGTAGAATCCGGGGACCTGCCGGTGGAAAGTGTCGATTTACTGGATTCCGATCTGGCAAAGACGTGGAAGTCGTATCCAGCGGAAATGCCAGCAGGAATGGAAGCCACCTGGATGGTCGCTCGCGAAACTCCGGATTCAGAGCCCATTCTGATCTGCAATGGCAGGACGAAGGGATTTCTCTGGACCATAGAGAGATTCGAGGACTTCGAGTTTACGGCAGAGTGGAAGTACCCGAAGGACACAGACGGGAACAGTGGATTTCTGATCCATACGCAGCAGGAAGAGCGGGTTTGGCCGACATCTGTACAGATCCAGCTGCATCAGCCCAAGGTCGGCAGTATCTTTCCCAGCGGTGACGCGACGACGGACAATATTCTGGAAGCTCCTCCTGAACTCGCACGCCCCATCAACTCGTGGAACGAATGTCGAGTGATATCGCGTTCGGGGCGAATTTCGATTGAGGTCAACGGGAAGCGAGCCGGTGAGGTAACTGGTTCTAAACCTTCGTCAGGTCACCTGGCCCTTCAGAGCGAGGGTTCAGAGGTACATTTTCGGCGTCTGCGGATTCGCAGGCTTACTGCAGCCCCGGCAAGTACGCTGGACAAGCATGAAGGTGCTGCGAAGCCCTGAATTCATAAGCTCAGCAAACAACGGCTGGAACTTTGACGATCCGTTATTGTGGAACGCTGGTGAGTTCTCCGGGACTTTGACCGCACTTGCAGTGATCAGGCCTTGAGTGAATCCTGGATGAGATACTGTTTGTGGAAATCATCCCAGGCGTTGGATGCTTTGAGAGATCTGTGGCTCAGCATGGCCCGAGCGTTGGCGGTTGACCAAAGCATGCCAATGCGTTCAGGGCGATCTTGCACCAGCTGGCGGCAGGTTCCCTGCATTACACCGGTTGCAATTGGCTGAACAGCCACAGGGTATTCGTCGTACTTGATGCCGCACGCGTGAGCATCAACGTAACCGCAGGCAGAATTGACTTCCGCCGTGAGCGTCTGAAACCCGCTTGTGCTCACCACCACTGTTCCTTGAATTCGGCCCTCTCCAGAGCATGCTGGTGGTTTCCGGCTACTGAGATTTATGATGTCCGATCTATGAGCACAGCCAGTTTCGAAGCGGAGTTTCGCCGTTCGGTTAGTTCCGACAAGACTCTGGCACCAATAACAGTGCCCTCCGAAAATCGCTCATGTTGGAACAGGCTTTCCGAGATGTCGATGATGCCTTCCGCAAGGAAGCGGGTTGTGTCACGGATCTGGACTGTGCCGAGCAGACGTTGTGGCTGCTATCCCTGAAGTACCTTGATGGTTTGTAGCAGGACCAGGCGGCTGAGGCGCAGCTGGATGGCCGGACGTACGCGTGGTTGCTGGCAAACCGTATCGCTGGGACACCTGGGCAGCACCTCGCAACGCGGCCGGGCAGCTTGAATCCAGCGTCCCCTTCCGGCTAATTTTTTTTGAGGATACGGTTTTCAGAAGGCCCTGTGCTGGCACGACATGCCTTGTAGTCAGGATACAGCGGAAGCACAGGGAACGGGACCGCTGCAGTGGGGCACTGAAGCCAGAAGTCGGCAGTCACTGGGGTAGGCATGGCTCGCTGCTGGTAGCAGCGAAGCACTATCTGCAATTACGGACGAGCTTTTCCACCGGGCGGCTGAACGCGATCCTGTTGCTGCGTGGGTGTAGACGACACAAGAATAGACCCACAGGCGGGCCCGCAGACGCACGAAACTGGGGAAAATGGGGCGAAACCAAAAAACACGACCCACGAAAAAACCAGTGTTTTTCGTGGGTCTGCGGATGTTTTCGCCAGTGTGCCTGGGACGGGATTGGGCCCAACAGGACTTGAACCTGTGACCTTTCGGATGTGAACCGAACGCTCTAACCAACTGAGCCATGGGCCCTTGAGGACATGCCGGCGGCAGGATAGTGTGACGGACTGGGGCTGACAATCAGCAGACTTTTGAACTTTCTGCTTTCTCAGACAAATTCTGGGACAAAGCAGCAGATTCAGCGCGATGTCATCGCCCGGGAGATTGACAGGACTTCGCCCGAGAAGGCTGGTAATCTGTACCCGTTGGTATTGAATCTGTAAGGTCCCCGCATGGTGAAAAATGTCTGCTAGTCTTGACAAAGTGGTCACAATACGGGTTCAATGTGTGCATTCTGGAGCAGAGATTCTCTGGTGCACGGTCATCCGGAGAACCAAGTGGTTCTGTTTCAGTCAGCCATTTTTTGTTGGGGAGTTGTTCAATGTATCGCTTGTTGTTTTCTGTGATTCTGGGACTTGCGTTGTTCGTTCCGGGTTCTGTTGCTGACGAAAAGAATACCGAAGCGAAGGAGCAGGGCGGCAAGGGCAAACGGGAATTCAAGGCGACCTGCCCGGTTTCAGGTGCTGATGCAAAGCGTGAGCAGGCCGTTGAATACAAGGAAAAGAAGGTCTACTTCTGCTGCGAAAAATGCAAAGCCGCTTACGAAAAAGAGCCAGCAAAGTACTCCCAGAAAGCCAACTGGCAGCTCGCTCAGACTCGCCAGTTCGTTCAGACCAAGTGCCCGCTGTCAGGCGGAGCAATTGACAAGAAGCAGACAGTAGAAGTCGGCGGCGTGAAGGTCAGCTTCTGCTGCGGCGACTGCAAGGGCAAAGCAGAAGCAGCCAAGGGTGACGATCAGGTCGCCATGGTGTTTGCTGACGAAGCTTTCGGCAAGGCTTTCGAAGCCCGTAAGAAGGGCGAAGGCAAGAAGGCTGAATAATTCTGCCGCCTTGTTCGCTGATTCGATACGCACAGTTCAATGGCCTGATGGGCCACACTGACTGTGCTGCAAAAACGCATAACAAAAAACCCTTCGATCAGTTTGGTCGAAGGGTTTTTTTGTTGCCCGCTGTCCATGGCACATGCTGCAGCAACCGACATTTCTCGGCATCCGCAAGAACGTCACCTGCTCTGGAACGGTTTACTTTTTCGCGGAATCATCCCGATGTTCTTCGAAGATCAGCGGGGTCACAGAATTGCCCGGGGAGACGCGGAATCGAACGCGACCATCCAGCACCTTTCGCAGCAGATCACCGCAGATCTCTCCGCGCCAACCCTGAAGCAGTCGTGGTGCCATGCCGCGTTCACCACCCCGAAGCGCCCGAACCAACTCCGTCAGATCTCTGTTGGTACCAACGAGGGATTGTGCGACATCCAGTTCTGCACAGACGTTTCCCAACGCCAATCCCAGCAGTTTTGCAATGACCTGGTCGTCAGAGGAAGAATCATCACGATGGCGAATTCTGGGGGGAAGTTGATCTTCGGGAATCTTCACGGCGTCCGCGATCACATCGACCATCTCCTGCAGCGATCTGCGGTATTCTGATCGATTCATGTCACGCGTGGCGAGTGCCTGCTGGACAGTTGTGGGTCTGCGTTTGACAAGATCCATCAGCAAATCGTCGCGCAGGATTCTTCTTGCAGGCTTGTTTCTTCGCTCCGCGTCTTCCTCACGCCACACTGCCAGGCTGCGAATGATCGCAAGTTCCCTGCGAGACAACCGATGAATTCCCGAAATCCGCTCCCACGGTTCCAGTCGCTCATCCATCAGAATCTCTTCACACATCCGGTCAAATTCTGCTGTTGCCCAATGCATCCGTGAATGCGCCGTCAGCCAATGGCTTTGGCGTTCCCAGACGTCCAGAACATGAGAGACATCATCGAGGGCATATTGCATCTGATCACTGGACAGTGGACGACGAAGCCAGTCGGACCGTGTCTGATTACTAACGATCGTTCGCCCCAGCACGCGTTCGACGATCGCATTGTACGACATCGGGTAGCTGCGACCTCGAAGGCCTTCCGCGATCTGAATGTCCACCAGTCGCTTTGGCACAAGTCCGCTGCCCTGAATACAGAACCGGATCTCTGCCTGCCCCCCATGCACGACCACCGTTGTGGTGTCGTCTGTCATCACATCCCACCACGATCGCAGAGACGGGATTGCGAGCGGGTCAACAGCCACGCAGCGTTCCCGTGTTGCAAACTGCAGCAACCCCAGTTCAGAGCGATAGCCTGCGTCCGAGACGAACTCTGTATCAAAAGCAACCAGTCCGCAACTGCGAATGTGGTCACAAAGCTCCAGAAAGTCATCCTGATGCTCAATTATTTCCGGTGCCATGGATTCGACAATCGTACTTTGATCCCTGTGATTCTCTGACCTGCGGCATCTTGCAGGATTTCCGTATGTTCAAAGCTTACACCAGAACACAGCCCGACGAAAAACGATTTGCCCCGGCAATTTTCGTGTTCACTCGGGATTATTCAGTAATGGTCGGGGTATGGGTATTAACCCGCATTCCTGCGAATTCCGCACTCGTGCAATTCGACAACATGATTCTCTCGGTGACTTGTTGTGGCCGCATGGTGTCAGCGTTATGCTGTGGTCAGTCTTCCCCCTGCCTCGTGACCATCCCAGCCTTCCAGAAAAGGACATCTCAGCTCGCCATGTCCTGCTTCCATCGCATTCTGTTGTTGACATTGCTGCTGGTCATCGTGCATGCGCCGCAGACGCTGGCTGATGAGCAGACTGAGTTCTTTCAGACGCATGTGGAACCGATTCTTCGGGAAAACTGCTTCCCCTGCCATTCTCATGCCAGTGGGGCTCTTGAAGGCGGACTGACACTGGATTGGCGCAGTGGCTGGCAGGCCGGCGGAAGTCGTGGGCCCGCCGTTGTTCCGGGAAACCCCGAGGACAGTCTTCTGATCCGTGCTGTCAGACATCTGGACGACGATTTCAGGATGCCTGAGCAGAAACTGGCAGACTCAGAAATTGATGTGCTTGTGCGGTGGGTTCAACTGGGTGCTTACGATCCGCGTACGGTTGTGCCCGAAGCGAATTCCATCGATGCCGATTGGTGGTCTCTGCGGCCTCTGGTCAGACCCGACGTGCCGTTGTTATCGCAGCTGCCATCACAAAATTCCGCCAGCCACTCCCCTGAAGTTTTGGTCAACCCCATCGACCAGTTTGTAGACTTTCGTCTGCAAAAGGAAGGTTTGCAGCCTGGAACGGAAGCCGACCGCAGAACGCTGATCCGCCGGCTGACGGTCGATTTGCATGGAGTACTTCCGGATGCTGAAGCGACGGCAGCGTTTATTGCGGACCCGGACCCTGAGGCCTTTGAAAAACTGGTCGACCGTCTGCTGGACTCGCCACGGTATGGCGAACGCTGGGCTCGACACTGGATGGACACCATCCACTTTGCGGACAGCCACGGTTTTGAGCACGATGTGTTTCGGCCCAATGCCTGGCGATTTCGTGACTACCTGATTCGCAGTTTCAATCAGGATATCTCGTGGCCGCGTTTTATTCGTGAGCAGCTGGCGGCCGACGCTTTCTTTCCGGGCTCGCCGGAACTGATTGTTGCTCTGGGATATCTGGGTGCTGGCACCTACGATCACAGTGCCGCCTCGACAGCTCCTGAAAACTTTGAAAACCTTGACCGGGACGACATGGTGACGCAGACCATGGCTGCCTTTGTCAGTACAACGGCCAACTGTGCGCGCTGCCACGATCACAAATTTGATCCGGTGACCCAGGCGGATTACTATTCCCTGCAGGCGGTCTTCGCCGGAATCGGAAAAGGTGAAATTCCGCTGGACGACGATCCGAACGTGGCAGCGATGCGCCGCAAATGGCAGCAGCTGAAATCCGCCGCGGATCAGTCTGATTTTGCCGTGCTGAAAACTCCGGAAAACCAGGAACTCGTTCAGCAGCTGGAACAGCAGGTCCGATCGTCCGCAGCGTGGTCGCCGGTCAGGCTCCTGTCTGCAATATCCATCGATGCCGCTCAACTGCAGCAACTGGACGATGGCTCTGTCCTTTCTACCGGACCGCTGCCGGAGAAAGAAACGACATCCCTCACCTTTTCTTCTGCGCTGCCGCAGATCACAGCCATTCGCCTGGACGTCCTGCCACACGAATCCCTGCCAGCTGGCGGTCCCGGCCGTGCGGAAAACGGCAATCTGCATCTGAATGAAGTGGAGCTTCGTGTTTTCAGAAATGGAAACGCAGCGGGTGAACGATTAACCATTCGGCGTGCCACGTCTGACTTTGATCAGGACGGCTGGACGATTCAGCAGGCCATTGATGGTGATCTGAACTCTGGCTGGGGAATTCATCCTCAGGAGGGCAAAGCTCACTCCGCAGTTTTTGAACTGGAATCACCGTTGGTCATTGAACCCGGTCTGTCTGTGAATCTCCTGCTGCGACAGATTCATGGACGCGGCCATATTATCGGCCGCATGAAACTGAGTGCCACGGATTCTGCTGCCGATCAGACGACGATTATTCCTCAGGACGTTCAGGCATTGCTGGAGATTTCTGAAGTGGATCGATCACTGGAGCAGCAGCAGGTGATCACAGCGTTCCTGCTGAAACGCCGGGCAGAGGAAGAGCTGCGACGGCTGCCACCGCCCCAGAAAATCTATGCTGCCGGAACGGTGGCGGAAAATGAGCGCGGCACCATTCGCTACGAGTCGCCGCGGGAAATACGCATTCTGCGGCGCGGAAATGTCGAACAGAAAGGGGATGTTGCAGGTCCAGGAGCCCTTTCAATTTTTGAATTCCTGCCGGCGAGGTTTGACCAGACAATCGGACAGCCGGAATCCGCCCGCCGCGCAGCACTGGCAGACTGGATTGCAGCCCCCGAAAATCCGCTGACATGGCGCAGCATTGCCAATCGAGTCTGGCACTATCATTTTGGTCGTGGTCTGTCAGACACCCCGGGGGATTTTGGCCGCATGGGCAGTCTTCCCAGTCACCCGGAACTGCTGGACTGGCTGGCCTGCGAAATACGTCACCACGGTTCACTAAAACGTCTGCACCGCCTGATTTGCACAAGTGCTGCGTATCGCAGAACATCATTTCCTGCTGCGGACGCTCTGCGGATCGACCCTGAGAATCGATTGCTGTCTCATATGTCACGGCAGCGTCTGGATGCGGATACCTGGCGAGATTCCGTGTTGCTGGCTGCTGGTCGCCTGGACCTGAGCATGGGGGGCCCAGGGGTTGCCCATTTCTCTTCCCGCCCTGGTGCGCAACTTACGCCCATCCTGGACTACAGCAATTTTGACTGGGATAGCCCGGGAGCCACGCGAAGAAGCATCTACCGTGTTGTCTGGCGAGGAATTGCGGACCCTCTGTTGGAACCGCTGGATTTTCCTGACCTTGGGCTACTTTCCCCTGTTCGCGGGTTTTCCGTGTCCCCTCTGCAGGCACTGACACTGATGAACAACCGTTTTGTGCTGCATCACTGCCGGCACATGGCGCAGCGAGCACTGCAGGTCGGGAACACACCGGAAGAACAGGTTCGTGCGGCTGTGCGATGGACGTGGCAACGCGAACCCTCGGACTTCGAACTGCAGCGACTTACGCGACTGGCCAGGGACAATGGCATGGACTCCGTCTGTCGACTGTTACTGAACACCAACGAATTCCTGTTCGTCGACTGAGCACCGGGCACGACGCTCCCAAAACAGCCCCACCCATCCGCCATCATCGATTCAATTGCTTCAATTGATCCCGCTGCTGCGGCTGGCCCTTCCAGCCGAACCTTCGTCCAAAGGGCCTCCGTGTTTTCCACTGTCACTCCTGATAATCCATGGATTTCAGCGCGGGCTCCCCGTTGCCGGCTCGGGAATCTCATGGATATAGTAGACCGCGTTCATACCGGACAATGTCGCTTCAACCGGGGTCATGTGTTCACCGTCAGGCGTTTGTCGCACGCTTGCTGTCAATGTGAACGACGAAACGGTTGTCTTGAAAACAGCCAACGACTGCCTCTGATATGACCCTCCTGACCTTTCCGCTGTGCAGTTCCCGCCATGTGTTTTCCCACCGGATCCATCCTTAAGACGGTCGCGATCTTCAAAGGAGTTGTCTCTGTGCGACACCTTTCTGTATTCGCATTTCTGCTGAGTATTTCGCTGACGGCCTGCAGTCCGGGTGACGAGCGGTCAGGCATACTTGACAGAGGTCGTCTGGTCTACGAAGCGAAGTGCATTTCCTGTCATGGGCAGAATGGGACGGGTACGCCGGACGCTCCGGCGCCGCTGTTTGGAGATCGCCCGGTTTCTGAGCTTGCGGACGTTATCGACCGCACGATGCCTGAGGGAGCTGCGGATCAGTGTACAGGCGACGACGCCAGAGCTGTGGCGGAATGGATGCAGCAGGCCTTCTATTCTCCGGAAGCTCAGGCACGGCTGAATCCCCCGCGGATCGAACTGACGCGGCTCACGGTTGCTCAGTATCGCAACGCCATCGCAGATCTGGGAACCAGCTTTCGCTGGCGAACGGTTCCTGGAAGTCAGCGAGGGCTAAACGCGGATTACTTTTCCAGCCGCAATCACCGTCGGGACCGACGAGTCTTTCAGCGGCTTGATAATGCAGTGAACTTTCAGTTCGGTGCATTTAGCCCGGATGGCGAAAAAATTTCTGAGGACGCATTTGCCATAGCCTGGGAAGGCTCACTGATTCCTCGAGAATCCGGCTGGTATGAATTTGTCATACGCACGGAAAATGGTGCGAGATTGTTTGTCAATAATCGGGCGACACCATTGATTGACGCATCGGTTCGATCGGGATCGGATGTTGTGTTTCATGGTTCGCGATATCTGCTGTCCGGGCGGTTGTACCCGATTCGGCTGGACTGGTTTAAATTCAAAGAACCGACGGCCTCCGTGCAGTTGCTGTGGAAATCCCCGGGCAGTGTTGAAGAGCTCATTCCCGAGCGTCATCTGGTTCCTGAAGGTTCCGCGGAAGTGCTGATCGCGGAAACGCCGTTTCCCCCGGATGACCGTAGTGCTGGTTATGAACGAGGCATCAGTGTATCGCCGGAGTGGGATGAAGCCACCACCAATGCGGCTGTCGAGGTGGCGGATCGCGTCGTGGCTTCCGTTCGAGATTTGGCAAAGATCCGGGACAACGACAATCGAACGGAAAAAATTCGTGAATTCGGCCGGCAGTTTGCAGAGCGAGCGTTTCGCAGACCACTGGATGAAGAGACTCGCAGAATCTTTGTGGATGAGCAGTTTGCGGCGGCAAAGAGCGACGAAGAAGGTCTTCGGCGAGTGGTGATTGCCGCTCTCAAGTCGCCTCGATTTCTTTACCGTGAAGTCACCGGCACTGATGATCAGCTGGACCGTGCATCGCGGCTGGCCTTTGCACTGCTGAATTCGGTTCCCGACGCGGCTTTGATGGAGGCCGCAGCGAAGGGGCAGTTGGCCACCGAGGACCAGATTCGGCAGCAGGCATGGCGTATGGTCGGTGACAGCCGGGCGCGCAGCCGGATGCTGGAATTTCTTCGTTCATGGATGAATCTTGATCGGATCCAGGACATCGCCAAAAACCCCGAGGCCTTTCCGGATTACACAGACAGACTCTCTGCCGACCTGAAGATTTCGCTGGAACTTTTTCTGGAGCAGGTGGTTGATTCCGAGTCGGGAGATTTTCGGCAGCTTCTGCTGTCCGACACCATCTTTATGAATGGGCGTATGGCACAGTTCTATGGTGCGGGGCTGGCCGCAGACGCAGAGTTTCAGGAAGTGCGTTTTGAACCGGAGCGACGGGCTGGAATCGTGTCTCACCCGTTTTTATTGAGTGGTCTGGCCTACACGGAAACCAGTTCACCGATTCATCGGGGTGTCTTTCTGTCACGGGGAATTCTGGGACGGGGTGTCAAACCGCCGCCGATAGCGGTGTCCCCAACGGCCCCGGAACTGGCACCGGACCTGACAACGCGTCAGCGAGTGATTGTGCAGACTGGCCCGGAGATGTGTGCCAATTGTCACGGCCTGATCAATCCGCTGGGGTTTGCCCTGGAGAACTTTGACGCCGTCGGCCGGCATCGAGGTTCTGAAAAGGGTCAGCCAATTGACGCCACAGGGCAGTATTTGCAGAGAAATGGCGGCTTGACCCGCTTCAATGGTGCCAGAGAATTGGCCGCATTTCTGGCCCGCAGTGAGGAAACTCATCGCGCATTTGTCAGGCAGTTCTTTCATCACATGGTGCAGCAGCCCATCCTTGCTTACGGAACAGATTCCATTCAGGAACTGTCTGAATCGTTCAAAAATCAGGAATTTCGCCTGAAAAACCTGCAGGTGGAGATTGCGGTCCGTTCCGCTCTGCGGGGATGGAGCACGAATTCGCAGCCTGTTGTTGCGAATGCCCCCAATTCCTCTCCATAATATTCAAAAAGTCATTTCGGGCTGCCCGAAAGGATTTCTGTCCGCGTATCGCCTTCTCACCCGAAATCTGATCTGTTCTTCCTGGTGCCTCCTGCAGCACTCAATCCCGCGACTGCGACTCAGAACTCGCAGAAAAGTGCTGGCCATCCCGCCCTGCTGTACCACCCGCTCAAATTGGAGTCCGTCATGAATAGTCGTCGCCATTTCCTCCGCAGGCTGGGGCTGAGTGCAGCAGCGTTGCCCTTTGTTTCCAACCTCAGTGCTTTTGCGACGACCCCGGCTCGCACTGCCCGCAAGCAGCGGCTGGTGGTCATGTTCAGCCCCAATGGAACGGTCCCGTGGGACTTCTGGCCGGACGAACAGGGAGAGACGTTTACTCTGAAAAGAATTCTGGAGCCGCTGAAGGACTTCCAGAACAAAACTCTGATTCTGAAAGGTGTCTGCGATAAAGTCCGCGGAGACGGCGACAACCATATGCGTGGCATGGGGTGTCTGCTAACGGGAATTGAGCTGTATCCGGGAAACATTCAGGGCGGTTCGGATACACCGGCCGGATGGGCCAGCGGGATTTCCATCGATCAGGAGATCGCCAGATTCCTGCAGGCCAAAGAAGAAACCCGGACACGTTTTGGCTCCCTGGAATTTGGTGTCATGGTTCCCGATCGCGCCGACACATGGACTCGTATGAGCTACGCCGGAGCCAACAAGCCGATCACGCCGATTGACGACCCTTACCAGATGTTCCGCAGGCTGTACGGTCAGGTTCGTGACCGCGAGGTGCTGGGCAGCATTCTCGATTCAGTTGAGCAGGATTTGCAGAAAATCAGCAAAGTGGTTTCCAGGGAAGATCGGCACCTGCTTGAGGAGCACACCACCTTTGTCCGCAGCATGGAAGAACAGCTCAGGACCGCTGCGAACGCCGACGCAGGGCATGCAGTGCCTGTTCTGGAACCTGGCATTCGCGAAGAAAACGACAACATTCCGCAGATTACCAAAATGCAGCTGGACCTGCTGGTGAACAGCTTTGTCAACGACTTTGCCCGAGTCGCGACATTCCAGATCACAAACTCCGTTGGGCAGCCTAAAATGAACTGGCTGGGTATCGATGAGGGGCACCATGAATTGTCGCACGAGCCCAATGAAAACAAAGAAGCCCACGAGAAGCTGACGAAGATCAATACGTGGTACTGTGAACAGATGGCGTATCTGGTAAAACGTCTTTCAGAAACTCCCGAGCCTGGTGGTGAGGGATCACTGCTGGACAACACCCTGATTGTCTGGGGAAATGAACTTGGCCAGGGCAACTCCCACACCCTTGATAATATCCCGTTCGTGATGGTCGGTAACGGGCTCGACTTTCAAATGGGACGTTCTCTGGTCTTCCCGAAAGTTCCGCACAACCGATTGCTTGTCGCACTGGCGCATGGTTTTGGACATCACCTGGAAACTTTTGGCAACCCGGACTTCTGTCGGGATGGTGTTTTGACCGGACTGACCTGAATCAGTAGAACACAGCTGGCCCGTCTGTCCAGACGCTACCGGCTCCGGGCTGCAGACATGAGTTCAGTCACAAACCGCAAACGCACGCTCTGGTACAAGTCGCCGCTTCACCAGAATCGGGGACTCAGCGGTGTCGGGGAGAAACTCGTATGGACCTGCAATCTGCTGCAACTGCTGCCACAGTACTGTTCGCCATGGTGATCATACTGCGTCGATTGCCGTGGTTTCGCAAATCCTCGCAGGCCGGATGTGGTTCGTGTGGGGGATGTTCCGGGCAGGTATCCGCGGGGCCAGAGCAGATTCCGCTTGTGCAACTGGGTTCCGGACCATCCGGCAGGATTCCGCTGAAGTCCTGAGTTTCATCCGGAAAGACGCGTCATGGAGCCAGGGGGAATTATTCTTTGCGGTGGCCGATCCAGTCGGATGGGGCGGGACAAAGCCAGCCTGCCCTTCGGCTCAGAACTGATGCTGCAGCGGGTTCTTCGGCTTGTGACAGAGGGCCTATCGGGAGGGCCCGTTGTGATTGTCGCGGCCCGGGACCAGGAACTTCCGCCATTACCGGCGGCGGTGCGGATTGCGCGAGATCAGTATCCCGAGCATGGGCCTTTGGAAGGTTTGGCGGCCGGCATGGAGGTGCTTGCTCAAATTGCCGACACGGCTTTCGTCACCAGTTGTGATGTCCCGCTGCTGAATCCTGATGTCATCCGTCTGCTGTTGAGTACGCCGGGAGAATGGGACGCGGTTGTCCCTCAGGAAGAGCGTTTTCT
>CAIQIE010000176.1 GCA_903871805.1 uncultured Planctomycetaceae bacterium | reverse complement strand
CTCGTCCCGCGTCCCCGAAAATTCGGTCGGCATCCTCGGCTCGTATGTCCGCAGGCAGCCGCGAAACGCAAACACAGGGAAGAAGACAGAGAAGTAGATTCAGGGGAGACGCATTCTGCGAAGGAGAGTGCCAAGGAAGTAAAACAATTACTCCCCGCGGGTGCGCGCGTCCAACTTGATGAAAATGCGGGCGACGAACGTGGTGTTACCATGTGGATCAGCTCTTCACTGAATACTCCGTAAAGCATGTTACTGCAGCGAGGGTGGACGAATTTGCCAGTCAGGTTGAAGCTGAATCGCACGGGTAACTGTTCACACGCGGAATCACTTTCTGAGACAGCCGATCCCAGCGGATTTGGCGGCCAGCGGATGTGGGGCAATCCGCCTGCTGCCGAGGTAGCGCATCAGCCCTGGTACGGTATCGTTGCGTTGGTGTGGAATCGCGTGTTTGCGAGACAGGCAGTGCGAGTAAACAGCGACCAGCAAGCGACTTACGATGCTGATCAACAGGTGGATGGCCCTACGCGCTACCCGGCAGCCCTGCGCGATAGTTCGCACGCCATCGCCCAACCGAATCATTGCGGCAATCGGCACAGAGTCCACTCATTGTTCATTGACTCTATTTGTCATAAATCTCGGCAGGATTGCCTTCCCTGCAAAGAACTGTTCCATCTCCGCCAGGTCCGCTCGGAATTGGTCTGGGTCTCTAGTCAGGTAACTCCAACAACTAAACTGATTAACCGGAATCACTGATGCCAATTGCTTCGCTGTTTGCAGCCGCTCGGCTGCAGCCTCTGAATGACCTGTAAGATGGTACGCAAGAGCCATACATTGTTCAAGATTTGCGTCTTTTCGCTGTTGAGACTTTCCTAATTCAACAACTCGTTGCATTAGAGAAATTGGCGGTTCCCTCTTGAGTCCCCACTCAGCCATTGCGTAGTTGAAGGTGTCTGCGATGTTAGTCGTACCGGGGATTATCGCATTCCTATTGATCGCTTCGACTGCCATCTCAAACTTGCCTGCTCCTATTGAAAGGAGCGATGATTGATTGCTGACACTCTCCGACCATTTTTCGGAGCCTATTTCACGAAGCCCTCCCTTTTCCAATACTTCAAGTCCTGCGTTTTGCCACACTCTGCTGAAAGACGCTGCTTCCGCGACTTCCGCCCGCTCATCAAGTGACAAAGCCTTGACTGCTGGAGTTTCTGAAAATTCATTCCAGGGCGGCAAGTCTGCCTGCCGGGCCAATGAGATTACACGACAGACCTGAGCCGCACCCAACTTGTCAGACTGAAGAGTCTTCAGCAGGTCCGCTGCGACGCTTTCAAGATCGCCACTCATTACATGAACGTCTGCGGCTTCCAACAGATATCTTGCAGCACATGGATCTTGTTTTTGGTAGGCCAATTTGGCCGCGAGTTCAAGAAACGAAGCCGACTCAGAGACTTTCCCCTGCTGCCGGCACAACATGCCCGTCGCCCAAAGGATCTCTGGATCATCCTGATGATTCAGCAGAATTGTTTGTATCTGACTCGACACGTCAGACCGCGACTTCGACGAACGATGGTCTCGATGGAACAAGGAGTCACGAACGTTTAGCGAACGTGAAAGCACTCGAAGTGCCGCCTCACGATCTTCCAGGTTGTGCTCCACAATCTGCTGCAGCAACCTTCGATATTGTTTACTCAGGCGGCTTTTGGGCCGAGTTGTCACAAAGATGGATTGATTCAACAGATGCAGGCTGTCATAGCGTTCAATTGTCGTGGCTTTGTCATAGCCCAGTGTCCTGGAAAATCGCCGAAGCATTGAATGGAGAATCTCTTCCTCATCGTCAAGGTTTGGGACGTTGGATGCAACAAACTCAAGATTGATTTTTCTTCCGGAGCTTCGCTTTTCTTCATCCCGAATTGCCTGAACAACTCCCGACAGTCCAGAAAGATTCTGTTCGTTTGGAACGAAGAAAACTGCTACCGTATCGGGAAGTTGTCGCGTACAGATTCCACCTACCTCGGTATGACCGGTGCGGGAATCCACAAGAACATAATCCGGATTCAGTTCTTCCGCCCAGCGAAGCTTCAGATCTTCCAGAAGAAAAAAACCATCCCGATTCGAGTATAGATCCTGCCAGTCGATCGAAGCCAACCTTGCGCCGTAAGTCGTATCCCGTCGTCCCGCAGGCATGACCCAGACCGTTCCGCCTTGCCGCAGGGGCATATCAGCCTGATAGATGAAGGATTTGAGATCTGGCGTTGTACCGTGTCTCAGGTAGTGTGTCACATAGTCGACGATGCCATCATTCGGCGACGAAGGCCTCAAATCAGAGAAAGTATCAATTCCAGGGGCCTCAAGATCAAAGTCCACCATCAGGACTTTCTTGCCACTGTTGGCCAGTTCGACTCCGATGTTAACCATCGCCAACGTGCGACCAACACCACCCTTGAAGGAGTAGAACGTCACCGTATGCACAACTGAAATCCTTAGTGATCAGCGGCGATCAACAAAAAGCTCTCGCTTCGTGCAATCGTTGCCTGAGTGAATATGCGGCGGAATGGTCCCGGCCCAGAGTTTTCACCAGAGATGCCGACACACGACTCTCGTACCTCAATTTTCGCTGGACTGCCTGCAGATGTTTGATGCTCAACCGGTACAGCTTCCAAATTTGAAAGAGCCACTCGGACGTTCGGCATCGTGAAATAGAGACGCATTAACTTATCGAGCGACCGAGTTTGGATTGATGCACCGGTCAGCCAACGCGAAACTGTTTCTGCTGCAATGCCCAGGTGTTGGGCAAACTCTTTCTGATTGACATCGCACAGAGCAATCCCAGCTCGTATCTCATTAGGGGGCAGTAGACCAAGATGGCTGCGAAGAGCGAGATTGATCTCCTCGTCTGTCGAGGCCGTAAAGAATTGCTCTCCACAACGCTCGCACTGGTCAATCCCAAGGCTCGCTATCGAGAATGTATGCAACTTCCCATCGTGACGCACCTCCGCCTTGTATCGAATGTGGCACTTGGCGACTGAAACCTCACCGCAGACGGCACACCGTCGGGGGTAAGGCTTGGCCTTGGACTGAACAGACGAAGATTGCTTACTCATCGTGCATATTCACAACTGTGACTGTGGGGCCGGTGCTGGAGACATCCAGCACGGTTTCGATATAAATCTTGCGGCCGGAAATTGCGAAACGAAAGTCGTAGTGGAATTCGTGTTGATCCCGCCACCGCTCACGTCGTTCAATAACCTGGTCGATCTCGCCTCCGGACTCAACATACTCGTGCATCATCCTGGAGATGCTTCGTATGTCCTGATTATCGAGATTCTGACGAAGCCATTCGCCTGGGCGTTGCAGCCAAACCACGTACCCGTCGCACTTCCATTCGCGGAGAGCTTCCTGAAATGCATTCAGAATCTCTCGATTTGCCAGCGGAGCCATCAGGATGACTCCGAGCAAACAGGAATTTCTCTGCTCCTTGCCGCCACAACGACAACATTACGGCAAAAATTGATGTAAGTCAACTTTAGTTTCATCGGAACTTTTTTGGCAATCCTTTTGTTGACTTACATCGGTTCGTGATTGTTGACCAAATCATTGTCTCATCTTCTTTACTATCACTATAAGTGATATTTTGTTCACGTCTGAGCGATTCTGGGTGGCAAGCATGGGGGCAAAACAGTTTTGAATTGCTCAAGAAAACAAGAAAACTGGGGCCATCCACCTGTCGCTTTTGTCGTAAGTGCATTTCTGTAAATGTTTTGCGTACCGACGTGTGTTTTGAGGACGCGTGGGGGCCATCAATGGGTCTCAGACGGACTGGCCTCGTCCTGCGGAGCCTTTGGCGTCTGTGTTTGCGAGGCACGGCAAAGGAAATTGTGCGACTCCGTTGTGTTATTCG
>CAIQIE010000175.1 GCA_903871805.1 uncultured Planctomycetaceae bacterium | reverse complement strand
CGTCGCTCCACCCGCCGCTTCCCGTTTTCTGCCACCGCCTGACGGGGTGGAATCCCATTGGATCACATTTCCGGTGGCGGCGCGTTGCTTGCCACCGGCTATTTTCTGCCAGCCCTCCGGGCTGAATCGCAGGGTGGCGTGCCAGGTGCCATGGGTGGCGTGCCAGGTGCCATGCACCTGAGGCCGCAAAGTCAATGGCGAATATTAGTTACGTTAACACACTCCGCAGCGTGCGGCACTCATCAAACCGAGCTACGGCGAATCAAGACTGATGGGTCCTGCATTTTCCACGCCTGCACGGCAACTGGTGCGATACAGGCGTGCCAGGTGCCATGCACCTGAGGCTGCAACGTCAATGGCGAAGATTGGTTACGTTAACACACTCCGCAGCGTGCGGCACTCATCAAACCGAACTACGGCGAATCCAGATGGAAACGTCCTGAATTTTCCAAGCCTGCACGGCAACTGGTGCGATACACCCGATATCGCAATAGGTTATTCAGAACTGCTTGACGACACTGCGCGCTGATGGTTGTCGCACCGCACATGCGTTCTGCTCACCCTACCCTGCCCTTCGCGGGGTTCTGAGGTAACAGTTCCAGAAAAAGTGAGACTAAGCGGGATACCGGCGATGCTGGCCAGCAGGGGCAAGTCAGGTTCGTCAGCGCGGCATCCGAAATGACGGCATGGATTCCGGGATCGGCGACTGCGTATGGTGGTTCGCTGAGTTCCGGGCGCCAAACTTCAATCCGCGTTCCGGATGTGTGCAGGTCCCCTTCCACAAGAATCACATCACTGGATGCAAAGGCCTGCTCAAAAGCGGCGTAGCGATCGTCCGCACGCTGTTCCCGGTCATCCGGAATAAACAGGGCTGTCATGTGCGGCGACAGAATTCCAGTCGCTACCGCACCGGAAACCCGATGCCGGTGAGAATCTTTTCCTGGGGTATCCAGTTCGTGCTGATGGTGCGTGTGCTTTACGCTCGCCACCTTCAACCCGCACCTGGTCAGTTCCTGAATCAGTGTGCAGACAAGGGTCGTTTTGCCGGCATTTTTGCGGCCCACAATGTGAATTCTGGGTGGTGTGGACATTGCAGTTCCTGGCAGTGTTCATTTCCGTGATTTTGCCCGGGGCGGAGTGCTGCCGCAAGCATGCCGGGTTTCTGTCCCTCGGCGGCATTGCAGAGTGAGTGTACGAGACCTCTTCTGACCTCTGATCCCACCATGCCCCTGCTGTTGTTCTGTGTCGCTTACGTCCACAGTCGAACACGGGAGCGGAGTTGCTCCGGCAGCACCTGGTCCAGTCTCCGCCGTGCTTCGGCATCGTGGGTGCGTGTGCTGAGGTGCGACAGAAGGATCAACTCGTTCTGAAATCGCTCGGCCCGCTCAAGAATATCGTCAAGGTGCATGTGGCCGAACTTATGAATCTTCTCTTTGCGATGCTCCGGCCTGAAAAATGTCATTTCCGTAATCAGTACTTCGGCGCGATAGACGTCCGGATGCGCGTCGAGTCCCGGTGGTGATGTGTCCCCGGTGAAACATACCAGCGGTGTCAGCGACTCTGCCGCAACATCGATTCCCTGCAGGCGAAGGTCTCGAATCTGGTCTCCGTGCAGTCCCTGAAATTGCTGTTTCAGCTTTTTTCGGACGTCGTACACAATGTAGCCCACAGACGGGACGGTGTGCTTTGTTGGAAAAACAGTAAAACGGTGTTCCCGCGAGAGTGACACCATTTCTCCTGCCGTCACGCCGATCAGTTCGCACAGCATGCGGCCACGATCCAGTTTTTGCCAGGCTTTCAGAACTCGCCACGCGTCGTCCACAATCTCGGCCGGCAGATAAATTACTGGTGGCTCCATTTTCATCATCCGACGCCTGGCCACATAGACAGGCAGCGCGGCCAGATGATCAAGGTGTCCGTGAGTCACCAGAAAGGTCTGAGTCCCCATGAAGTTCCAGGGACTGGCACCGAGCTCAAACCCAATCTTGAGTTCCGGGACTCGCCAGTAGCTCTGGACCGCCGCTCGAGAATATCCCTCAATCGTCAGGGCTTTGTGCCGAATGGATTCGTAGGGCAGATTTTCAAGCATAATTCAGTTGTCTTCAGGGGCACTTAAACAAATTCGCTGCAACGGCTCGCGTCAGACTTTGACGAGCAGACGGATGTCAGCGTTCAGAAAACCGGGCGCGACCAGATTCAAATGGAGTGTTCGGCTGTCAGTGCCTGCTGCAGATGTGCCGCTACGTCCGCTGCCGCCACGGAAACCTGAGTTCCATTTTTCAAATCCTTAATCTGCCAGGTTCCTGCTGCAAACTCGTCCGCCCCGGCAATCAGGCAAAATCGAAATCCCCGCTTGTCCGCATACTTCATCTGGCGGCCGATATTCTTTGCTTCCGGGTAGACTTCCGTTCCAATTCCGGCTTTTCGAAGCTGTCGGCCCATCTGCAGGTACGCTGGGATCCCGGCCGAATCAAACATGGTGACCAGCACGGGAGCCGGTGTCGTGGCTTTGGTGGTGCGTCCCATTTCTTCGAGGGCTGCCAGCATGCGGTCCAGTCCCAGACTTGCTCCCACACCAGGTAAGTGCTGCGATGTGAACAAGTCAGCCAGATTATCGTAACGTCCGCCGGAGCAAACACTGCCGATTCCCGGCAGATCACCCAGAATCGTTTCGTAAATCGTGCCTGTGTAATAGTCCAGTCCGCGAGCAATGGACACGTCCAGTATCACGCGCTCTGCCGGCCAGCCACACTGTGCCACACAGCCAAACAACTCTCTCAGATTTTCCAGTCCGGTTTGCCCGGTTTGGTTACCCTGCAACATTCCGTCCAGTGCCCCAAGAATTTCGTCCGGACTGCCTTTTAATTGAGCCATGTCCAGAACCTGCGCCGCTCCCGCTGCCGGAATTCCGGCTTTCTCCTGCATTTCGGCGAGTACCGCGTCCCGTCCAATCTTGTCCAGCTTGTCCAGCGAACGCAGAATGGCAACAGCATGCTCCTGAAGTCCACACTTTTCCAGAAGGCCGTTCAGCACCTTTCGATTGTTGACTCGAATTGTAAATCGTTCGATACCGATCTTTTCCAGCAAATCATTAATCACGAACAGGGTTTCAATGTCCGCCGAATTGCTGAGCGTTCCGATCGTGTCAAAGTCGCACTGCAGAAATTCCCGGAATCGTCCTCGAGCAGGTCGCTCACCTCGCCAGACCGGTGCAATGTGGTAGCGGCGGAATGGAGTCCCCAGTTCCTGGATGTACTGGGCGGCAAACCGAGCCAACGGAACCGTCAGGTCAAAACGCATGGCAACATCGCGATCACCCTGATCCGTAAATCGAAACACCTGCTTGTCGGATTCTTCGCCACCTTTGCCCAGCAAAACTTCCGCATACTCAAGAGCAGGTGTATCAATCGGAGCAAATCCATAGCTGCGATATACCGATCTGGCGATGTCGATCAGGCGTTCACGCGCCATCATCTGGTCAGGAAGAAAATCCCGAAAGCCCCGAAGTGTCTGAGGTTTAATCCGCTGCGTCTTCTTGTCACTCACTGTTTCACTCTTTGCCAGTTGCAGAAAATGCAGGCACGTTCCAGCCCGCTGTGTCAAAAATGAGTCACCTGGTAGTTGCCTGCATCGGAAGTTATCAACTGCCGATTCAGCCATGTGACCAGATTATGCCGTAGAGTACCTTTGTTTTCATGCCTGACTGTAAGGGTGAATTACGCTGGCACCCGGTGAAAAGAGGTCATGCCACGCACGGATCCAGCCCTCCGAAACAAAATGCCTCAACTCACCTGAAGTATCGGCAGACTGACAGGCTGATCAATGCTTCGCCGAGGCTCTGGAGGAAGTACGGCCAACGCGTATTCCCAGAGTTGTTCCGGTGTCTCGAATAACTGGTCGTAGACACCGTCGTTGTCGTACTCACAGTCGTCCGTGGTATACGTTCGGCAGATTTGCGGTCGTGTCTCATAAATCCCGCAGCGATAGTCCGGCAGAATATGCTTGCAGTCTCCGGGGACCATCAGAAACCAACTTTCACCGTCCACAAATACAGAATATGGCCCATGCAGCAGGTACCATCGCAGATGATCGAACTGCTCCCGTGTTTTAGGACGATCAATTTGCATGGCAAAATAGCGGCAGCACCGGGCTGTGCAGTAACTGCAAAGCACCTCACCGGCCGGTAAGGTTTCACGGGTCATACTGGTTTCTGGCATCGGAAGATCCTTGTGAGCAAAGCGTTGGTTCCCGGAATTGTCCCATGCACGGAAAAAGCTGCAACCGAACAACGTCAGGCAATTGCTCCGTTTTCTGCCGTTCTGTGCGAATCGGTGATTTACCAGCCGGATTTTCGTCGAATCGGCGCTGTTTTTTCGTCTCCAGCGGCTGGTTCCATGATTCCCGGGAAAATCTGACGCAGCAGGACGCAGTCAGGATTCTGTTCCCTGGAACCAGTCCCCTCGCTTTTGCCGCAAAAAGCTACTTTTTTTATCAATTCCCTGCGGGGGTGTTCCGAGTTTTTTGTGTCGTGTGCAGGGAGCGCCCGCTACGGCCTGCTGACCAAATTGCAATTTCCGGTTAGCCGGCAGTTCCCCATCCAGACCCACCAGCTGGCTGCCATGGATAGTCCGAAGGAATCACCAGATTTCTGTCTGATGCTAATGCCCAAACCTCTGTGGCGGTCTGCACCGCAGCAAAACTGCCGACAGACAACAACCGGCAGAATTTTCCTTTTGCCGCGATTTTTGCCGAGCTTTTACAATCGATGCCCTTGCATTGCTCGCTTTTCATTACGCAGATTCGGCAGTTTTCATGCCTACCCCGCATCCTTTGCCGAAGGGCGGAAATCCCTCAGGAAAAGTGCTCCCGCCAGCACTTTGAAGACTCATTTACCGGTTGTCACTTCCCCCGTGGTTCTGACATCATCATCGAAGTCCTGTCGGTTCCCCGTTTTTATGGAAGTCTCGTACTCCGTGAATTTGGAAGTCGGTCGGACAAGTGGTTTTCCGGTATCAGAGACATCTCTGTGTAAGAAATTCCGGGACTTCGTGATCCGTTTTGGATCATGACCCGGTGACTGGAAATCAGAAGACGCCATGGACGTGCTGTCCGAATGCAGTCGTGCGTGTCTTCAAACGGCTGACTCAATATTCGATCAGAAAAACCGGGTTCCGGTGCTTTCTGGTATCTGTCTCTGCGAATGGAAAACATCGCAGGATTGTCTGTCTGACAGCAGGAGGCTGGCAGAGTGAAACCTGACCAATGGAAGCGTTCAACTGTACTGACACTGCTGATGGCTGTGCTCAGTCAGGGCTGCGCTGCTCCCGATCGATCTCTGCAGTACCTTCTGGAGAACGATTCGGGTACCTCGCACTATCGAGACTATGCAAACTCCATCGATTACGCTGTGGAGTCGGAAGAGTCGGAAACCAATCCGGAGCTGTTTCGAACGCCGCGCACAATTACCACTCTGGAAGAAATCGCTGAGCGCCCGATTTCGCTGGACGAATGTGTCCGGCTTGCACTCTCCAATGCGGCCATTGTCCGCGAGGATCAGGGGTTTCTGTCGCCGGGTAATCCACTGCTGGCCAATCCGCAGCGTGTCGCCTCTATTTATGACTCCGCGATTCAGGACACGGGCTTCCTGCTGGGAAACCGCGGTATGGAAGCGGCGCTCTCGGATTTTGACCCTATCCTGAGCAGCAATCTGCAGTCCGGTCGAACTGAAGACGTTCAGAATACCGCAAACATCGGTCTGAATCAGGGTGATGTGCTCACCGAAAACTCTACCCAATGGCAAACACGCCTTGAAAAGGCCTTTGCCAATTCCGGCACATTTGCCGTTGAAAACAACTGGACCTACAGCCGCAATAACCAAACTCGTTTGTTTCCCTCGGCGTACACAGGATTTCTGCAGGCGGAATACCGTCAACCGCTGCTCGCAGCATCCGGAACGGAATTCACCCGCATCGCCGGACCCGCAGCACAAAATCTTCGCGGGGTCAGCGGCGTTTCCCAGGGGGTGCTGATCTCCCGAATCAATTCCGATATCTCAATGCTGGACTTCGAACAGTCCGTGACCACGATGATTCGCGACGTGGAGAACAAGTACTGGGATCTCTACCTCGCTCTGCATCTGTATCACTCCGAAGTTATGACCTTCCGGGATATTGTGAAGTACAGCGATCTGCTCGCCGCTCGTGCAGAAGCTCAGGACACTGTCTATCAGTCACAAAATCGACTTTACGAAGCAGATGCCCGCATCAAAGGATCCCTGGCGGATGTGCTGCAGGCTGAAAATCGACTGCGGCGACTGCTTGGCCTGCCGCTGAACGATGGCGAATTCCTGAAACCCAGCGACCATCCTTCCGAAGCCAAGTTCGTTCCATCATGGGACTCCACTCTGATGGAAGCCCTCGCTCTGAGACCGGAACTGCGAAAACAGAAATGGGAAATTCGCAGTTTGGAACTGCAGCTTCGGGCTGCCAAAAACCTGAACCGTCCGCGACTTGATCTGGTTTCGCAGTATCGTGTTAATGGTTTTGGCGACACACTCGGAACCAGTGGCGACGATGATGATGGTCTTACAGATACCGGCTACAAAAACGCCCTGGAAACCCTGACTCAGGGAAATCAACAGGGGTGGGGCGCCGGTGTGCAATTCTCCATGCCGCTCGGACTTCGGCTCGCCCGTGCTCAGGTACGCAATTATGAACTTCGGCTGCGTAAGGCACGCCGGGTACTGCAGGTGCAGGAAGAAGAAGTTGCTCGCGAACTGAACAATGCCGTTCTGGAGATGGATCGCTGGTACCTGCTGGCTGAAAGCGGGTCCAAGCGAGCCGATGTCGCTGTGGACTATGCAGGCACCGCTGAAGAACGCGTGGCGAATGACAATTCCCGCGATCCCGTTTCCATCGGCCGCGTTCTTGAAGCCAAGATCACCAGCCGTGATGCTGATCAAAGCTACCTTCGAAGCATCGTCGAATACAACAAAGCCGTCACAGAACTGAACTTCCGCAAGGGAGGTCTGCTGCAGGCCAACTCTGTCTACCTCGCCGAAGGAGAATGGAACCCGGAAGCCTATCGCCAGGCGACAGAACGCGGCGATGCGATGACTCACGCTCTGGAAAATCGCCACGTGGAAGCTGTTCCGGAACCAATCTCTGCCGGTCCAGCGCGATCCGCATGGGAATCACTCGAGACGCCCGATCGGCCTTTCATTCCCGGCGCTGTCAATTCAGATGCGACCGGAAGATCCAATCCGACAATTCAGACGGTGCCAGTAACCGAACCGCAGCCAACGCCACCGACCGTGCCTATGCCCGTGCCTCCCGTGCCGAAAAAATCCGATCTTGCAGACGCTCAGAGCCAACTGAATGGGCCGACCGGGGCTGATGCCGCATCCAGTGCGGGCCCGCGGAATCCTGTGGCTGGCAGCAAGACGGCACCCACGGCAATTCCCGCATCAGGCCCAGTGAACAGGGTCAGGAACACCGGTGCTGGTCAACCAAACGTTGCTCCACAAACACAGGTTGTTCCCACACTCCCCGCTGCCAGGACACAAAATGCTGCGGCAAGACTGCCCTCGCAGATTGCCCCGGCTGTTGCGACTGGTCCGGTTTCCGGAACCCAAAGACCTCTGGCAATGACTCCGGCTGCCAAGCCAAAGACCGGGAACGCTGCCAACGCGAGTCCTCAGGCGAATGGTCAGAAGGCAAAGGCCGAAAGTTCGCAGGAACTGCTGCCGGAAATGGAATTGAATCCTTACGGCAAGCCGTAGTGCTTTGTCAAAGCCTGCAATTGCGGTTCACCGAAGTGAAATAAGAGTTCACCGTCATTCCCGCGCAGGCGGGAATCCAGATCGCGGCACCGGATTCCCGCCTGCGCGGGAATGACGCAACCCAAAAACTAAGATTTGACAAAGCCGTAGGCGTCAACCGATTGCCGCAAAGGCGTCGCCCCGTGGCGACGCCTTTGCAAGTCTCGTCTTCGCCTTACCAGCCCATGACATAGGCGAAAATCAGAGGAGCCACAATGGTGGCGTCCGATTCGATAATGTACTTCGGTGTGTCCACTCCCAGTTTTCCCCAGGTAATCTTTTCGTTGGGAACAGCCCCGGAATAACTGCCGTAGCTGGTTGTCGAATCGCTGATCTGACAGAAGTAGGCCCACAGCGGTACGTTGTCCCTCTGCAGGTCCTGATGCAGCATCGGCACCACACAAATTGGGAAGTCCCCGGCAATCCCGCCGCCAATCTGAAACATGCCCAGCGGGCTGTCTGCAGTCGTCCTTGTGTAGAACTCCGCCAGCCATGTCATGTATTCAATGCCCGTACGGACAGTGTGGACGTTCTTTATGTCACCACGAATCACTGCCGCTGCGTACATGTTGCCAAGAGTCGCGTCTTCCCATCCTGGCACAATGATCGGCAGATTTTTTTCCGCCGCAGCCAGCATCCAGGAATCCTTCGGGTCAATCTGATAGTGCTCCCGATACTTTCCACTCAGAAGGACCTTGTAGAAAAACTCATGCGGGAAAAATCGCTGCCCACTGCGGTCTGCTTCCGTCCAGACTTCCAGCATCGCCGCTTCCATACGACGCATCGCTTCGCCTTCAGGAATACAGGTATCCGTCACTCGGTTCATGTGGCGGTTCAACAAGTCCTGTTCGTCGGCCGGGCTTAACTGACGATAATGCGGAACTCGTTCGTAAAAATCATGCGCCACCAGATTAAAAACATCTTCTTCCAGATTGGCTCCCGTGCACGAAATCAAGTGCACCTTGTCTTCGCGAATCATCTGAGCCAGTGACAACCCCAGTTCTGCAGTACTCATCGCACCAGCCAGACACACCATCATCCGGCCACCCGAATCCAGGTGCAGGCGGTAGCCCTGAGCCGCATCCACCAGCGCCGCTGCGTTGAAGTGGCGATAGTGATGCGAAATAAACTGACTGATCGGTCCACCGTTTCCCGAATTCTGAACCACGCTCTCACCCTTCCGATTCTTTGCGTTTTCTTCGCCCGATGACAGCTCTGTCGCCAGAGTGATCCGGGGCGATTTTACAATGCCTGTTCAACCCTCAGACCAAAACGTTCTTGTCCACAACCGAAAACCCGAATTCGCCTTCGTTCCCGATTCGCATTCTACGGCCTGAGCTTTTCAACGAAGTATCGTACAGCTCCTGGCAACAACGTCCACCGCACACATCCCCGCCATCGAAAATATTCGAAGGATGAAGAACACAAGCTCTTCCCCGAATCCAGTAAATTCCACGGCAAGCATTATGATTCTCATTTCTCGCCGTTTTTTGGGATCACTGAGGGCCCTTTTCCCACTGTTTTTTCATAACCATCACTTGTTTTCACATATTTGGTGAACCCCCGCTTTGCCAGCGTGTTGTCCGACATGTTCTTTTTCATTTTCATCGGGGACCACATGCCCGCAATAAATGGCGCACACAGCAGACGCCGAACCGGCTGCCCCGTCTCCGGGTGATGCGTCAATGGTTTGTCCCGTATCCCCTGTTCCACCTCAAAGACTTCACCAATCGCTTCATCGTCGTCGTCCGACAGCACCACTCCGTAAACGTATGTAGGCATCGCTTTACTCCAGAAATCTTCCGCTGTTGCCGTTGAGTTGTTCCGAAATGGGTTCTTCCACCAGCCTGTGCAAAGACCTGACCCAAACACATCGAAGTCGACGCGGTTAGCCTGGCCTCTATTGCAGCTCACAATTGGCTCTTCCAGGCTACCGGGCACCGATTTCCACGTCCGTTCGGTCGGAAGATTCAAGAATAACGTGACAACGTTCCGCTCGTCAAATTCGTCACATTGCCTGCTGCACGGCATCATTCAGCATCCCCACGTAAATCATCGCAATCCGGAAGATGAAGTAGATGATCAGTCCCGCTGTAAAGACCCAAACCGTGCCGGACAGTATGGCTGTCAGCCGACTCATGCTGCGGCGAGCCTGATCTTCAAAAATGTGACTCATTCTCGCCAAACCTTCCGGTACCGTTCCCGTCTCCTCCGCTGTGGCCACAAACTGCAGAAACTCTTCGGGAAACAGCTCAGACCGGATGAATGCGTCCGTGAGTGACAGTCCGGCAGAGACATCCTTCCAGACATTCGGCGCGGCAGCCGTGAACGCTCCATTCTCCGATGCCCGAAAACTGCATTCCAGCGATGGACGAATCGACATTCCCGATTGTTGCGTCAGCGAAAAACACCAGGCAAAACGCGAAATCGAAAAAGATCGCATGCAGGAACCAAGCACCGGTATCTTCAGAAGCAGAGGATCCAGAATCTGCTGACCTGCTACCTGATTCCGCGTGAACTTCCAGAGCAGAAATCCAGCGATTGCCAGTCCCGCCCAACCCACAATCCAGGTAATCGCACCACTCGTCCCGGAAAGGCCCAGTCCCGTGACGTCGAATGGTTTGCCATCCGCACCCGCCGGTGGAAGAATTCCGAGGATGAAGATTAACAGCCCGATGATCGCGACAGCTGCCACAAATTGAATCACCGGCCAGGCAATCGCCGATCGAAAGTCTCGCAGCTGTTTGATTCTGGACTCATAGTACTTTCCCAACGCCCCAAACACCTCTGGCAAATGCCCGGTCTGCTCACCGACATTCACGAGATCCTGAAACAGGGAGGGAAACAGCTCTCCCTGGTCGCAGATCGCTTCGGTTAATGTTCGCCCGCCGGAAACGCCCTGCCGGATCTTCTCGATTGCCGGCGTCATACGCGGGTCCGATGACTGCTTCCCCGCCGTCTGCAACGCCTTTCGGATCTCAACACCCGCCTCGATCAGACGTGACATCGATCGGGAAAATGATGCCAGTGCCTGCCAGGAAAGATCGGGGTTCCGCAACATCTGAAGTTCCTGCTCACGAGTTCTGAATTCTCAGGCCGACAAAAGGCAGAATTTCACTCGTGCAATCCAGCCCAACGGTGACTGTTTCCACTCTGCGCCGGCATGAGCAGACTCTGTTGATTTGCTGGCAAGGCAACCGCAACAGGCACTTTGAAGTTGCCGCGATCAGTCTGCTTCAACACAGAACAAATTCTGCACACGCCACTCGGATGTGTCCTCCGACCCGCCTTTTGACGATCACGCTATCCGATGTCCGCCAGAACTTTACCATCCCGAACAATTGCCGCATAACGATTTGCACAAACTCGCTGATTCAGGCAGTGCTGCCCCGTTGTAACATCAAACTGCCAGCCATGCCACGGACATGTCACGACGTTGCCCCGCATCGTGCCCTTGCCAAGCGGCCCTCCGGCATGCGGGCATATACCGTCCAGTATGTGGAATTGCCCGTCCACATTATAGACCGCAAAAACCCGCCCATCGGCGACAACTTCCTGGCTGTTGCCCGGCGGCAGCGCCCCCTCGTCAATCAGTGAAATTAATGCCATTGCTGGATGTTACCTGCTGGAAATCCGATGCTCTCTGCGGCCCGCCACCCGCGGTACGGCGGACCCGTCGTCATGGTATCATAACGAAAGCCCGCCGACCTCAGGTATCAGATTCTTCCGCTTCAAATCGAATTACAGCACGTCAGCTCCCAGTGTGCCAAAGAGTTCCTCCAGATATTCCGGGGAAATCACCCGGTCAAGATTCTTCCGAGCCTGTTCAAGACGGCCGGAAATATTCATTTGCACTTTTTCGTCCGAGTATTCGTTGCTGTTCAGGAATGTGTCCAGCGCCTGAACGTGACGCTGCCACAACAACTGCTGCCTCTCCTGACGAACTCGCAATCGCTGGGCATACCACTCGGAAGTCAACATCGATTCCAGCGTGAACAGATCGCGAAACTTTGTGTCACTGGCGGTCAAACCTTCCCATGATCCTTCGGCCATAATATGCAGCAACGCCCGAAGCGGTGGACAGGCTAAATCCACAGAACCGTCTTCAAAGTACAGCTTCGCGATTCGCTGTTGTGCTTCAGCAATATAAAGAACCCCATCGGCAAAGGCATCCGGGTCCTGAGATTCCGGGCAAAGGATAGCCTTGTCAAATACTTTGTTGGGGTTGTCAAACACGCGTCCGGCAAAACGGCGGACAAACCGTGATGTAATTCTCCAGCCGAGACGGCTTGCGGGAATCAGTTTTCCCCCATGCGTATAATCTTCCAGTTTCTCGAGTAACTGTTCCCCCATCAGAAACTCGATCGATCGTTCCTGTGGGCTAAGCCGACACCAGATTTCCGGAATCAGCAGGCTGATGTCATGATCGACGCGAACAGTGGATCCGATGTGTCCCGCCGGTGTGGAAAATCCAGCCAGATTTGTCAGCAGGTAACTCACCAGAGCGTTGTTCAGGTCGGTGATCGGACGCAGGCAGTTGAATGGTCCCTTGGTCAGTGCTCCCTCACTGCCTGCACCCGTCGTCGATGGACTTTTGCCCGACAGGGCGCTGATAAAGTCCATGAACAGCTCTGGAAGTTCCTGATAATGGATCGGGTTATAAACCGCCAGCGGCCGAATTCCCCGCGCCGGTTCTGGTGGATTGTTCCGCCGGCCAATCAGCACCGCCTGCACAGGAGAATGAACCGGTTTATCAATCGGCACCGCGCGAGAAAATCGAATGCCCATCTCGGCCACATATCTGTTTACCGGGTTGATCAAATCCGGTCGCGGCTGAAGATACCTGGGGTTCTTACTGGGAACTCCGTTGACCAGCCGCGGCGTATTGGAACACACCACAAAGCTGTCGTTGCTCTCCATCATCTCCTGAAGCAACCGCTGCATAGGGGCCGTGAACTGACTCAGGTCCACCGGTCGGTCACAAATCTCACTCACCTGCCGTCGAGCCAGTGGTTCAAAGTTCACAATAAAGTTATCAGAGCGAGCCAGGTCCGCTTCTGTCTGTCGGTCCAGCCCCCGGTGAATCGCATCGTCGGGTCTCTGAAACAGCCGGTACTCACAGTTCTGTACGAACTTGTAACTGATCTCTTCTGTCAGGACATTTCCGGTGTGTTGCAGATACCGGCGAGGTACCACGACAGACACGCTGATGTCGTCTTCCGTCTGCACTTTCTGCGCGGGAGCAAAGTCCTGGCGGAGCTTGTAGGTACGCCAGGTATTCTCTCCCAGCAATCCAACCCGCAGGTAGGTTCCCACCAGCTTTCGTTCGCCAAACTTCAGTTCATGCCCGGGGTGGCCATTGACGATGTCCACCGTAAAACACCGGCGCCAGTCAGATTCCGGACCCGAATGCATACGCTTGATGACAAAGATAATGGCATAAATATGGTCCGCAATGCTTCCCAGCCATTCATTGTAAGACTCAGTGTAGTCCGGTGATGGTGTCAGGAGCTTGATCACACTTCCCAGTGACCTGGACGGATCCATGATGCGTCGACTTGCAATCCTGCCATAGTCCGGCTGGACGGTGCCGTCCTTTCGCCAGCGGTCAGAATAGTCACGGTCAAAGATCTGCTGAACCTGGTCCAGATCCCGTTCCGCGTCCGCAACGAACACAGGGCCATGCAGAAGATAGTCAGCAATCGATTTGCTGATTTCACTCTTTCCACCTCCGCTGACCGTACAGGGCTTGTGGCAGAAAACCCCTTCAAACAGGGTCCCGATCAGTCGCCAGGAGGGCGCTGCGGGATGTTTCTCCAGCCGCACCTTATATCCGGATGGCGTGATGTACACATAGCCGGGTCGCAGCGGAATAAATTGCGGCTCACTGTTGTAAAACCAGGAGACACGCTGGTCGGCAACCGTAAATCGGGCGTTTTCAGAGACGTAAATGACGGTTGGATGCAGACGATCTATGCCGTAGCCCTCCGGCCTTACGTCCATCAGCTTTGCGTAGTCCCTGGAGACATCAGCAAAGGTCCGATTGTTGTAACGTTTACTGTCTGCATTGAATTCCTCACCAAGGTTGAAGCTGGCAAACGCCATCGCTCCCCCCGCGTGTTCCTCTTCCACCATTCCTGCAAGATTGGCTGCATAGCTGAGCTGTGTTTTGACTTCCTTTTTGCAGTAGCCATAGTAGTTGTCGGCGATCAGTGTGACGATAACGCCTTCCTCGTCACGACAGGTCAGCTTAAATGGTTGACCTTCGTTGTATTTCTCGTCGTCTGCCTTCCAGCACATTCCATCCTGACGCTGCCGTTCTGTGGCGTCGTCATAGTGTGGTAACCCAACATCCTTTTTTGTGATGTCCACAAGATGCGGGGCCAGAATCACACATCCGGTATGGCCACTCCAGTGTTGAACATCCAAAGCGGCGTCATTGCCCGGAAGAAACGGATCCCCCGCGTTTCCGAAGATTGACTCCACAAAGTCCAGATTGCTCACCAGGGCGCCTGGCGCGAAAAGCCGAATTTCCATCGACTGCTCGTTGCAGTACCCAATGACTTCCGGAGACAGAACCGGGCGTATCAGCAGCGAGACAAAGGCTTTGGCTGGCGTCGCTTCCCGCGAGGAAAATGGTATCTGAAGCAGCTCTTCAGGAGGATTCATCGAGTGCCGAAACAACGCGGCAAATGTGATGCGGGGAACGCACTTTTTGTCACGCGGTACCGGCAGCCCCCCATCAGTCACATGAAACGTGCCCTCCGTTGTCCGGCGGTCGTTGGCTGGATTATGGAGAACTCCGTTCCTCGCACGATAAGAGGATCCAAATCGGTTTGTGTATTCGTCAGCGTCATGAGGCAGCGACAGTTCGCGGGCAATTCCATGACGATCCAGAATCATCGTGAGGTCAGGCAGGCGCATTGCACTGCAGCCCCTGATCCGGTCAAAATACCGGCGCAGAAAGGCTTCAATTCGAGCATCTGCGGGGCAGTGGATAGAGTCCAGTCGCTTGAGTCGGTGATGATAGGTACTCAGCAGCCGGGGTGCTCCGAGACGGTCATGGTCCTCAAACATGACTGGAACAGGTAAGCCGTTCGCCAGCAGCTTCAGAATAATGTAGCGAACGATGCTGTTGCGGCTTTCCGCCTGCTGGTCCGCGTTCTGATGAAAAACAAAGCCCACCGATTCTTCAAGATCCTGTGTCGACACCACAGTTACCCCTGGTTGAAACTTCGGAAAAAATAAAGTGCACTGTCGCAACGAACGACGGCTTCTGCCTCAGATTTCGGCGAGGACCTGCCCGAACAGGCCCTCGCCAGTTTAGAGAACAGCAGCCTGTTCCATGAGACCCGGCGTTCTCGTCAGGAAACTCAGCGTGGTGTTTTGCGAACGCCTGTGGGAGCGTCCGCATTGAACCGTCTGCCAACAATCAATACATCACTCGTCCGTGACACAGCCTTCGGATGCGGATTTGACCAGCCGAATATACTTGGCCAGCGTTCCTCGCACTGCCTTGAACGGCGGTGCCTGGAATGCAGATTTTCGGGCTGCCAGTTCTGCAACGCTGAGATCGACGTTGATTTCGTTCTTTTCTGCATCGACCGTGATCTTGTCCCCGTCTTTCAGCAACGCGATGACTCCACCAACCTGAGCTTCCGGGGTGATGTGCCCCACGATGAACCCATGGGATCCGCCGCTGAAACGCCCATCTGTCAGCAATGCGACATCGGATCCCAGACCGGCTCCCATGATGGCCGACGTCGGTGTCAGCATTTCCGGCATTCCAGGGCCCCCCTGCGGTCCCTCGTACCGAATCACGACGACGTCACCCTTCTGGATCCGTCCCTGCTCCAGACCCACCAGCATCAGTTCCTCTGAGTCGAAACAGCGGGCCGGGCCGGCAAATACGAGCCCTTCTTTGCCGGTAATTTTGGCTACAGCACCGTCCGGACAAACGTTGCCTCGCATGATCCGAATGTGACCAGATGCCTTGATCGGATGTTCTACTGGCTGAATAATCGTCTGCCCCTGCTTCAATCCCGGCAGTTCGCTGAGATTCTCTGCAAGGGTCTTTCCGGTGACCGTCAGGCAGTCGCCGTTGATCATGCCCTTTTCCAGCAGATACTTCAGAACGGCAGGCGTGCCACCAATGGTGTGCAAATCTTCCATCACCCACTTGCCGCTGGGCTTGAGGTCGGCGATATAAGGAATGCGATCACTGACAGACTGGAAGTCGTCAATCGTCAGAGCAACGCCGGTCGCACGGGCCATTGCAATGAGATGCAGAACCGCATTTGTCGAACCACCAGTCGCCATGATCAGCACCATGGCGTTTTCAAACGCAGCCCGCGTCATAATGTCTCGTGGCTTGATGTCCTTCTCCAGCAGATTGCGAATCGCAGCACCCGCCCGCAGACACTCTTCCAGCTTCGCAGGATCCTCCGCAGGAATGGACGAACTGTAGGGCAGCGTCATTCCCATCGCTTCAATCGCGGACGCCATTGTGTTTGCCGTGTACATGCCCCCGCAGGCACCCGCGCCCGGGCAGCTTTTTCGAACAATCGCCGCACGCTCTTCTTCCGAAATCTTTCGGCCGAGGTATTCGCCGTAAGACTGAAATGCAGACACAATGTCCAGCTTCTCGCCCTTCAGGCCGCAGCCAGGCTTAATGGTGCCCCCATAAACCATCAGCGACGGACGATTCAGTCGCGACATCGCTATCAAACACCCCGGCATGTTCTTGTCACAGCCCGGCAACGAAATGTTCGCGTCATACCACTGCGCCGACATCACTGTTTCGATCGAATCAGCAATCAGATCCCGTGACTGAAGGGAATAAGACATGCCGTCCGTTCCCATCGAAATTCCATCGCTCACGCCGATTGTGTTGAAACGCATGCCCACCATGCCCGCTGCCTGAACACCTTCGCGCACTTTTGCGGCAAGATCCATCAGGTGCATGTTGCAGGGATTGCCCTCGTACCAGACACTGGCGATGCCCACCTGAGCCTTGTTCATGTCGTCAGACGACATGCCCGTGGCGTAAAGCATCGCCTGCGAGGCTCCCTGAGAGGCGGGTTGGGTGATTCGGCTGCTGTATTTATTGATTTGAGTCATGTGTGGGCCATCTTTGGGAAAAAACTGTGGAAGTCGGAACAATACCAGCGCCGACGCCGCATGCAAGGACGAGCCTCTGCGGCGATTTGGCGTTTCCGCTGATCAAAATTCTCCCGGCCGTTTTTACCCGGATGCACTGAACGTCTTCCCAGCAGTTTTCAGTCCGGAATTGTGACCTGCTGACCATTTTGTGTGCGGTTTAGCCCAAGCAGAAACGGAATCGCTCGCTCCGACCACTCTGCCGGGGCCGGGAAAAATCTCCGTACTTCCCGCAAAACAACTCTGAAGCATCTCGGTGTTGATGACACCCGGATTCAACGGAACCGCACACATCCCGGCTGGTAATTCTTTTGCAAGTGCCAGCGTCAAGCCTTCAATAGCCCACTTGGAGGCACAGTAAGGGGCGACCTCGGCAGAGACCGATCTTCCCCAGCCGGAACTAAAGTTGACTATAACGCCATTCCCACGCACAAGCATGGCCGGAACAAAATGCCGCAGGATCCTGGCAACACCGCCCACGTTGATTTCCATGACATTCGAAAACTCGGCTTCAGAAATCCGCCACAGTCTTTCGTTCCGATTGATCACCGCGGCGTTGTTCAACAGCAGGTCCGGCGCCCCATGCTGCATTAAGATGTCTGTCGCCCACGAAGACACCTGCGTTTCACTGGTGACGTCTACGGCCCGCAGGTCGCAACGCGATCCCATTTGGGCCCGAAACTCCCGAAACGCCTCACTGTCCCTGGAACAACCGATGACTCGATGGCCCCGCTTCACAAAACCCTCCACAAGTGCTCGCCCAAGTCCACGGGATACCCCTGTAATCAGAATTGTGCGCGACATTGCTGTTCTCGTCTCCTCTGCAAGCTTCCAAAGCCCCTGCAAACACACTGGTCCACTTAGATTCTCCGCCGTTCATCGGACTGAAGGCTGGATTTTCAAGGGAATGTTACCATACTCACGCCACTTACGTCATGCTGCGTACGGCAAGCGTGCGTGGTCGATGTGGCCATCGCTCGCATTGCCCGCAAGTTTCCAGTCCCGCTCGTGACGGTACACCGATGCTCGTTCCGTCTTTACACTGATACACTGACTGCGTGCCCTATGATTCATCCCGTTGGCTCTGAAATTCAAACGGTTGAAGGCGTCACAATCATTCGTCCCCGGGAAGAATTTTCCAGCCTGTTTGAAAATCTGCTGGATGATGCCGGGATAACGGTGCAGTTTATCAATTCTGCCGGCTCCACAAAGTTCGTCATCGATCTCCAGAACGTCAAGTTCATCGGCTCAGCGTTTCTTGGCCGTTGCATTCTTCTTCAGAAAACTTTGCAGGCTCGCGAAGGTGGTCGGCTGGCCCTGTGTGGCATGAATACCTTTACCAAAGCCGCCATGTCGCTGGCAGCACTGGACAAAATCATTGCGGTGTTTGAAAGTTCTGATGAGGCCCTCAGGGCGGTGACTTAATCGTCTGTCCTGATTTACCGGCGGTTCGGCCAGTTCCCAGGCAGCATCACACTGAGAGGCCCGGCCGTGACGCACCAGACGACGCGCTGCGGCGACCGCAATTCCTGCCCGGGCCGAACTGTCTTAAAAACACACGCTGTCTGTCAGGGTCTGGCACGCCTCCCACATCGGTTCAACCAAGTGCCTGCGGCTCTGCCATAATGCTGGCAGCCGTCGTCCTGTGCCTGTTGCATAGATACAAAAAAAGTCCCGGAGCAATAGATTCGCTCCGGGACTTGCAGGCTTTCAGGCTGGATCAACCCCAGCCAAATTCAGCTGACGGCTTTTAGAAATCTCCGACGACTTCGCCACCCTGCAATGTAATCAGTCCGACCAGCGTAACGGAGGACATATTTTCGGACAGGAATCGCACGGAACCGTCCGCCAGCACGGTCTGAATGCCGCCAGTGTGGAAGGAGAACATTTCGCTGTCGTTGGTACAGTTCATGACGCACCGACCCACAATGGTGGTGTTGCCGCTGCCGCTGGTGTCGTTCTGCAGGCCGGCAGAATTAGAACCGTCAACGCTGAATCCATTGTTGATATCGGCCCAGGTCCAACCGTCAGCGGTGAACTGAGTTCCAAAGGCGATATTGCCAACACGTGGGTTGATTCCGCCCTGGCGACCAATATATTGCCGCGGACGACCAGCGTCTTCTGCAATCAACATTGTGTTGGAGGTCCCGTCGGTGATATCACGAATCTTCGTGCCACCCGGTCCGCGTCCCATTGCGCCCATCGCGTCCTTTGTTCCAATGGACGGCAGACCTGCCATCACAATAAACGCATTACGTACGGCGTTCACGGAACCGTAGTCGTTGTAACCCCACAGCGGCGTGTCCGTTCGTGTTCCGCCGCTCAGTGCAGAATACAGAGCGGAAGTCGGAAGTGGTCGTGAACCAGGCGTGGATGGACAGACAAAGGCCGCCAACTGCGTCGTTGTGATCGCGTCATTGACCGGGTTGAACCAGTTTGTGTTAAAGTTGTATTGGCTGTACATGTTTCCCTGCTCGATATATGGCAGGAGCATCGTGTTCCACGTCACCTGAAACACGGGGCCGCTCAAGTTAATTCGACTGGGCGGAAACATTCCATAAGTACCTTCGTAATTGTGCAGTGCCAGTCCAATCTGCTTCAGATTGTTCTTGCACTGTGTCCTTCGTGCGGCCTCGCGAGCCTGCTGTACTGCCGGAAGCAGCAAGGCCACCAGAATTGCGATGATCGCAATGACCACAAGCAACTCAATCAACGTGAATCCTCGTACCTTCCGACTTGATCCCAACCCCGACATAACTGACTCCTGAAAAATTCTACTGAAAAAAACAAATCAAAAATTGCCCCGTTTGCAGCCTGAATGCCTTGCCCCGGAGCCAATTCACGGAAATTTACTATTTACGATTTCAATTGGCTGGCCACTATTTGCTGGTGAGTTCCAGCAGGACCGTGTCCTGCAGTTCTTCACTGACGGTGATGACCAGTCCAGACTTATCCGGCACCTGATAACGCAACGGTAATCGCTCTTTGCCATACTCCGGATCACTGCCGGAGGCGTTGATTACCACTGGCCATGAAACGGTAACCGAATAGGCTCCCTCTGGCGCTCCGTCCAAAGGCGCGTACGTCGACAACTGAAAAGCACCAGACTCGTCCGTTACGGCATTCGGATTGATATCGCCGGGCTTCGCGCCCTGAACTGCCTGCAGCGAAACTCGCGCACCAGCAATCGGCTTTCCATCCAGTGTCACGGTGCCCTTCACTGGGTGAATCGGGACCGTGGGCAGATCTTTAGGAGCTTCCCCACAACCGGTCATCCCGGATACTACCAGAGTTATCAAAGCCCAATGCTTCCATTGCATATGCCAATTCCCTATCCGGATGCGGTGTCCATAACAGACCTGGTTGACGATCGTCAGCCAAAACAAACGAATCGATATCCACCGCGAAATTTTCGTGCTCCCGGACGTCGTCCGGAGAACTTCTCCTGACCAGGCGCTAAGTCTTCATAATAATTGTGAAGAAATTGTGAAGCCACTTGCATTCACCCAGAAAAACTCTCGTCGGGCACGGCCCGGTCGACAGAGCTTTCCTGGCTCCCCTGAAAGTCACCTTCAGATCTGCTATGCCATCGGACGTATTTCATGAAAATTTAACGTAAAACCCCACTCAATCACCCCCGTCAACAGCCGCAAATTTCCCTTTGAATTCGACCCTCGTGCGCACTGCATCACCCCCCGCGAAGAACAGTTTGGTGTTTTTTTCTATGGGAGTTTGTGGGAAAATCCTCTGCATCGGATTTGTGAAATCCCGGCCGTGATTGAACGCCTGGATGAATTGCATCACAATCCCCTTGGTGTGCGAGCTGCCGTGTTCGCCTGCGTTCAATGCGTTTGGCCGTTTTGCTGCAAATCCCGTTTGTTCACCGTACAATCGCAGTTCCAGACATTTATAGTTGGTTACAGTTGGTCGTCGTCGAGTCCCAATTGGACTCTGTGGTCTGTGTCTGAAATACATCAACACGTTTTCAATTCTGCAATAGCCGCATCCGGCCTGCGTCTGTCTGTCAGTCTTTTGTTTTGGTGGTGCTGAATTTTCTGATCTCTATGCCTCGAGGGTTGTATGCGGACCAGACACGACAGACTCAATGTCCTGAAAATTGTTCTCGCTGCAGATAAGCCCGGCGGCGGAATGCTCCGTCTCCCTGTTCGTCGCACCGTCGAATCGCACGACATGAGTGACATCAGTGACATCGACTGTCTGGCGACGAATGCGCTAGAGCTTACTCCGCTGTCGCCTGAACTCTCGGCCCCCGGTGGGCCCGGTGCGCCCCTGAAACCTGCAAGCCTTCCGCCTGCACTACCGACTTCCGCTGCCGCCGTTCCCGCTCCCGGGCTAGTCGCCCGAACGCCTTCCGCTCAGAATGCCGAGGGTGCCGGAATGACGAGCAGCGCGTCGCCGGGCAGTTCAGTCGTTCCACCGAAACGTCCTCGCAGTGGCCGTTTGCCGCTGCGCCCAGAACCGTCGCAGGGACGACTGGTGTCCCTCGATGCCTTTCGCGGTTTCATCATGATGATGCTGGCGGCCGGAGGATTTGGCCTGCTGAATTTTTCGAAGGTCGATCAGTCGTCTCCCGTCTGGTCAGATCATAATTGGCAACTCTGGCAGCAGATCGGTTCTCAGTTTGATCACCCGGCGTGGATCAGCATCTTCGATAACTGGAAAGTGTCTTTCTGGGATCTGATCCAGCCCGCGTTTATGTTCATGGTCGGTGTCTCCATGCCATTTTCCTATGGCAGGCGAGAAGCGAAAGGTGAGGGATGGTTGTTCAGAGCCCTGCATTCCCTCAGTCGCTCGGTCATCCTGATTCTGATGGGCGTGTTTCTGTCTTCCATGAGGTTCGAACGGACGAACTGGGTCTTTCCCAACGTACTTTGCCAGATTGGGCTGGGGTATTTTTTTGCATGGCTGCTGCTGCATCGGAAACCATGGATCCAGTACGGTGCACTCGTGGTGATTCTGGTGGGCTACTGGGGCTGGTTTAATCTGAATCCACCGCCCGCGGACTACAACTTCGAAGCGGTCTCGGCCTCAAAGGAAAAAGGAGAAGTTCTGGAAGGACGATTGGCGCCATGGTCAAAAAATGCGAACGCGGCCTTTTTCTTCGATGAGTGGTTCCTGCCTCAATTGCGCAATGCCCCCACCAAACCGGCGGCCGAAAAACAGCAGCAGGCAAGGCGTCTCCCGGAAGCCGCGTGGAGATTCGCTTCCTGGCAGCAGGCCCCCGCAGTGCCACAAGCAACTGTAGAACTTGCCGAGGAGGTTGCCACTATTCCTGCCTCCGCAACACCGAATCCCGCCTCTGCTGATGCTGCTGCCGCTCCCCCTGCCCTGCCCCCATTTCCTGCTCCAGCGCCTGACCCGACTGCGGCTACGGCAAACACGCCGCCCAAACAGGATGCTGCTGACACGCCACCTGTGTCGGCCGAGAACGTGCCCGCCGTTCGTACATGGTACCAGCAATGGTTTTTCTCGAATCCAAAACCCTACGAATCGAACACAGGGGGCTATACAACGCTGAATTTTATCCCCTCCATCGGTACCACCCTGCTGGGAATCCTGTGCGGCCAATGGCTGTTTTCCACGGCCATTGGACCATGGAAGAAACTCGCGTTGATGCTCATTCTGGCCGTCGTCTGTTTTTCACTCGGGATTGCCGCTCATCTGACCGTCTGCCCGATTGTCAAACGCATCTGGACTCCCTCATGGGTGCTCTTTTCCGGTGGCTATGTCATTGCCATGCTCTCCGCGTTCTATCTGGTGTTTGATATTCTGCCTTTGCGGATCCTTGCGTTTCCGCTGGTAGTTGTTGGCACGAATTCTATCCTGATCTATATGATGGGGCAGACGATCTCCGGGTGGATGCGCGAGAGTGTTGTGAAGGTGCACCTGTCCGGTTTTCTTGAAAACGTCTTCGGTCCAAAGGCCCTTGATCCACTGTGGTATGGAACGATCACGCTTCCGACCACCGTCTTTCTGCTGTACTGGTTGTTTCTGCTCTGGCTGTACAGACAGAAAATCTTTCTTCGAATCTGAGGGCCGGGCGTCGCATGTCGTGGGATGTCATTGTCATCGGCTGTGGTGGGTTTGGTTCCGCTTCCATGCGTGAACTGTCCTTGCGCGGGCTGCGAGTGCTGGGGATTGATCGGTTCTCCCCTCCGCACGATCGTGGCAGTTCGCACGGAGAGACTCGCATCATTCGCAAAGCCTATTTTGAACACCCCGATTACGTGCCGCTGTTGCATCGATCGTGGGACCTTTGGCAATCCTGCGAGGAAACCTCCGGACGATCCCTGTTAGTTCGCTGCGATTTAGTTATGAGCGGCGAAGAGCAGTCTGAAGTGATTTCCGGGGCTCGTGAGTCCGCACGTCAGCACGGCCTGCCTATCGAAAATCTCTCTGTTGCCGAGGCGTGTCGTCGGTACCCTGTCCTCGATCTTCCAGAGTCACATGTGGTGACGGTCGAGTCGACTGCGGGTTACCTGTTTGTCGAGCAGTGCGTTGAGACTATGCTCAGGCAGGCCGTCTCGCAGGGGGCCACCCTGAAGACCCACGAAACTGTTCTCGGAATCTCCGGAAATTCCACCTCTGTGGAAGTGACCACAACCCACGGTCGATACTCGGCCGGCGCACTCGTTGTCACTCTGGGCGCATGGACCGGTCAACTGCTTCCTGAGTACGCTCCTCTGATCACAGTTCGCAGAAAAACATTGTTCTGGCATGCACTGCAAAGTGCGGCGATGGCAGAACTCTGGAAATCGCCGATGTTCCTGGTGGACCTGCCCCACGGACAATTCTACGGACTGCCAGCCGTCGACGGTGCACGTGTGAAAGTCGGAGAACACACCGGCGGAGACATCGTCCCCGATCCTGCAACAGTCTCACGATACATTACCGACAATGATCGCATCCCGGTGGCGACCTTTGTCCGGAATCATCTGCGAGGCCTGAATGCCACAGAGTCAGACGCTGCCGTGTGTCTGTATTCGATGAGCCCGGACGGTCACTTTCTGTTCGACAGGCATCCGCAAATGCCCATCATTGTCGCCGCTGGTTTTTCCGGCCATGGCTTCAAGTTCACTCCGGTGCTTGCAGAAGCGGCGGCGGATCTGCTGCTGCAGGGACAGACACGTCTGCCGGTCGGATTCCTTTCCGCCAGGCGGTTTTCCTGACGCAATGCCCGAGCGACTCCCGTGGAACTTCGGCAGAGCTGTAGTCGAGTTCTCGAAGCTGTTTTTAATTGAACCTGGCCTTTTCCGTTTGTTTATGAGGATTCAGAGAAATGCCACTTTATCAGACGCTTCGCTGGCAGGGAGATGCCGCTTCGGGAACTCTGATGCTGATCGATCAGACGCTGCTGCCGGGCACCTATTCAGAAATTGGCTGCGAGACCAGTGAGCAGCTGTGGGAAGCCATTCGCTCACTTCGAGTTCGAGGTGCCCCGGCGATCGGTGTTGCGGCTGCCTATGGCGTTGTGACCGGTACCCAGTCTCTGAGGCAGTCCCCTCTGACAGAATTTCGCGTCGCTGTCGTCGAGGTGTGCCGCTATCTGGCGACCAGTCGACCTACTGCCGTCAATTTGTTCTGGGCCCTGGATCGTATGCGGGAATTCTGCGCATCCTGTCGTCAGGCTGATTCGTCACAGCAGCTGCACGATCTGCTGCTGGAAGAGGCCGCACGCATCGATCAGGAAGATAAACAGATGTGTCTGGCCATTGGCCGGCATGGGAACGAACTGCTGCGTTCCGGAATGTCCGTGCTCACTCACTGTAATGCCGGCGGTCTGGCGACAGCTGGTGATGGAACTGCCCTTGCACCAATCTTTGCCGCCGCCAATTCAGGCAAGTCCATTCATGTGTTCGCCGACGAAACACGTCCGCTGCTTCAGGGAGCCAGACTCACGGCATGGGAACTGCAGCAACGCGGAATCCCCGTCACTCTGATCTGTGACAACATGGCCGGACAGGTGATGAAAGAAGGGCGTGTGGACATGGTCATCACCGGGGCGGATCGCATCGCAGCTAATGGTGATGCGGCCAACAAAATCGGAACCTACAGCGTGGCTGTTCTGGCACGCCACCACGGCATCCCCTTCTGTATCGCGGCACCGTCAAGCACATTCGACCTGAGTCTGGAATCCGGCGACGCCATACCGATTGAACAACGGAATTCCAGTGAGATCACGGACGGTTTCGGCAGGTCGACGGCCCCTTCCGGGGTCAATGTCTACAATCCGGCGTTCGACGTGACTCCGGTGGAACTGATCTCCGCTCTGATCACAGAACGAGGGGTGATTCACAAGCCAACCCGAGAACAGATTCGCTTGCACCTCAGCTGATCAGACTGTTGGCTCCGCGCGAAAAAAAAGGCGATGTCCGTTTTGGACATCGCCCGATTTTCTCATCGCAGCCAGATTCCGCGTTGGCTTATCGCACCGCGGCATCCCACCACCAGCGACCACTCTGACCACGCGGGTCAGCATTCAAAGCTCTGCCAGAGACCTCTGGGGTGACTTCAAAGTTTGCCGGGTTGCTGACAACATCCCGAAGATCCACTCGAATACCCCCGGCGACCTGAACCACAATGCTGCCTCCGCGATAAACGCGGCTGTTGGCGGCAGTCATCAGCTCTTTCGGAACATCCACAGTCTGTGTTTCAAACTGACTGCCCGCGGTGAACACTTCTGGCTTCCAGCCGGCCTGACGCTGAAGGTCCAGCGAATTCACAATTGCTGTGGCCAGTGCCAGATCGAAGATGTTCTGCAGGTCAGCAAAGACCGCGTCCTTTTCGGCCAGCTCTGGAAGATTCTCTGTGAACAGTCGGGCAAACTCTGCATTCGCACCGTCTGCTTTTCCCGTCGCTTTTCGAGTTCCATCGCTGTCCACCAGCTGATTTTCAGACTGGCAGCGAATCGATCGCCCTGTGAATTCGAACGCTCTGCGATCCGGAGAGACATGAATCGCGTCGTAACCAACCGTCATCCACCAGCGAAGAGCATCCATGGTGGCTCCGTTCCTTTCAGAACGTCCAGCCAGTTCGAAGTAGCTCTTCATTCCTTCGGCGCCTTCACGGCGGCCAATACCAATCAGCTTCATCTGGTAGTCAGCATCCACGATCACACTGGCGACTCGGGAATCCGTCGGAACGCCCATCACGGTAACGTTCTGCAATCCCAGCGTCTGCTCCAGCTTCTCTGTCACCTGACGCACATTGCCAGCTGTCAGTTGTGTGTTCGCCGCAAACTCCTTCACGGCACGAACCTGATCCACTTTCGGATCGATCGTGCACATGAAGAATCCTCGACCCCCGCCCGAGAAGGTGCGGCTGAGCGTCACAAGGTCGTCCAGCTGCAGCGTCGGGCGGTTTGAGTTCACATTGACTGTGCGGCCGCTGGCGTCTGCCGTCCAGTCCCCAGCCGGACCACCAATCACGACGTCCCCAGTGTCCGGGAACACAAAGAGAAATTCTACCTCGGTCAGCCCTGCAAGCACCGTCACATCGGCGGGAACAGGCTCACCAGCGGCCTGCAGAGCAGCGATGTGCCGCTCCAGACGTGGCAGTGAGACCAATCGCAGATCAGCAGTCTCATGAACGTCACGATTGCTGTTGGCCGTTCGGGCCAGTTCAAAGGCCGTTGTCAGCCTGGAATTATCCAGAGTCATCAGCAAGGCGCCCGCCATTGCGGGCGCTCCCACAAAGACACCCTGCATGTAGGGTGTCATGCTTCCTGTTTCATCCCCCTGCATGATCCATTCGGCCGGTGGAGATGTCTGTTCCATGATCAGTGTCATCAGCGAAGAAAAGTCGGCCATCGACCCTCCGTTCGCATTCAGTTGCTCTCGGTCCGCCGAAACGCGAGCCGCCGTTTCGCGGTCACCAACGATCAGTGCTGCCTGTTCCAGTGAGGTCGCTGCTTTAAGAAAATCACCCTGCTCCGCAGCCAGTCGTGCTTCAAGTCGAAGCTTTGAAGACTGCATCAGCGGCGGCAAAGTCGGTGCGGCTTCGTTGTCTCCCGCAGACACGTGCGTTCCGATTGTCGCTGCAGAGCAGGCAACAAGAACGCTTCGCTGCAGAAGCCGGGACCAGCGGAGGCGAAGACCAGACACAGGTTTGGAAGAAAGTGGCATCGACAAGACCTCACGAAGTTCCCGTTACAGTGACTGCCATTCGACACATCGGGGGAAAACGCCAGCCCGGTGCTCTATAAAAGGCAGAATTGTATGACTCTAGCATCGTCGCGTTTTCGCTCAGCGTCAAGAAGATTCCACGAATTCCACAACACAGCGATTGTCACCAAAACACGGATATTTCCGGTCGGAACGAGTATTCCGCGTAAAGTGGGTCCCGCCGGAGGCCTTTTGAACACGTCCAGAACCAGACTCCGGACGACAGATCAGCGCTGTACTCGGGATTTTTCGGTGGCTAAAAGAGCCTTAGTGTCGATATAAACACTTTTGCTGATTCCAGTTGCTGCGATTTCTGGTTTCCAAATGCCGCGTTGTTCCGGGGCTGACTTCAATTAAGTATTCCAGGGAAATGGGAACGAACATGCCAGAATTACCGGAAGTAGAGACCATGGTCCAAGGCATCCGACGGCACTGTGAAAATCGCGCGATTTTGCAGGTGGAGTTCACTCCGTGCCTGCGAAAGCCCATTCCCGTGTTCCCCAGCCGTGATGCGTTCGCCCGGATTTCGGGGCAGGTTCTGACAAAAGTCGGACGACTCGGAAAACGTGTGCTGCTGGAACTGGAATCCGCCGAGACTGTCATCGTGGAGCCGCGAATGACCGGTTTGCTCCTCGTCTCCAGCCCTCCCACCGAAGAACATCTTCGCGTGCAATGGTTGTTCCAGAGTTCCAGCGGAAAGGCAGATCAACTCAGGTTCTGGGACCGTCGCGGACTCGGGACTGTTTCGCTGCTGTCCCCCGAACAGATGCTGATTCTCAGAAAACGTCTCGGGCCCGATGCCCTGCAAATGACCGAACAGAACTGGGAAGAACGTCTGCAGCGCACCAGCCGCCCCATTAAAGTCGTACTGCTGGATCAGTCGGTGGTGGCAGGAATCGGCAACCTGTACGCCAGTGAAATTCTGCATGTCGCAGGAATCTCCCCGCTGCGCGCTGCCTGCCAACTTTCCCGGTCACAGCGTGCACTGCTGCATCAGGCCACCCAACAGATACTGCGGGAAGCCATCCGTTACGAAGGTTCCACCCTGAACGATGGTACCTACCGGAATGCTCTGAACGAAGATGG
>CAIQIE010000174.1 GCA_903871805.1 uncultured Planctomycetaceae bacterium | reverse complement strand
CGCCCCCTGCGCGACTGGGGCCCCAAAGAGCGCGTGGACGTCGTCGCCACCAACCCGCCCTTTGGCGGCATGGAGGAGGACGGCATCGAGTCCAACTACCCCGCCGAGTTCCGCACGCGCGAGACCGCTGACCTGTTCCTGGTGCTCCTCATGAAGCTGCTCAAGCCCGGCGGCCGCGCCGGCCTCGTGTTGCCCGATGGCACGCTCTTCGGTGAAGGCGTCAAAACCCGCATCAAGGAAGCCCTCCTCACCGAGTGCAACTTGCACACCATCGTCCGCCTGCCCAACGGCGTCTTCAATCCCTACACCGGCATCCACACTAATCTCCTCTTCTTCACCAAGGGCGCGCCCACGCGCGAGGTCTGGTACTACGAGCACCCCTATCCGCCGGGTGCCAAGAGCTACAACAAGGGCAAACCCATCCGCATCGAGGAATTCGAGGCCGAGCGGGCGTGGTGGGGCGACGAGGCCGACGGCTTCCAATCCCGCGTAGAAAACGCACAGGCCTGGCGCGTCTCCATCGACCAGATCAAGGCCGGCAACTTCAACCTCGACCTCAAGAACCCACACAGCTCCGACACCGGCCCCGGCGACGTGGACCATCTCCTGCCCGAATACGAACAGCTCCTCGCCCAGATCGCCGAGACGCGCGGGCAGTTGAAGGCGCAATTGATGGAGGCGCTCACCCGATGAAAAAGAAACCCATTGCCCGAAAGAAAACCGCGCCCGCCAAACGCTCCGGTGTCACGAAGGCCAAGCCCGATGGTCTCACCCCGCTCGTCACCGAGGTGCAGCACCTCATCCAAGCCGCCCGCGGTGGTGTCGTCTCCGTCGTCAATTCCTTTCAAGTGATGACCAATTTCGAGATCGGTCGCCGCATCGTCGAGCATGAGCAGAAGGGCGAGAAGCGCGCGGCTTATGGGGCAGAAGTGGTGAAAGAACTTTCGACCCGGCTGACCGAGGAATTCGGACGGGGATTCTCAAAGGCTAATCTCGAATACATGAGGCGATTCTACCTCGAGTGGCAGAGTCGTGTGCCCGCGATTGCCCAGAAGCCTTCTGATAAATTGGAAATCGCCCAGACAGCGTCTGGGCAATTCGGCACGATCCCATTCACTTTGAGTTGGTCTCACTACGTTGAGCTCATGGGAATCAAGGATCCAAACGAGCGTAGCTTCTACGAAATTGAATCACGACTACGTCCCCAGGTGCCATGCACCTGGAGTTGCCTAAAGTCACGCCCACCACCCCGAATGGGGTGCCAGAAAATAGCCGGTAGTAAGCCCCGCGCCACTACCGGTTTGGCGTCAAAATCACGCCCAGCATCCCGAATGGGGTGCCAGAAGTCGAGGCGCCCGCAGATTCCATTTTTCTGCCACCGCCTCACGGGGTGGAATCACGTTTTGCGTTGTGACCGGTGCCGGCGCTTCGCTTGCCACCGGCTATTTTCTACCAGCCTCTCCGAGGCTGAATCGCATTTCGGCCGAGTCCCGTCTTTCCCTGCGGAGGCGTGAATGACAAATTGTTCGTTTCCCGCTTCCTTACGGTCGCGGCTCGTGTCAGGATGACATCAGATGCCGAACATCTGCGTTTTTTCCCCATCCGTGCCATCTGTGAAATCCGTGGTTTCAATTCTGACAGCAACAGACCACCAGTAGTCGATGCCCGGAGGGCAGACACAACCTCTGCCCGGGGTCGGCAGGCCCCGGATGGCGGGAAGGCAACCCCAAGGCCCGGAGATGCCCACACAACTGTGAAACAGGCCAAACCTGACGAGTCTGGTGCAGGGCGAACTGATCACGCTCATGTTATCTGACACTCCTCCCTGAAAATGCCGCCCCCCCAGTGTTGCCCCGCGATGGGATTCACGTCCATAATTGCCAATAGGACTGCGTTTTGCAGGGTGGGAACCGTCCATGCGATATTTCTCATCGTCCTGCGACAAGCATCGCTGCAGAGCGGCGTCTTTGACGCAATCTGACCGTTAACCTTTTTCCGGGATCAGTCCGTATGTGCGGTCGCTACACGCTGAAAACATCTCCTGACGTCATGATGGAACTCTTTCAGGTCTCCAGCCTGCCCGATCTGGTCCCGCGATACAATATTGCCCCCACACAGAATGTCCTCGTCATCCGGGCAGCACCGGACCGACCACCGGAACGTGAGGCCGTCTGGATGCGATGGGGACTGATTCCTTTCTGGGCAAAAGACCTGTCGATCGGCTCACAGTTAATCAACGCCCGGTCCGAAACGGTGTCCGAAAAGCCGGCGTTCCGAACCGCGTTTGCCAAACGACGCTGCCTGATTGCTGCCGATGGATTTTATGAATGGCAAAAACTAAGCACCGGGCGGAAGCAACCGTGGTGGATTCATCAGCCAGACGAAGCCCCCTTCGCCATGGCCGGTCTCTGGGAAACATGGACGGAACGCACCTCAGATAACTCAACATCGGATGCAGACCTGCCCGACACTTCCCGCATCATCACCAGCTGTACGATTCTCACCACCGAAGCCAGTGACGACGTTCGACAGCTGCACGACCGCATGCCTGTCATACTTCCGCAGGACGCCTGGCAGGTCTGGCTTGGGGCAACAGCCAGTCCCGGACAACTGCGTGACTGCCTGAAACCTCTGTCCGCTGGAAGCCTGCAACTGAAGTGTGTGTCTCAGGCGGTCAACCGCCCTGGCCCGGAAAGTCAGGAGTTGCTGACACCGGTTCCCGCGCCGGAGTAGAAAAGAGATGGACATTCGACTTTTCTGACAGCGTTGGTCTGTCGGTCAGGCAGAAAATTGGTTCACGTCCGAATCCTGCAGCAGCCCTCGTCGGCCGGCGAACATCACCACTGCAAACCCGGGGAAGCACTGCGAGCGATCAGCTTCAGGCTCGCTCATTCCCGTTCCTGACGTCGCTCAACCCTCTTCGCCGGCAGCAGTTTTCGGTCCGCATACCGCAGCACTGTCCGATCGTGGTCATCAAAACGTACAAAACCAGGAAATCCCAGCGGAATTCCCAGGGCCATCCACCTTTTGTTGAACGCAGCCGCCCAGTCACTCTTCTGTTTTCTTCGCGTCTTCGACTCGTCAACATGCGGTGCGACTGCCTTTTCAGAGATCGCGATGGCGCGAGCGAATCGAAAGAATGTGTTGGTGGCCTGAAGCCGGTGAAAGAGAAAATTTCAGTCTTGTGGCTTCATAACCCGCATGCGCAAAAGCCGTAGCGAATGCTGAACCGGAATCAACTCCCGTATCAGAGCAGAAAACGTTTGACGCGGCGACAGGGCAGGGGTCTCGACCCGGGTTGGTTGTCCTCGATTCTACTGGTGCCACAACGTCTGGAGATCCAGAGAAGCGTTGTGGATGGAAATGCGTCGTCAAGTTTCGCAAATGGGCTAAATTCCAGCATCAGCCGCACTGCGATTCACCCATGATCGGCACGCTATTTTCGTCTTTTTTCGACAGGCTGATGACCCTCCGCTGCCACTTAGACTCAGTCGAAGTATACGTCTGCAGCCATCCTAACGAGATGTGCCTCTCCATTCGCCAAGTTCTTTCTCCTGGGTTCCCCACGCGAGCGACCTGGAAATTGGATCTCAACGGATGCCCGTCCAGGAACATGTGCGGCGAAATGAAACCTCTAAGTCTCACTTGTGTGCGGAAAATCCGCATGCCACGCACTCCATGCTCCAACACCGCGACTCTCAACTAAGCGATATCGATGGCACAACATTTGCCCTCGGTCCCTCCAGTGACCAATGGTCATGAAATACCCTTTTCTCTGACACTGAAAAAAATGTGATACCTGACGCGAACGATTCGCTGCGTTCTGCTCTACCTTGTTTTTGCAGGTAGCAATGTGCCGTGCGACGCCTAAGCCTGCTCGAATTCGTACACAAGAGACACGTCCAATTTCTCTGAGCACTGGAAAATCAGACCTGCCTGCGGTCACGAGGGTCGCTCGCTTCGTCTTGATAGTTCTCTCACGATGAGGGTGAGTGTCTATTCCGCAACAAACGAGGAACGTTTTCACTGGGACATCCAGCCCATACCAGACAGCTTCGATCCTGTAGATTATGTAGTTCGTTGACTATATGAGAGTAAAATCTGGTTGCTCGCTGCCTCTGCGGAAAGCGGCGGCCAGTGTTCTCTTATGCAGCATCCAGGCGATGATGATCAGATTCCAGATACCGCGATTTGGAAGTTTGAGATGTTGCCAAACCAACGTTTTTTAAGATCCAATCCAGGGGGCTTTACCTCGCACATGAAGACTGGCAAATCTCCGGTGGTGAATATTGGCCACGTTCCCGCGTCACTGCCTCCCGCCACCATCCTGGACCGTTTGATTCGTCGCTCGGGTGGTGCCTTCTTCTCGCAAATTAGTCCGTCACGATTGTGAAATTCGCCACGCAGGAACCGCTACACACAGGGAGCTGCCCATTGATCAGTGCACTCACAAATAGCATTCGAAGGCGACTTCTGAAAATTGATCGCATCGAAGTGTCCGTTTCCAAAAGAGGTTTTCACTGCCCATCGCTTTCTCTTCAGTCTCATATTGAGAGGGTTGGGGCGTGTTTTCTGGACGGGCACCATGCAGCTCTCAGAGTTCATTCTATTGATCAATTAGGCGTCGAGCTGTCACAGTTGCCACCACTTTACCGCGGCTTTGGATTCGAGGGAGCCGGAATGGGCCTTGGCCTTACTGACTCGCTTGCCATCTTTAGTTCTCGTCGATGGAGCGATTTTCTTGAGGGCCCTGGGCAGTGGCACAAGTACGTGCTGCATGTGGGATTGGGCTGGATGGCGGCTCGGCTGCCATGGTGTCGTTCAAAGCTGGACCAAATGATCGCGAAACTCGACCCGCTGCTTGGATGGCTGGTAGTGGATGGATTTGGTTTCCATGAAGGCTACTTTCATTGTAGAAGGCAGTTTGATCCGGCAGCTGCGAGACCGCCTTTGAGTCCTTACGGGATTAGAGCCTTCGATCAGGGGCTGGGGCGTAGCTTGTGGTTTGTTGAGGGCACTGATGTTCATCGGATTTCAGCGCGAATTGCAGCGTTTCGGCCGGAACGTCGCGCTGACATGTGGAGCGGCGTAGGCCTGGCGATGGCTTATGCAGGGAGTGCGGATCTGGATCAGTTTGCTGAGATTCCTTCAGCTGCGGGAGAGCACCTGCTGCATTTGGCTCAAGGCGTTACATTCGCAGCAGAAGCCCGCGAGCTTGGTGGAATCCCTGCTGCCCACACAGAGCGTGCCTGCCAGCTTGTTTGCGGAATGACGGCCTCAGAGGCGGCTCAGTTGACATATTCCTGCTTGCCATCGACATCAAACGGCGCGTCAGATTTCGAACGGTGGAGAACCAACATTCGGGAAGAACTACAAGGTCGGGGAGTGTCCAGACAATGACCACCAATCCAATCGGATCGAATCGACATCGACGCGTTCAGGCGGTGGCTGGAATGCTGATTGCGATCAGCTACTTCTTTGCCCGAGAGCCAGTAGTCAGCTCTGTCGAACAGAGGCAGCTCGCGTCTAAATTTTCATTCGATCGCTTCGACTTGAATGTTGAGCAATTCGCTGTCGACGGGCTGAAGGTGAGCCACGGAGTTCATCCGCGGATGCGGCGAATTTCATCATGGGTCACGGGTACGCGTGCCGCAGCAACGCTCGGTGACCTCGACGGAGATGGACTGGAGAACGATCTGTTACTTGTAGATACTCGTGTTGATCGTTTGGTGGTACTGCCAGCCCCAGGAACAGAATCTCGAAAGTGCGGCGTTTATAAGCCATTTGCATTTGATATCTCCCCATTGCCGTTTGACAGGAAAACGATGTCTCCCGGTGGCAGTCTGATTGTGGACATGAATGAAGACGGGCTTGCGGATGTGCTTGCCTACTTCTGGGGACGAGCTCCGGTAGTTTTTCTTCGCACAACATCGGAGGTCGGATCAGAGGGATTGTCGCTCAGGAACTTCCTGCCAGTAGAGTTGGTTCCTGAGCTCGCTGGAAAACCGGAGGGTCAGTGGTTTACCCACGCTGCAACTCAGGCTGACTTTGATGGCGACGGTCACTTAGACCTTCTTGTCGGAAATTTCTATCAGGACGGCGCGGATGTCCTGAACGAAAACGGAACCGGCGATGCCGCAGTCATGCACCAGGGGAAGTCCAAAGCTCAAAACGGCGGAGGCGCAAAGCTATTCCTGTGGAAAGCGGCCACGAGTGGCGACAGTCCTTCGATTTCCTTTACCAACAAAACAGAGATCCTTGAGTCCCTTTGTGGCACAGGCTGGGTGCTCGCCGCAGGTACAGCCGATTTAGATAACGATGGACTTCCAGAGCTATACATCGCTCACGACTTTGGTCCAGATCGACTGCTCCACAATCGATCGCGGCCAGGAGAACTGGACTTTGCAGTCTGCAAAGGAGAACGGAGCTTCACGACTCCGAAGTCTTTCGTACTGGGCAACGATTCGTTTAAAGGAATGGGGGTCGGCTTTGGAGACCTGAATCGCGACGGGTTCCTTGATATCTACGTCAGCAACATCGCGGATGACTGGGCTCTTCATGAAAGCCATTTTTTGTGGCTCAGTACAGGGAAGATTGACAGTTTCAAACAAGGTGTGGCTCCATACATACAACAGAGTGAAGTCCTCGGCCTTTCACGAAGCGGCTGGGGATGGGACAGCCGATTAGTGGATCTGGACAATGACGGACGAGTTGAGGCACTTCAGGCGACGGGTTTTGCAAAAGGTTACGTTAACTCTGAGTCCAAACTCTCCCTGATTGACCGAGGCCTCTATTCATTGGGATTTCTGCGATACGGTATCAATCGCTGGCCGGAACTGCATGCCGTCGGAACGACGAATGATCAACTCATACATGATCCGAGAGCATGGCCGAAGATGCAGATGCCAACCACGACCCTCGGCGGCTACGATCTAAATCCTGTGTTTGTTCAGGCAAAAAGTGGCCGCTTCATCGATATCTCAACTGACCTTGGACTTGGCGATTATTTCAACACACGTGCGATTGCTGTTGCAGACGTGGATGGTGACGGGCTGCAGGATTTCGTGTACGGAAATCAGTGGGAACCTTCGGTATTCATTCACAACAATAGCTCTCATGCCAACAAATACCTGACCTTGAGTCTGTTTCAGCCGGCAAATGACAAGGTCGGGTTTTCCGTTGATCCTGAATCGTCTGTCGCTGGTTGGCCAGCCGTCGGAGCCGCTGCGGAGATTCTCTCAGACTTATCCGATTCGCACGGAGCGGAATGTCGTCTTGCAGGACAATCTGACGGAGGAAGTGGCCATTCCGGGCATGGCACAAAGGAAATTCACTTTGGACTGGGTGATTTCAAACCTGACACAGTTGCGGTAGGCCTGCGCTGGAGAGCGATAGACGGAACATTGCAATCTCAAACGTTTGATGTTGCACCGGGACGCCACACTGTCATTCTTGGAAAAGCAATCGGAAAGGGAGTAAAGTGAGTCAACCTCCAGAAATTGCCACGGTCTCATTCTATCCCAAACAGAAGGCCCATCTGCGCCTTTTCGCACTTTGGTACTTCGCCACGCTCATGATCCTTTGGAACATTGCCGGGCATACCTTCCTTGGATTCGAGCAATCCTGGGCTCATCCAGTTGTCGCGGTACTTGCAGCGTGCGGAACCCAAATATTGCTGGAGTGGATTGATGCAAGGTCCGTCGGTCGCCGTCCTCGATTCCAGAGTGGGGTGATTCCTTTTTTGAATTTTCTACCACCGGCAATGATCTCTGGCTTCGCATGTGCAATGTTGCTTTATCCGAACGAGCGACTCACACCGATCATTTTTGCTTCTGTCGTTTCGATAGCCTCGAAGGTATTAATCCGACTTCCGCTCGTGAACGGAAGTTGCATCCATGTCTTCAATCCATCCAACTTCGGCATTATTGCCACATTGCTGCTGTTTCCTGCAGTCGGGCAAGCGCCGCCCTATCAGTTTACATCCAACGCAATTGTCACAGGAGTCTGGCATTGGGCTCTTCCGGTGTTCATTCTTGCCACAGGAGTCGTCGTTCACGGTTTTGCAACTGGCCGACTACCACTTTGCATCGCCTGGGTCGTGGGATTTATCTCGCAGGGAGTTTTCAGAGCCTGGCTCTCGGATACTGATTGGTTTACACCTCTCATGCCGATGTCGAGCGCAGCCTTTATTCTGTTTACTCTTTATATGATTCCTGATCCAGCGACGACACCGATTGCCACGGGCCGTCAAGTGCTGTTTGGGGCTGGCGTCGCCCAGGCTTACGCGATTCTTCAGTTACTCCATATCGTATTTGGCCTGTTCCTGGCGTTGGCTGCAGTCTGCACAATTCGCGCACTGATCCTCTTTACATTGTCGGCAAGAAAACCCCAGGAGGTCATCGCATGACATCGAATTCCCCGCGATGGTTTTACCATCCTCGCATCACTTTCCAGGACACCAATGTTGTGGGGAATGTGTACTTTTTGTCCTACTTCCGGTGGCAGTTTGAATGCTACGAAGAGTGGCGTCGTCAACAGCAGACATCAGAAGATCGCCAGTATGAATTGGCGGTTTTGTATCCAACTCACAGTTCCACCAGCTTTAGTGATCCCTTCGGGGCAACCGTGGGCGATTGCGTGCAGGTTGCATCCGACGTCTTCCAGTCCACGGACGACTGTTCTGCCACCTCGACGATAAAGAGACTCGCCGATGGCGTCGAAAGCGTGATTGCAAAAGGAACGATCACCTTTTCGAACCACGAAAGCAATACGACATGTGATTCCGATCGTCCAGTCGGACCATGTTACGAATGCCGACGCTTATATGCCCCACAATGGTCGCATGATCCGCTTGACCTGTTGAGTCTACAGGGGAAAAGCCGTGAGCTCTTTCTGCTGGATCATGCCCCGGAAACAATCCGTAGAGTCGCAGGCCATGATCTTGCACTTCAAACAACATCGGCGTCAGTTGACATCCTGAATTCACGTCCAAACGAGTCAGGAGAGGTCAAGGTTGAATTGCGTCTGGAGGCTCTTAAGTGCGGCCAAATGACCATCAGGTTTGACTACTTTGAACTTAATGCCGGCCGTTCGGTACACTTCGCATCAGGAAAGCAGCGGATGAGTTGCAAACGCTTGCACAGTCACGGACTGCTTCCCACGCCGTTGCCCGCTGATGTCCTTGCCGCGCTAAAGCAATTCACCGACAAAGAACACCTGTTGGAGAAGATCGCTGAAATTGAACAGTTCTCTGAGCGAGATCCTCAGCCACTCAGTTCCGACTGCGTTGCCTGACCATCTGCAAGTAAATCCCACAAAAGGCATAACTGAGGGCTTGACCTCTGACCGCCGATCAACGCTTTCATCAGGAAGAAACACTTGAAGCCTGCCAGCATGGCTTGGATCGCTGGAATCAAGTGATGTGCAACCGTCCTGGCGATCAACTGACGGTCGATGAGTTCGCACATGCCGCGTTCATGAGTCGCTTTCACTTTTGTCGAGTCTTCCCTGAGGTCACGGGTGCATCAGGGTGCGATCTGCGTATTGCGCGGTGCCGTGAGATTGAAAAAGTGGTCTATGTGAAAAGAGGCGTCCCGCCTGACAATGTTTGTTCTCACACGAACACAACAGGAAAGGACGCCTCTTATGGACGGTCAGGTTACAGCAAGGACGCTGTTTTGTGCAATTCCCAGGGCCGTCGTTTTTTGCTGGCTGATGACGCGGCTGGTGGAACTGTGCCGGATGTTGACCGAAGTCGCAGTCGAGTTCCTGAAGCCGGGCATGGGCCCTGAGGATACTCATGGGTTTGAACGCCGTGTGGAAGAACTCGTTCGCGACCTGGCTCGGTCGTTTGAGGAGTGGTGTTTCAATTCGCTGGAGCCGCCTGAAGTGCAATCTATGCCACAGCAGATCGCGTATTTTGGACAGTCGTACCGACGATTCAGAAAGAAGACGCCCCATGCGAATGTGCTCACGCGATTCGGTAACATCACATTGACCAGAAAATGCCCAACACAGGTGCCTGGCACCTGCAGTCGTAAGTGATTGCATGCAAACGCTTTATGTGCATCACTTCATCTTGATTCACACCACCTCAAGCGTTGGTTTTCCAGCCACCGGGGCGGTGACAAGGCGTGCGACGGATTTCACCACGGCGTCCAGTCAGCACACGGCGGAATCTCAACTTATAACGTAAGTCTCTCATAGATAAGACTTTACGTCACAATCTAGGCCCGGAAATTTCGAACGATGCCGCTGAGGCCACCAATCGGTCACTCCCCAGGCATGCCACAAACGGTTCGCTGAACCTGCCATCAATTCCGATCCGATCATGGCCGACTTTCCTGGACCCTGCAAGGTTCCCCCGACGGTTGAACACATGCTGGGCGAAAGTGAACGCACATGGACCAGCTGATCCAGCATGACCTTAAAAAACGATCTTCCCGACCGGCCAGGCCGGGCACCGGGGAATTTCTCGAATCAGATGACGCCTTGATTGCGGGGCTGAGCACTTGGAGAGAGGCCATGCGTCCTCTATGATCCGGAGACAGGGCATTCAATGACGCATCTGCCGTCGCTGTACCAGTCTCACCACACATCCTGCACTTCGCGGTTTCTGACGTGCCACAGAAACCACATCAGCCTCTGCTTCAGTGTCTGACTCATGAACGGCGAACTCTACCTGCCTCCTTTCGACTTCCATCAGCGAACACGCCTGATCTTCGGTGCCGGCTCGCTTGGCCAACTGGCAACCGCCTGTCGGGAACTTCACGGCACCCATGTGCTGATCGTGACCGACTCGGGATTGCGCCGCGCTGGTCACTGCAGGAAGGCCGAAAATGTCCTTGCCGAAGCAGGGCTGCGCATCAGCGTCTATGATCAGGTGCCGGAAAACCCGACATCTGATGACGTCAACCAATGTACGGAATTTGCCAGATCGCTGGGAATTGACCTGCTGATCGGGTTGGGCGGTGGCAGCAGCATGGACTGCGCGAAAGGCACCAACTTCCTGCTGACCAATGGCGGCACGATTCACGACTATAAAGGCATGGGGCGTGCCAGCCGGCCAATGTTGCCGATGATTGCGGTTCCGACCACTTCCGGCACCGGCAGCGAAGCGCAGTCGTTTGCAGTTATCGCCGATGCAAAAACCCATCTGAAGATGGCCTGTGGTGACCCCAAGGCAGCCTGTCGCGTGGCGATTCTGGATCCCGAACTGACACTCACCATGCCCTTCGCTGTGACAGCGGCCACCGGTATCGATGCGATGACGCATGCCATTGAAAGCTACGTCACAACGCGGCGCAATTCCATCTCGCAGATGTTTGCAAGGCAGGCATGGGCACTGCTTTCGCAGGCCTTTCCGACTGTTCTTGGCCAGCCCGAAAATCTGCAGGCGAGGGGCAGTATGCAGCTGGGAGCGTTCCTGGCGGGAGCGGCCATTGAAAACAGTATGCTGGGGGCGGCCCATGCTGCGGCAAATCCCCTCACGGCGCAGTTCGGAACAACGCATGGCATCGCCGTCGGCCTGATGATGCCCTCGGTTATTCGCTGGAATTCCACCGTTTCCAATTTGCAGTATCAGGACCTGCTTGTCGCGGCCCAATGGGCAACTCCGGACCACCCATCCACGGCCGCGGCGGACCTTCTGGCGGAAGGTTTTTCAACGCTGCTCCAGCAGGCAGGTCTGCCGACGAAACTCGGTCAGTTAACAACCGAAACAATTGATTCGCCGATGCTGCAGGTGCTTGCAGAAGATGCGGCACAGCAATGGACAGGCACGTTCAATCCACGAAAAATGGACGTAGCGTCCTTTGTGGAACTCTATCACGGGGCACTTTGATATGAAGTGCATCAGTGGCTGGCCTGCGACACCACTGAAGCACACGCCATCGTGTCATTTTTTAAAAAGCTGTGAATCATGGCGTTGATCGAACTGAAGAATATCTCCAAAACCTACGATTTGGGTGAGGTTCAGGTTCACGCCCTGCGTCCTACCAGCCTCAACATCGAACGCGGCGAATACGTGGCACTGCTGGGTCCTTCCGGATCCGGAAAATCCACCCTGATGAACACCCTTGGATGTCTCGATCGCCCTTCCACAGGCAGTTATCTGCTGGACGGTCAGGAGATCGCAGATATGTCGCGGAATGCACGGGCTGGCATTCGCAATCGGCACATCGGCTTCGTGTTTCAGAACTTCAATCTGCTGGCTCGGACCTCAGCCATTGATAATGTCGAACTGCCGCTGCTGTATGGATCGGCAATGTCTGCCGGCAAACGGCGAGAGCGTGCCCGACAAATGCTTGACATGGTGGGCCTTGGCAGTCGTCTGGACCATCACCCCGGGCAGTTGTCCGGGGGGCAGCAGCAGCGTGTTGCCATTGCAAGGGCACTGGTGACCAACCCGTCGATTCTGATGGGGGACGAACCCACCGGAAATCTGGATTCCAAAACCAGTCGAGAAGTGATCGAACTCTTTCGGCAACTGAACGAAACAAAGCAAATCACGGTGATCCTGGTCACTCATGACCTGAGTGTCGCCAGAAATGCTCGCCGGATCCTGGTGCTCAGAGACGGTCAAATTGGCGTCGACACCCGCAATTTTGAAGAGGCGTTTCAGTTTCTCCATTCCGCCGAATCGTTACTACCCGACGAACAGTCTCCTGCGGAATCTACTGCATAACCTGAATGAATCATGGAACCGGGTCATTCGCGCCGATCAAAAAAAGTATGAGAACCAGACTCGGAAAAACCCTGCTTTTCCTGATGTGCCTGCCGGTTGGCAGCGCCGTGGCCAGCCAGTCCGCTTCCGCTCAGGTTGTGCCGCCTGACGAAGATCATATTCGCTGGTCACAATCCGAAAGGATTTCCGGCTTTCGAAGACCGTCGGGGCCGGAGCCAGTGACGGTTGCTTCCAGGGACATGGTGGCGACGGAACGATACCTGTCGCTGAATGAGTGCCTGAAAACGGCCCTTGCGAACTCTGAAGTGATCCGGGTTCTCACGGGAGTCGGTGCTACGTCATCCGGCCGCACAATTTATGATACGGCCATCGCGGTCACTCCAATCGACATCGCCAAGGCCCGCTTTGACCCCGTTTTCCAGGCTAACACTGCGTTTCGCCGGAACGAGACACCGTTTTTGAATGGCCCTGGCACTGCCATCAACGGGCTGGCCACTGCCGGCACGGATTATGGCGTTGAAGTCAGCGATAGAAACCTGCTGGGTGGTGTTACGGCGATCGGGGCAAGGGACAAATTCAACAGCGACGACAACGCGGGGTTCTACACGCGTAACCAGCCGTCCATGGACATCAGTTATACGCAACCCATTCTTGCCGGTGCGGGTCTTGCGGCCAACAACGCGCCCATCGTGATCGCCCGGCTGCAGCAGGAACAATCCTACTTTCAGTTCAAAGGAGCGATGCAGCAGCTGGTGCGCGATGTGATCGCAGCCTACTGGTCACTCGTGCAGGCTCGAACAGAACTATGGGCCCGGGAGATTCAGGTGGAGCAGCTGGAATTTTCCTACCGCAGCCTGACAGCGAAGGCGGATGTGGGACTGCGTAATCGTCCGGCAGCGGCCCAGGCCCAGGCGTCATGGTCAAATGCCAGGGCGACTCTGGTACAGGCGCGGGCTTCTGTCCTGCAGCGTGAAGCTGCTCTGAGAAACATTATGGGCCTGCCCCCGGAAGACGGCCAGCGTCTGGTCCCTTCCACGCCACCAACCCGAGACCGAATTGAGTTTCGGTGGAAGGAAGTTGTGGAAACTGCGCAGGCGAGTCGTCCCGATATTGTGGAATTAAATCTGGTACTTAACGCGGACCAGCAGCGGCTTGTGCAGAACACCAATCAGGCTCGACCAGCCCTGGACGCGAATGCACTGTATCGCTGGAACGGGCTTTCCGGCCGGACGATTGCGGCCAATCAGCAGATGGATGCACCATTGAACGAGAATACGGACTGGACGCTGGGAGTCACGTTCACTGTCCCGCTCTCACTGCGGGAATCCCGGGCCCGGGTGCGTTCTCAGGAGTTGCTGATTGCAAAGGACCGTGCCAACATCCGTCAATCACTGCATCAGATTGAGCATCAGCTGGCGACGGTTCTTCGCAGTATTGAACAGAATCTGCAGCAGTACGAGGCATTTCGCGAAGCCCGTCAGGCGTCTGCATTCAATGTTCGGGCTCAGCGGGCCAACATCCAGGCCCAGCGTGACACGCTGCTCAGCGAGTTGCTGGCCATCACGGACTGGGCCAATGCCGTCTCAGCGGAGTCCCTGTCCTTAACGGCCTACAACGCGGAATTGGCCAATCTGGAACTACAGTCGGGAACGATTCTGGAGACTCATGGGGTGCGTTTTGTCGAGGAACGTTATGGCAGCATCGGACCACGCGGCTGGTGTCTGGAAGAGTCTCGCAACTATCCGCGAGACCTGCGTCCTACAGAAAACAGCACGCGTTATCAGGAATTGCAGCAGCCATCTGAGGAAGCGTTTGAGTTGAACGACTTCCCCAGACGTAAACAAACTTCGGATGGACAGGATCCGATGCCGACGGTTCCCGAGATACCAGAAGAGGCTGCCGAAGCTCCCGTCCCCTGAAACACAGGAGACCCGAAAATTCCGGAGCCAACGCATCCAGACGCCCGAGCTGCCTGTTGAAAATCGACAGTCATCCTATCGCCAATGGGGATCCATGGTCGGCGCACTCAAAAATCTCGGGGTTCATGCCAGCGCGGGAATGACGTGTCCGGGGCTGGCACAACCAGCCGAAGATTTTCGACAGGCCGTTAGACGGCCATGCCCTTTGCAATTACCCAGACTTTGGCTGTCAGGTACTGATGGAAATTTTGTACGAAGCGTTGACCGTCGGAAACAGACCCATTCCATTGAATTTCTGTGGAGGCCGCACTTTGCGACAAGCGGAAGACGGCATCGGCCAGGTTCTGGCAGAAGGATGCCGCCAGCGGTTGCTGATTCCTGATCCTGTCCAGTGCTGCTGTGGTCAGGGCCTGGCAGTCACTGACACTGGCTGCCGCCGACGCTGACGTCACAGATTTCAAGACGCTCTGAAAATCAACCAGCGCATTCTGAAAGGCATTTCCGGTTTGAGCGGCCCCGGTGGTCTCTGCTGCGGCTTGCTGATCCTGCAGCAGCGATCCCCCCAGCACGGCAAAGGAAATCGCGGAAAGCGCCTGACGTCGCAACATGACAAGCTCCTGTCTGAGTACAAGAACGCTGATTTTTGACAACATAATACACACATGCACCAGCCCGCCTGGGCCGCGTTATTGTGACTGGATTCGCAGAAATGTTCAACGGGATTCCTGTTGAGATCCCCGGGAATCCAGTTCCCCGTGGCACGTTCGGCAACGTCTCACACGAACAGGGCGGGGCAGGGCGGGGCGGTGTTTTTCGCAATTCCGTCAGCCATCCCGGAGATTCTGCGGCTTCCTGTAACAGATCAAGGGAATTACTGGAGACTGCAGGGCGAACAGTAACCTTCCATTTCGCAATTGATCAGGTCGATCATTTCGCGTAACCGCCCGATGCTTCTGCGATCGAAGATGAACCCGATGCGAGGCAGATGCAGCAGATGATCGTCATCAGCTTCGACCGACTGTGTTTCCACCCGTTCAATCCGCCCTTTGACACAAATCGCGGAGAATTCGTCATTCAGGCGCTGCAGCAACTCATCCGAGGGGGCGACATGCAGTCGCAGCACCAGCATGTCCTTAATAAACCGCATGCTGTTGTACACACTGTAGAACCCCAAAACTTCCTCAACAGCGTCTTCCACACTGTCTGTGATTTTGAACAGTGACAGATCGCTGGAAGAAATCAGCTCACTTTCAAGAAGCTCCTGACGCACGTACCTGAGCAGGCCATCCCAGTAACCGCCACCGGGCTGATCCAGCAGAACGAGGGGCATCAGATCGCGTTTGCCGGTCTGTACCAGAGTGAGCGTTTCAAAGACTTCATCCAAAGTTCCAAAGCCGCCCGGACAGGTGACAATGGCATGCACCTCTTTCACAAACATCAGTTTTCTGGTGAAGAAGTATTTCAGACTGACAAGCTTGGGGTCGCCGGCAATTACGGCATTGGCCTGCTGTTCGAAGGGCAGCAGGATATTCAGCCCCATGGCCATCTCACGCCCGGAACCACGAAGTGCCGCCTCCATAATGCCACCGCCGGCCCCCGTCACGACCATCCAGCCCTCTTCGGCCATTCGCCGCCCGAAGTTTTCTGCGGTCACAAAAGCAGGGTGGTCAGGTCGCGTTCGCGCGGACCCGAAGACGGACACTTTGCGATTGCGGCGGTAAGGTGCAAAGACTTTGAACGCGTAGCGGAGTTCTTTCAGGGCCCTGCTGAGGATTTTCAGGTCGCCACGGGACGCGTTGTCTCCGGCCAGCTTGTCCGCAGTTTCCTTAATCTCAAGGATCAGCTGCTCATGCTGCTTCAGTTCGGGGAGATGCTCGATAACGTTCGTTTCGGATGCCAGGGGATGTCGCAGAGGATTGCGGCCGGTCACAGCAGACACCTTTCACAACGTCATCAGCTGAGTAACGCATCCATGGCTTCCTGACGCGTATCGTAAATTGCCCAGATCGTATCCAGAGCCGTGATCCGAAGCAGTTCCAGCGCCAGCTCACTGGCACCACACAGGACCAGTTCGCCCCCTTTGCGTTTCACAAACTTGTGACAGCGAAGCAGCAGTGCGAGGAACACCGAACCGAAGTATCGAACATGGCTGAGATCCACAACGACCATCGGTGCCTGCTGATCATTCAGGGGCTCCATGATCAGGTCTGCAGCGCGTTCCACCAGATCCCACGTCAGTGACTCAACACTGGACGAGGGCGTCACAATCACGGTGTTCCCATGCCACTCGATCTTAAAATAGTCCGGAACTTCAGTCACAGAACGCCCCCTGGTCGGTGGAGCCACCTGGCATTTTTTTGTTTTTTAAATTAATCAGGATGCCAGTCTATCGAAAACGAAATCATTCGCCAACGATCCCGGAAGTCCGCGGTTGATGAAATTTCAGGACAAAAGGTAGTTGATTTCTGCCCGCATCGACAAATCTTCAAAGATCGCCGGGGTCGACAGTCACACAGAATTCAACAAAAATCCCACCTCAGCATGTGTATTCTCGCCAATAACAACACATCCCCGGGAGGCTTTTCACAAACGTTACGCCCCTCGAAAGCCGGAATTACTACCGCAAGTCACCAGTTACCGATCATCAGAGCACGGGATGCGGCACAGTAGCCCCCCTGCGGCTCCAGAAACGGTCTTATCCTTGATTCCGAATTCGCGGCATCATACCGTTGCTGCTGCGGTTGCCGGATTGCTGTTAAACTTCGCCCAGTTCTGATGGATATTTGCCCCTGCAAAACGTTTGTTCAGGGGAGGCACAGTGTCTTTGTTTTCCAGCCGCACCAAGGTCTTCACCCAGGGGAATCCAACAGGTGGTCGTCTTTCCCGCAGCCGTGTCCAGACAACGTTGGAATTCCCTTTTTCGGACACCGCTGTGGGTTTGTTTTCTTTTCGTAAGCCTGCTGATGACCGGACGATGCCCGGCGCAAACAGTCCAGTCTGACGGCATGGTCACAGAAGTACGCATCGAAGAGGAAGGAAGCCCGCTGAGAGTGCGAGGAAGGCTGGTGGCCGAAGGCAGCGACGGCGCCCTGCTGCTGGAAGATGTGGACGGCAAGTATCGTCTGATTTCAGCCAAAGCCGTGCAGGAACGAACCTCCACTGCGGATTCATTCCAGCTGGTCTCTGACGAAGACTTTGGTCGTCGCCTGCTGGCTGAAGTCGGCGAGGGATTTGAGATCAGGGAAACGCAGCACTTCCTTATTTGCTCCAACAGCAGTGAAGCCTACTCCGATTTTTGTGGCAGGCTGCTGGAAAAGGTCTTTGAAGAATACATCGCGATGACCGGGGACCTTGGACTCACGTTGCGAATACCGGATCGCAGACTTCCGATCCTGATCTTTGCTTCCGCCTCAGAGTTCCAGGCCCATGCATCCCGTATTCACCCGGAAACTCCCTTTGAAGATACCCCGGGCTTCTATACGGTCCGGGACAATCAGGTCCTGCTGTCGGATTTGACCCGGGATCGCAGTCTGCGCACCGCAGCCATTCGCAAAAAACTGGCCGACTCACCGCTGCAACTGGCAACGATTATTCATGAGGCCGTGCATCAGTTGGCCTTTAATACGGGATTGCAGAATCGCTTCGCGGACAACCCCGTCTGGTTCTCTGAAGGACTGGCGTTGTATTTTGAACAAACTTCTGTTCGCTCCCCACTGCTCTGGAGCAAACCCGGAACGACCAATGCACGCCATCACCCGGAGTTTGTGCGGCTGGCAGCGGACGGAACTCTTCCCATACCGCTGACTGAACTGCTGACCTCTGACCAGGCGTTTCAGACGGCCGAGTCTGCTCGGGCGGCCTATGCGGAAAGCTGGGCACTGATGACGTTTCTGATCAGGCAGCATCCGGAAAAAATGGGAGCTTACATGCGACGGATGCAGTCTCTTCGTCCTTTGGAATCCGTCTCTGCCGAACAAAGAATCGCAATGTTTCGGGAATCCTTTGAAACGGCGCCGGATGAACTCCAGAAGGAACTCATTCCCTGGATTCGCCGTCAGCGGGTCCCGCGTTGACAAACCGGAAATTTCGCAAGTGCAGCGGCAGGGTAGAGGGTGCAGCATGACAGCCGGGGCCGCTTGCATCCAAAGTGACCAACCACGGCGTCGTCCTGCAGCGTCACGCACTTTTCCGGGTCACCGCGAGAAACGCCCTAACTGCTGGCGCCGCGATACGAATTCAGTGACCATTGAAAGACGCTGCGCGAGACCAGAACGCAGGCCGCTGTTGACACCAGTGCGGCGACAGCAAACATTGGATTCGTGGCGACGCCGGTAATGGTCTGGGCCGGAATGGTCACGACCAGCAGAATGGGGATCACCCAGGAAAACACGGCCTGCAATGCCTCACCGGCTTCAAAACGCGAATCGTCCGTGCCGTCATAGATGCTGCGTGGGTACTGAGCAAAAATCGTGATGTAAAACCAGAAATCATATAGCCCCTGATTACGGCCGAACCAGATACTGGTGCAGGCCATGGAAATCATCAACGAGTAGAAGAAGGTCACGGCCAGCAGTAGATAGAAAACGTAGGCCAGCACTTCCGTCAGCAGTACGGGCCGGCCCAGTCGATAAAGCGACAGGACCAAAAGCGCGGCCGCTAGAAAGACCTGGCTGATCATTGCAGGGTTCATTCTCTGCAGAGACACAAGGAACTGCGTGTCCACAGGTTTGGTTAACGCAAAATCCAGTTTCCCCGTGCGAATATTCTCGCAGAATGCCGCACAGTTCGGCATAAAGAAGGCTTCCACAATCGAATTGATCAGCATCCCCGTAGCCATAAACGCGAAATACCCATCACGCGACCACTCGCGGATGTGATCCACTTCCATGTAGATCAGCTGAAACAGAGCCACTCTGGCAAAAAACCAGAACAGCCGAGTCACCACCTGGATGAGAAAATTCGCCGGGAACATCAGTTCCCGAATCAGGGCGTTACGAGCGAACAGAATCAGTAAATGCAGATAAAACATGGACACTCAGATTATCACTGAATGGAATTTGAAAACGGAAACCCACAGAGCGTTCAACGGAGAATGCCATTACCGGGCAACGACCGGCCCGAGGAGTTCTAACACACAGTCATCGAAAACGCCCGTGGAACTCGCGACAGGGGGGGCTCGCGAGTCTCATACACCAGTCAGGCCCGCCGCAACGGCATTTCGTTGAACAACGGCGCCGCGGATCTTTGACGGTTCATGAAGTGTCCCAGGATCCGAGGTCCGTGTCCACTCAGTGCAACCAGAACATTGAGCACCACAACGGTCCGCTGGACGAATACCGAAGTTTGGCACGTGTAGATCTCCCTGCCGCGGAAAGCGGGCAGTTCCGAGGGTTCAGCCACCGGAAAGGAATGATTCTTAGCCCACGAATATCGACGAAGAAGCATCCAGAGGTTATAGTATCCGGCAGGGAAGGGTGATGGTCACAATCCAGATGACTGCGGCAAACATTCCAGAAGGTGATGTCATGGGCAGGCGGTTCTACAGCAATCGGAACGATTCCGGAAGCCTGCTGGCATCCCTGTTTATTCTTGTCATGGGGCTTGGATCCTGTTTTTTTGTGGTTGCAGCGATGGCCCCCAACTCCGTCCCGATGGCAGCATTCGCGCTCGGATCCGTGTTCGCTCTTTTTCTCGGCGGCATTATCATGCAGCGTTTTGGAAAAGTGCCAAGCATAGGTCTTGGCTTTCTTTCTCGCGCTGGCAAAAGTCGACGTGATGATGGTGCCGGGGACTACATGCCCCGAAAGGCCGGCGAATCCCGAAAACTGGCGACCGGCACAAATCAGCCCATCACTGCAGGCGAAGCCCATGAATTGCGAATCACCAGTGCCAGTACCTGGGTCCCCGCAAAAGGTGGCAAAAATCAGCGTTGAACCAGGAATAGCCCGCCAGCCGCTTCTGTGCCGCTACAAAATCTGCGTTTCGAAAGCCAGAAAATCTCGGGCCAATGTGCCGACTTTGGCTGCCAGGCATCAGCCCGTTTGCTAGTATCCCGCAGCGGCGGGTTTCTGCGGCTTGCACCAGCTTTGCGGGCGTTCCCCCCTCTGCCTGGTATATCGACTGGGATGTCGCAGGCGGTGTTTTCCCGGGACAGATTTTCCCGAGACAGATCTGCCCGGGCCAGACCGGCAATTCAGACACATGTTTCCAGTGAACTCCCTGTCAGGTTCGATCAACGTATGCAACGCATTGCTGTATGGATGCTGATCCCCTTCCTTGCCTTCGGTTGCGAAAAAGGGGCGCCATCGGCTGATTTCACTCAGTCCGCATCAGACGACTCAACTGACAGCGCCGGTATGGACGAAAAGCCAGTCAGCGTATCGACCAGCGCCGAAGCCTCCATGATTTCTGTTGACTTTCGCGCGGGTTTTGATCCGCGGTTTTCCCGTGGGACGCTGGCAATCGGTTCTGCTGCTCCGCCCGTCACCGACTTAAAATGGATGCGGGGACAGCCGGTCGAAACCTTCGCCGGTGATCAGGTCTATGTGGTAGAGTTCTGGGCCACATGGTGCGGGCCGTGTCTTCAAAGCTTGCTGCACCTGGCTGACCTGCAAAAAGTCTACGGCAGCCAGATTCGTGTTATTGGCGTCACCGATGAAGATCAGGAAGCCGTTGAAGTGTTCCTGAAGCAAAAGGCCCGAGGTGTCGAAAACACCTGGAGCGAGGTCCTGAATTACTCAATCGCACTCGATGAAAAACGTACGGCCAGCGGCGACTGGATGGACAATTCCGGTCAACAGGGGATTCCCTGTGCATTTATTGTTGGCAAATCGGGAAAGCTCGAATGGATCGGTCATCCGATGGCCATCGACGGCCCGCTGCAGGCCGTCGTCGCGGGCACATGGGATCTGAACAAAGCTCGCGACGCAATGGTTGCCGAACAAAAACTGAAATCGGCACTTGAACGAGGTGACATGGAAAGTGCGATGCGGTCCGCACAGGAACTGACGACACTCTTTCCGGAAAGCTTTGACCATGCGATGACTCGACTTGAACTGCTGATCCGATCCGAAAGGTTTGCTGAAGCCAAAGACGCGGCCGCCGTCGCACTCAAGACCTGTCAAACAAACCCTGCAGCTCTCAACAGCCTCGCATGGCTGCTGGCGACAGGAACGGACAGTATGCAGGTGGAACTGAACGTGGCCCATTCAGCCGCTCGGCTGGCGGCCGAACTGACTCAGGAAAAAGACAGCAGCGTCCTCGACACGCTGGCACGAGTCACAGCGCGGATGGGGGATCTTTCGGCAGCAATCGAACTGCAGAAAAAGGCCATCAGCCTTGAACCTGTCGAAGCTCAGGCCGAACTGGTGGCCACGCTGCAGGAATATGAACTAGCCCTGAAGAAAACAAATTTGCCAGGTGAAAACGTACCCACGGACTCGGAAGCGGCAAATCCCCTATCCCCCACTGCTGCCCCGGATACTCCCGCAAGCGTGCCCGCCCCGGAAAAGACTCAACCAGAGTGAATGGCAGACATCTGCCCCACAGACAATAGAAATTCAAGGGGATCTGGCGGAGTTTCGATTCGTTTTCAGGACCCAAAACAGCGTTTGATCCCGCAATTCCTTCCGGAAGTCGGTTCGTCCGGCGTCCTTAAAGCGGTAGTCAGAGAAGAATTTTCCACTGACTTTGAAAATCCCGAACCGAATTCATCGCTGCGGCTTGTCAGTTGCCGCTTCTCATACTGCAATCCGTGTTTCCAGAGAATCTCAGGACCCTGCACTGCTGCCTCAGTCATTTTCTGAAACACTATTTGTCCTTCTGATCGATCCGGAGAAACCGATCAATGGCATCGGCGCCACTTTGTGACCTTAGTCTGCTTGATTTTACAAACCCTCTGTTTACGCTCGACGACATTCGACGGATTAATCCTCAGCGTTTCGAGATGGAACAGTTGACGGCCATCGTACACGTGGATCAGTCACAGCATCTGGTCGTCGGCTTCAAGCAATTGACCGATCAGGAATTCTGGATTCGCGGACACATGCCTTCGTTCGCTCTGATGCCCGGCGTTATTCAGTGCGAAGCCGCTGCGCAGCTGGGGGGCTTCTACGCCCGAAAGTATGATCTGATCGGCGGCGATTACCTGGGCTTTGGCGGTATGGATGAAGTGCGGTTCCGAAAACCCATCTTCCCCGGAGCCCGGCTGGATCTGATCGCCAAAGTCACCCGGGTCATGGCTCGAAAACTGGCGCAGTTTAACTTTCAGGGCTGGGTCGCAGGCGAACTGATGTTCGAAGGCCAAATGCTGGGCGTCACTGTCAATAAAGAGGGTTGATACCGCAGGACGACGAAGGCTGCCTCCGGATTCGACGCGGTTCAGGCAGCCCACTGAATTCCCCGATGCAACCTATGCATCCGGATGGTGGTCCGTTCCAAAAGGCGTGCTCAGCATCCCACACACGGTCTGATACTTCGCATCATCCAGTTCATTCAGCCCCGTCGACAATTGACTCCGGCCCTCAGGCATCCTGTAGGTGCCAAAGATGCGATCCCAGACCGACAGTATGGACGCGTAGTTCGAGTTAGTTTCCTGGCGAATTCGCGAGTGGTGCACTCGATGCATCGACGGAGTGACGATCAGCCAACGCACAATCCTCTCCCAGGTTCCCATGCGAAACCGGCCATGATGAAACTGAGAAACAAACAGCAGCAGCGTTTCATACATCAGTAACTGGAAGGATGTCAGGCCAAGACAGGCAATCACTGGCAGGCGACACAGGGCAGACATCGCCAGTTCCCCAGGATGAAATCTGGCCGAGGTCGTGACGTCCATCTCGGCATCGCCGTGATGCACACGATGAAATCGCCAAAGCAGAGGCAGACGATGGTTCGCCCGATGCCACAGCCACGTCCATGCATCCAGAAGCACAACCGCCAGAACGGTACTCTGCCACCCGGACACAGAGAGCCATGGCAGAATACCAATCGAGTTCCTTTGAACGTACTGCAGCGTACCGGCAGTCACCATTCCCAGTGAGAACAGGATCAGGAATCCATTCAGCGCGGACAGAGACAGATTTCTGGCGGCATGAAGCAATCGTCGTTGCCTGGGAACTGGCTGTCCCTCGGGACGAAACGACTCCAGAACCCAGAACGCCGTCAGCCCCAGGGCTGCTGGCAGGATCCGCATGAGCAAAACAAACTGCGATGACGTTGCCTGCGACATGCGGATCACATATTTCGGTCATCTGGAAAACGAGGTACCAGCCGGTCCATCATAATATTCGCTGCGCACAGGAATAGCAGCTTTGCCGAACCGACCGGTCTGCCTCAGGAACTGAGTGCATCCGCGACATTGGTCCGATAGGCAGTCATTGCCGGGAGAAATCCGACCAGGACAGCCATGCCGGCGACAACCGGAAACAGGACGAATTCCAGCGTGTTCATAGACCAGGGATTGATCAGCAACCCGGTCTGACGAATCACCCATGGAGCGGAGGCGATTGCGAGTCCATGGCCCGCCAGCCAGCCGGTCGTGGCTCCGCCAAGGCAGAGCAGGGCGGACTCGGCAAGGACAATTCCAAACACATGGTGCCGACCGGCTCCCAGTGCCCGCATAATGCCGATTTCCCGGCGACGGTCCGACATTGAATTATAAATACTGACAAAGATACCGACGCCGGAGACCAGAATGATAATGGCCGTTAGTACGACCAGCGCTTTCTGGATATTTCCAAGCAACCCCGTCATCAGCCGCTGGATCGGACGCACTGGATTCACAGCCATCGCCTGAAAGCCCTTTTGTAGTTCAGCAGACAGACTGATCGCATCAAAGGGCGTTTCCGGGCGCGTGCGCACAAGAATCGCGGTCACTTCCTTCATGGCATCCGGACTGTCATAAGTGACGATGGCCGGCGTGACGACCGCAGAAGGCTGAGAGTCTGCAGGCTTTGCGGCCTGTCGCGTGCGATAATCCTGAAGCTGCGTCAACGCCTGATTCAGACGATCAGGGTCTGCCGCGTAAAAGTCCTTAAGGCGTTTCTCAACTTCGTCAATGGGTTTTTCGTGCCCTGCGATGGCGTAAAAACCATCGAGGTTCAGAAATACCGTTCGGTCATTCGCCGTTCCGGTAGTATCCAGCACCGCAACGACCGTGAACTTTTCATCGTGCACATCTTCACTCTCTGCACCACCATGAATGATCGAAAACTGCGAACCGACGTCCCAGCCGTTTTCTCTGGCGACCTCTGATCCAATGATGGAATCAAACAGGGCATTGATTCTGGTCCCGCGAATTCGAAAACTCTGACCAGGCATGTACTCGTTCTCAAAGTATTCCGTTGTGGTCCCCACAATCGGAAACGAGCCAATTTCCGTCACGTCACCGAAGGCCAGCGGAACGGCAGAGACAACCCGGCGATCCTGCCGGATCTGCTGCAGGTATAGATACGGCAGATTTTCGATCGGCGGCTGCATCCGGTAGACCGCACTCAGCACCAGCTGCAGATCGCTGCCTTTGGGGCCAACAATCAGGTCATAACCAACACTTCGCTGCGTGAAGGCACTGTCGACCGCCCCGAAAATCACCAGCACCAGCACCATCAGCATGACGCCAAGGCCAATGCTGAGCGCCGTGAGGAATGAGGCCAGACGACGCTGCAGAATACTCTTCCATGCAATTGTGAGTAGATTCATATCGCCTGCCCCTTTACGCACAATTCGGGATGGTTGAAATCCTGCAGTCGCTCCACTCGCTGAAATGTGCCAGCCACTTCCAGCGAATGTGTCACCATCAGCAAAGACACATTGTGATCCCGACAGGTGTCACGAATCAGATCCAGAACCAGTTGCTGATTTTTGGTATCGACATTCGCTGTGGGTTCGTCCGCCAGTAACAGCACCGGCTTGTTGGCCAGCGCCCTCGCAACAGCCACTCGCTGCTGTTCTCCCACGGACAGACGTTTGGGCGAATGATTCAGCCGGTGCCCCAGCCCCACTCGTTCCAGCAGCTGCTTCGCAAAACCGCGATCCACACCGCGTCCGGAAAAGACCATTCCCAACATGACGTTTTCCAGGGCCGAAAATGCCGGAAGAAGATTAAACGTCTGAAAGACAATCCCCACTTTCGACGCACGATAACGGTCCCGCACAACCTCGGGCATCGCCGCAATGTCCCGATTATCGATGACCACACGTCCCGAATCAGGTGTCAGAATCCCCGAGATAATGTTCAGCAGCGTGGTTTTTCCACCGCCACTGGCCCCCAGCAGCACGACCTGCTCACCCTGACGAATTTCAAATCGCTCAATCCCCAGTACCGGCAGACTGCCACCCTCAGGCTGTCGATAGGATTTGCGAATATGCTCCAGCAGCAATGACATATTTGCTTCCGCCCGCAGTATTCCACGAAAACTTAAAACCAAACCACGCCTGTCAACGATATCCGCCAACGAACTAAAGCCGGCACGCAACCTAACCCGTCGCAGTATCCACAGCATTATCAATACGGTGCATTCCATCACCGTCACTCAACCCAACCTGCACAGCACAACGTGTCAGGAATCCCGAGCAGCACCTGTTGCAAACGCCGCCGAGATTTCGTCGGATGTTCACTTGAACACGATCGGCAGCCGGCATTCCTGGTCCCGGAACCCCTCGGGTGCGTTTTAACAGACAGATCGACGGATTTCGAGGAGTTATTGAAACACCTCCGGGAAACAACTCGTCGAAACATGACTGTGCACCACAGCAGACCGCCCGGTCTGCAACAGTCAACACCCCTATGTACGCGGAAGTCCTCCGAAATACGCATTGATTTCAGGAATCGAAGGCGACTGTCCCACAGCCGGGAAGTTCCGATCTCTGGCCACACCCTCAACACTTTCCAAAACGCCGTGCCGCCGAAGAAAGCTCGTCCCCCTCGACAGAACGTAAAAGCAGCAGCCCGAAGCACAGCAGCATTTAAAGAAGTCTGCAACCAATGGCTCGCAGTACGGAGGCCAGCCTCATCAGGGGCAGCCCCATGATTGCCGTGAAATCACTGGTCTCAATTCTCTCAAACAATCCAATGCCCGCTGCTTCAATTCGATAGCTTCCGGCGCAGTCCAGCGGTTGGTCTTTCAAAACGTAAGCCTCCGCTTCATGCGTCCCCAGCGTCCGCATCCAGAGTCCGGTTTCCTCGATAAACTGAGTCACTCCGTGCGGACCAGTCACGCAGACAGCCGTCAGCAGACGGTGGTGACGGCCAGCCATATCCAGTAACTGCTGACAGGCAGTCTCCGCTGTATGAGGTTTGCCCAGGATCCGACCGTCCAGATCCACCAACTGGTCTGACCCAATCACAATGGCCCCTGGACGCAGTTCCGCAACGGCGGTTGCCTTCATCAGGGCCAGCCGACAGGCCACATCCGCGGGAGGCAGGCCGGAGTCCTTGACAGCCTCTTCATCCACATCCGGAACCAGGACCTCAAAATCCGACACAAGGCGTTTCAGCAATTCCCGCCGATAGGGCGATCCACTGGCCAGAATCAGTTTTCCCATGCAATTCGCTTCCTGTTGCTGAGTTTCACGCGTTTTTCGTATAACAAGGGCACAGATTTTCGAGGGCGTCCGGATTCCCCAGCCACAGTTTGGCAGAAATTCCCCCTCCGTCATCTCTGATGGGGTGAAGAGCAATGTCCGGAAGTCCGAAAACACTCCTGGCAGTAAACCATAACAGGCCAGCTGTACGGAAACGAACAACTTCAAGTCACGTCGTTCGATATCAACACGGATCACGCATTGCGGAACGCCTGCGGCTTCGTGTTTTTTGATCACCAGGGGACAGCCCGGTTTGTTCAACCGGGCTGGCGCTGAGTCAGCGAACGTCAGGAGCCTTCGGAATGGGTCCGTTGGGTATGCAGGCTGGATTTCGGCAAATTCTGCCGCTGCTTGCAATCTGGACAGGCATCAGCTTCACCACCGTCTTTGCCCAGTCAGGGCAACCGGTGAACGAGGGCGGCACGACTGAATCTGAACCTCACGTGATCCTCTCAGAGAACAAAGCCAGCGTACCTGCTCGCAATGTTTCAAAAGCGGTCATCGACTCTGCGGACCCGCTGGTGAAATTGGTTTGGGAAACCCGGGATACCCAGCGGCACAGACTGCTATCCACCAAAGATCACACGCCCTGGCAGATCATGCACGGGGTACTGGGGCTGCGACAGGATTTCCTGATTTCCCATAATGGGCAGGCAGTGAACGGGCTTGAATGGATTCAATCCGGCCCCTTGTTCCAGAAGGAATCGTGGTTCGAGAAAACGCAGTACGGTGGACGCGCCCATCCTTTCAGCAAGCCCTACTGGTTCGAAGGACACGTCAATCAGTTCCTGGCCATTCTGGCAACCTGCAACCTGCCACTGGAAACGACATTCCAGACACCTGGTGGTCCGATCACCATGAAGGACATGCTGAAAAACGCTCAGATGACTGTGAATGCCCGCGAGGAAGTCACCTGGACTCTGTGGGCGTTGGCAACCTACCTGCCTTCAGATGCAACATGGGTCAATGCTGCCGGTGAACAGTGGAGCATTGAAAAACTTGTGCAGATTGAGACCGGCAAAAAAGTGGGCGGCCCCACATCGCCCTGCGGTGGAACGCACGGGCTGTTCGCACTCGCTCGCGCTCGAAATGTCTACCTGCGGACAGGAAAGCCCCTGCGTGGCGCCTGGTTTGAAGCAGACCAGAAAATCAAGAAGTACATTGAAGTCGCTCGGGTGCTGCGGAACACCGATGGGTCTCTGTCGTCCGGCTTCTTCAAGACTCGCGAATTCAAAGAGGACTTCGACAAGAGAATGGCCAGCGAAGGGCACCTGCTGGAATTTCTGATGATGTCCGTTTCGCAGGAGCAGTTGAAGGAAGCGTGGATTCGCCGTGCCATTGAAGCCACAGCCAACGACCTGATGGCGAATCGCCGGGAATACGTGAGCTGCTCGCCGCTGTACCACGCAACCAACGCACTCTCGATCTATCTTGATCGAACCGCTCAGGAAACCCCGGAGAAAGTTGCTGAAAAGCCACCAGCAACAAAATCGGCGACGATGACAAAGGAACTCCCACCCTCCCCAAAAACAGCACCTGCCGTAAAAAACACGACCGCTGCGGATGCGGCGACTCAAGCGCCGGCAAAGCCCGCGGAATCTTTGAACGTGCCGATGCCATCCGGCGAAAAATCGGCCCCGGTTACTGCCCCTCCGCAGCCAGCACCGGCAACGAGTTCACCGCCATCGGCCGCTGCCCCCAGGCAGGAAACGCCAAATGGTCTGACGCCGACACCTGCCCCAACGTCAGGCACAGGATCGCCTGCAGCATCTGGCGACACGCCAGGCCAGGAGCCGTTACTTGGTGTGGATGTCCCATCGCCCGTTCCACCGCTGTCCCCTGCACCGACGCCCGGGGCGTCAGCATCATCACGGGCACCGTCTGATTCAGCAATTCAGCGGTCGTTGCCGCAGACTCCGTCGATCGTCTCGCCGAATTCTCGTGCAACAGCCCCACTGGCAACGCCGAATGCACCTCTTTCCACACAGCAGACAGCGTCCCCATCGCCGTCGCCACCTTCCACCAGGTCACAACCACTGGCGGGGGCCAGTATTTCTGAACGCAGCGCAGATTCTTTGCCGTTACCGCTGAAATCTATACCGCAGTCGCCGACGCCCAGATCAATCCATGCCGATTCTTCAGCGCCACCGCCGCCGTCTGCAGGAAAGACGGACATTCGAAATCCGCTTCCTTCGCCAGGACTCTCGTCCCCGGGACTTTCACCCGCAGCGCCGCCTGTCGCATCAGAATCCAGACAGAAATTACCCGTCACACCGGCACAAATCACTAAACCACCCACAAAAGTGGACCAGCCAGCCGCAGCGATCACAGCACCAGCGGCACAAAAGAAAGATTCAGACACTTCAAAATCAGCGGCCGTCCTGTCACTCGGTGATTTCCTTGGAGGAGCGTCTCTGGAACCATCAGGGAACATCCAGGCGGTCCCTGGATCAGAAAACGATTCCATCAGGAAAACCGGGGTGGTTCAGCCAGCTCAAGCACCTGCAGCAACTCTCAGGCAGGGACCGCCAACCGGTCAACCCGACAAGGGCGTCAAGCCCACAGAGAAAGCCTCACTGGGTGGACCCGCGGAAACACCGGGAACGATGAAACGTCCCCTGAAATCCGGTACTCCCTCCGGTCAAAGTTCTGCGACTCCCGGGCTGGGACTTCAGGGCAGGGTGACGCCTGCTTCTGCCACCCGGTTCTCGCACAGCGCGACAGAGGGTAGCGAGAAAGCGTCCGGAGGCATTTTACGGATTTCCGGATCCGGGCCGATTCCTCGCTGAACGACGCTGATCCGCAGGCAAAAGCAGGCCCGGATCACGGACCGTCCCGGGCGGGTTGCGCGTCAGGAATGGCATAGTCCATTACAGTTTGCTGCTGCGGCTGATTTGGACGCCTCAGCGATCGTTCGCGGTGTGCAAAATGGTTCGTAATGCCCGTTGTAATCCCAGGAATTCCGGAATCCGGCGGCTTTGGTGACGCGCGGAATCATTCGCAGGTCGTGCCATCTGTACAGCAACCCCTGCTGGCATTGAAACAGCTCAATTTGCCGCTTCAGGAGCAAATTGATTGAAAATGCGTAACGTCCGGGGTTCCCTTTAGCGAGGTTCATCGAGTCAAAACGCATTGAATGTTCTGACTTCTGCAAAAAGTCACGAGAGTTTTTCCGTAGCCGCGTGCCTATCCCGCTGCGGATGTGTAAACTACAGGGCTTTCGATGTGACAGAAGTGCCAGGGAGTTGCCTTTGCGGTTATTGCCAATCGAAAGAAATACGACACGTCAGGGCCACGACGTCGTTCGAACAAGACGTCTTCTGCGGCCTCAACGCGTTTAAAATTGCCTGCAGTGCTACCACACAGCACAGCAGCAACCCGCGTAAGTCTGACAGAAGCGTTGGGATCAGTCGCAGGTTTAAAAAAATCGCAGCTGAAATTCGTAATGCGGAATCAGTGCGTGGCAGGGCAAAGCAGGGGAGATGTCTTCCCCTGAAAAAAAGAACTCCGCGGGACTCTGGTCCCGCAAATCGATCACAGGAACAGGGCGGAGGCTGAAGGACATGGGAATTCCGAAAGTGGCGATTACGGGGCGCCCGAATGTCGGAAAGAGCTCGCTGCTGAATTGGCTGGCGGACCGTCTGATTTCTGTTGTCGATCCAACTGCCGGAGTGACACGCGATCGTGTTACCTGGTACATGCATGAGAACAACCGGTACTTCGAACTGATTGATACGGGCGGAATTGGCATCGTCGACAGCGACGATTTGTCCGAGGACATCGAACGTCAGATCCAGGCAGGAATTGACGAAGCCGACCTGCTGGTGTTTGTTGTAGACGCAAAAGCCGGGATTACCCCACTGGACGAAGAAGTGGCAAGGCGTCTCCGCAAGGTGTCTCGCCCCGTGCTGCTGGTTGTCAACAAATGCGATTCCAACTCTCTGGACGCAGAAGCCGCATCCTTTTTGCAACTGGTGTCTGCCCCCTATGTGACAACCAGTGTCAAGGCAAACCGCGGTCGTCACGATCTGATTGACGAAATTGTCAGCATGCTGCCATCGCAGGATGAAATGGAAGTGCAGGAGGGCGACAAAATACTGGCACCTTCCGATCTGCGTATTGCAGTCGTCGGACGACGTAACGTTGGCAAAAGTACCTTTATCAATCAACTGGCCCAGTGCGAACGAGTCATCGTCAGCGAAATTCCCGGTACAACACGCGACAGCATTGATATTCGTTTTGAAATGGATGGTCGCTCGCTGGTGGCCATCGATACCCCCGGAGTTCGCAAGCGAAAAAGCCTGGAAAACGACATCGAGTTTTACGGGCTGGTCCGCGCCCAGAGAAGCATTCGTCGTGCCGATCTGGTGCTGATGTTCTTCGACGCGACACAGACCATTTCCCGAGTCGACAAACAGCTGGTAGAAGAAATCAGTGAACACTTCAAACCCTGCATCTTCGTGATCAATAAATGGGATCGTGCCATCGAAGCAGGCATGACCACAGAACGCTGGGTCAAGTATCTGCTCAATAGCTTCGAATCCATGCGGCACGTGCCTATCGCCATCATCACCGCGAAGGATGGCCGTAACATCCGCAAACTGGTGAACCTGGCTCAATCCGTCTTTAAGCAGGCCAATCTGCGAATGACGACAGGGCGACTGAACAAAGCTCTGCGAATCGCCATCGAACGCAATTCGCCCCCGATGCGAAAGAATCGTCGCCCCAAAATCTACTTCGCCTCACAAATTGCCGGCTCCCCTCCCACCATCGTGCTCAAATGCAACGACTCCTCCCTGCTCGACGAATCCTGGAAACGCTACCTCCTCGGATTCCTTCGTGAATCCACTCCATTTCGCGAAGTGCCCATCCGACTGGTGCTCCGCAGCCGAAACGAAACGGATCCGGACCTGCTCAGTACCGCCGTGGAAGAAGACGAACCGGTTGAAATTACAGAACTGCCGGAAGATCAACTGGACGACGGCGATGTGCTCGGTGATGCTGAGACTGATGGCATGATTTCCAGCCATATCCTGATGATTGATGACGACGAGGAATTCGACGAAGATTTCGAAGAGGATCCGGACTTTCCGGCACCAAATTTTGTTGACGACGATGACCTGGTCTGATAACGCCTGCTGGCAGGTATAGCTGCTGCCAGCATCATACCACTGATGCTTTCCCGGGCGGCAGTCACCGCTGTTTGATTATCGTCCCGAAGCTGGCGCCGAATTCCCTTCGGCCAACTGCTGACGACGAGCCTGCAGGATTCTTGCAAAGAAATTCTGCAGCTCTGTCGGGGCTCGGTCAATGTCCAGCTGCATCACATCGTCAGACTCGTAAGCCTCAATCTGTTCGTAAATTTCCGACAGGATCAGCTCCAGTTCCGAGTTGCGTTCTCTGTTCTTTAATGCGTATGCCTGCCCAATCATGCCCAGAAACTGCAGATAATTTTTTTCCGGAGCCAGTTCGCCCTTTTCTCGTACTTCCGTGAATGCCCGATAGGCCTGGTCAACATCCGGGACCACACTGGACATCAGCATCACACCCAGCTGAAGTGATGCCATGTCCGCTTCCGGAGTACCGGGAAAATACCGCGAGACCGCACGCCACAAATCCTGACGGTCAGGCTGCAGTATCGCCTTCGCAAACTGCCTTGCAGCAGTCAGCTCCTGTGCCACCTCCGGGCTTGTCTCTGGATACTCCAGACTCAGAGGGGGATTCAGCAGTCGACTTCCGGAATACCCCAGCACGACGCAGACAGGAACAGCAACGGCGCCCAGCTGCAGTGGCCTGCGCATCCGTCGGAGAAGCCCGCGAAGTCCGGAACCACGCTCCAGGTTTTCATTCACAGGAACGTGATTCAATTCTGTCAGGGCCCGTTCCAGTGTCGCCCCATCGGAAAACCGATCCGCAGGCTTCTTCTGAATCATCCGCTCAATGACCGCACATAACTGCTGCGGAAGATCAGCCCGATAATGCCTTAATGGCAGAGGCTTTTCCTTCAGGTGCTGAACGGCAACCGCCATCGGATTCTTACCGGAAAATGGCGGTTGGCCCGCAAACATATGGTAGGCAGTCACACCCAGTGAATACTGATCCGAACGATGATCCAGCTTTTCCCCCTGAATCTGCTCAGGACTCATGTACCACGGAGTCCCCATGGTCGTTCCAGCCTGCGTGAGATTCATTGCGGGGGTTCTGGGCTGATTCAGCTGAGCCAGACCAAAATCCGTGACCTTGGCGACGCCGGCACGCGTCAACAGAATATTTTCCGGTTTGACATCGCGGTGCACAATCCCCGCTTCTGACGCTGTTCGCAATGCCGCTGCAATCTGCTGCAGCCACTTCAAACCAGTGGCATAGTCAGGCGGACCGTTTCGCCGAATCCACTGACTGAGATTCATGCCCGGGACGTATTCCTGAACAATATACGCAACGGCCCCCTCACGACCAGTTGTGATGATCTGCACCAGATTCGGATGACTCAGACCACCGGCGGCCCGCGCTTCCTGTTCAAACCGCCGCAGCAGAACATCCCCGTTGGCCTGCAGTGAATTACTCTTTAACACCTTCACCGCAACCTGACGCCCCAGCGATGTCTGCTCCGCAAGGTACACATCCGCCATCCCGCCACTTCCCAGGCGACGCAACAACAGAAACTCGCCGATCCTGAGGTTGCTCAGATCTGACGAATTTGGCAATGCGTTTTCCGGTTCCTGCCGATTCACTGTGATCCTGCCCCAAAAAGACAACCATGGAGATTCGCTGCGAATCACTCGCGCCATTGATCCCACTGGACCAACACTCAGACCGAACGCAAATACCTGCTTCAGCCTGCGGACTTGATGTCACCAGGATTTAGCTGTTCCGCAAACCGTCGTGATCCAGGCCGCGTTCAGGCACTGTCTGCAAAGTGCAGCAGCAAATATATCAGAATCCGCAGGAAAAAAGCGAGAACGCTTCGACCACAAACAAGGCTGGCCATGCCGAAATTGTCGCTGGCAACCAACAAAACACTCGGTTTGCGCAACAATTCTCGGGACGTAACGAAAAACCAGCACGAAGCCCGAATCACAGAATCCGTACCGGATGCCGCCGAGCTGACATTCGGGTGTATCAAATCTGCGATCACGAACACACGCATCGCAGTTCTCGGATCAGCTGATATCAGCAGCCAAACATCAGGACTCTTCAGCGACGCTGATCCTCCGTCCAGGCAAGCAGCCTCTGCAAAACGGAACTCAGCAGGTGCACAAAAAAATTGGCCCCGACACCCGACGCCCGACACCCGACACCCGACTATCGTTTCACTTTGGAGACGGGTTTTACCGCACCGCTGGCCTGCACTTTCAATTCGCCCTTGCACTTGGCTACCGCAGGTACGTTGACACGAAGAAACAGTGTCCCGGTCTTCTTTGGTGTGTGTTCAACACCACCGCTGATTAGAAACGGCTCGCCAGGCTTTCCATCCGTAAACACCATTCCCACCAGGGCACCAAACGGTGCTCCGGCAACGTGGTCCTTTGCCGGGTCGCCAGTCGGAAGTCCACCAGTGGTCACTGATGTTGTCAGGTCCAGCTTGTAATCGCCGGTAACCACCAGGCGTAAAGGCTTTCCTTCCTCTACCTCCGCAATGGGCAGCCAAAGCTTTGACGTATCAAAGTCCGTCTTGATCCCATTCTCCTGAATCAACTCTTCTCTGATCCCGTCGATTCGCTGTCGAATTCCCTCCATGCGCGGATTGATCTGTGCGATGCGTTCCAGCACTACGATCGACTGATCCTTCTCACCCTGCTTGTAGTACTCGTTGGCTATGGACAGATACTCTTCCAGCAACTGCTCTTCCGCTTTGGAAATGCGTGCCTCCAACTGCTGAGGAGACGCAGACGATTCCTTTTTCTTTGCATCCCGCTCTCGGCTCTGGCCAAACGCGGCATCGCTTGCGCAGGAGAAACACAAGGCGAAAAGGACCAGACACAGTACCCCGAAATGTCCCACGCAGTAACGCACCAGGTTTGTGATCACGGCAGGTTCCTGAATCAGTTGGTAAGCCGACACGGCGGGCACTTTCCGGAAGTCACCCGCATTATGACAAAAGCACTCACAATTCTCACACTGTCATTCTGAACATCCAGCGGAACCACTGCCAGAGTGCATGGCAACCCGTTCTGGTTTTTCAGGGAAAATTTCAGGCTCCCGTCAATTCTCACCGTCCTGAAACACCGACTTCTTAACCAGCCTGACTATTCAGGAAAAGGATCTCCCCAAGGCCAAGGGACACCAGATCTCCACGATACACATCTACCGCAGACGCCATCAGACTGCTGTCCACGGAAAAATTGTGAGACCGCAGAAAGCGGAGCATGACGGAAAGGATTTGCGGTTTCAGCGTTGAAGAGTAACGAAAGCTGGGAAGCAGCTGCGGAGGATTAGGCCCCAAAATTCCAATCGTCCCGCGTCGCATACCTGCCCCCGGACGAATACCACACTCGCCAAAAATCAGTATGCTGCCGGCAATCATATTGAAGCCAGCAAGGTCACCACAGTTGCCGCCAATGGCAATCATGCCTCGCCGCATCGTCAAACCAGTCTCATTCCCTGCGTTTCCATCGACCAAAATCGTGCCGCCGGTCATCCCGCGGCTGGCTCCACGATAGGCCGCTCCGACCAGATGCCCGGCGTTCCCATGGACATGAATCCGCCCGCGCTTCATCTCGGCACCCACCCATCCGCCAGCGTTTCCTTCCACAGTCAGCTGACCACCCTTCATCTGACTGCCGACATGCCGACCGGCATGCCCCACCACCCGCACGGTTCCGGATGCCATGTGCGATCCGATCCAGTGAACTCCAGCCAAATCTCCCTCAAAAACCATGTTCCGATCGCCCGGGCTGCCTGTCACCCGAAACATTTCCCCCAGCGGAATCCGACGATTTCCCTCGAAAATCTCAAATTGCTCAATCTCCGACAGCGTTTTATCCACGGCCCAGTCCGGTGTCAGCCCCTCAATTTCCACAGGCACACTGGTCTTTCCATGGTAGTAAAAAGTGATCGTCATAGAATTCATTCGCCCGTGATTGCGTAACAGACACCGGAACACTGCCAAACCAAAATTACCCGGGAAAGCTAACGCGCCAAACGCGTTTCGACAACAAGGGATTCCCCAAACAGCTCTTCCCGCAGTTTTTGCCGACGCCCCGCAACATAAAGACAATACCGGCCAATCGAAACGAAAATTCCCGCATCAGAACAGAAAACCGCGAACCCACACCAAAAACAGAACGAAAAAAACAGAAAAAGCCTGTACCGAACCGCCGTGTGCCACCTTGCTATTTTCTGTGGCAGTTCGTAAAGTCTTCTCCCAGAGAACCCGGGTGCTGTTGTGTTACGACAGTCTTCTCGGATTTCTCATGGTGTGATTCTACAGTGTTCTCGGTTTTCGACTTGAGTTCCTCTGCAGTTTCCCCCCAACAACCCCGGTCCTTTCTGGTAGTACAGTCCACTGGCATCGTGATCACCGGTTGTTCAATCAACTGCGTTCACTCCACTGTGGGCAAAAATACCAACAGTTCCGGTTGTTTTACCTGCGTGTTCAAACAGCTGCCGTTGGGGCAGCGATCAGTGTTTTGGGAGCTGCAAGGCTCAGGGTTTGTGTGATGAGTAAGAACATTTTTGTGGGAAGCCTCGCGTGGGGTACCACATCCGAAGGCCTCGAAAAGGCATTCG
>CAIQIE010000173.1 GCA_903871805.1 uncultured Planctomycetaceae bacterium | reverse complement strand
TGTCATAGATCGCACCGTGCTGGTCAACGGCGCGAATATCGAGAACGGACAGTTTGTCATCGTGGAAATCCTGCGGGTTGAACGGATTCTGGATTGTCACCTCCACAATGGGAACACGCAGGTTCAGAATTGCATTGAGCAAACTAATCAGAGCCAACGTGTTGCCCTGGGTGCCGAAGGTCTTCTTGAAAGCAAAATCGTTCGTGGGGCGGATACCAATACAAATCATTGCCAGTTCACCTGCGAAACCGTCAAAACCCAAGGTTTGTAGTATAACATAAACAATCTCACATATGGAATAATAAATTACCACCCGCAAGATGAAGAAGTCCCCGGCAGCTCAAAGACTGCAGAATTCGTCGAATCTCACCGGTATAACCCATCCACGCCGTCGATCAATTTGCCCGCCTGACAGGAAAACCAACAAAACACAAACAATCATCGCAATCAGCAAACCCGGTCGCCAGCGGCAATCGGCGGTTCAACAAACATGGATCACCTGGGTGCCAGCGAATGTCAGGTCCGCCACGAGCACGCGTATGTGCGGCACATTTCGCGACCACCCGGGACTCGGAAACGAACGATCCATAATTCCCGCCCGCGTGGGCAAGGATGGGCGGTGGGAATGCGATTCAGCCCAAAGAGCTTGCAAACAAATAGCCAGCCGCAAGCCCCGCGCCGCCGCCGGAAAGTGGCAAATTTACACAGCTCACCATGACGGAGTGACAGAAATCCAAGGACGCACCCTGATCCTCGTCCGCCCCTCAGGATCGGCAAGTCGTCGAAACAGCAAGGGGCGGGCTCATCCTTACGGACTCGAATTCAGACGATCGTGGGGGCACCGGTTACGGTCGAGGCACTTCGCTGATCACCGGCTATTTTCTGGCACCCCTCATGCGGGGGTGCGTGGGCTCCCTTTGTGCGGTATTCCTGCAAACACAACGGATTCCCGCCTGCGTAAGGATGTCGGAGTGGGGAGTTGTTCAACGCCAACGGCGTTTCACAATAGAGCCTGGGGTCGCCGCGACCATGGCGCGCCCCAGAGTCCAAAACTACGGACTTCAAACCCCAATCGGGGTTTCACAAGACCACTCCATTGCCGTAAGCCACGACACGAGGAACCCCGGTTGGCGTTCTGCCGCCAATGTTGGCAAACCTGGGGTGCGCCGCCTTGCGGCGCCCCCAGGCTTTGATGTGCATTGGCCCGTTTTGAGCAATCCTCCCACAAACGCCCGGGATTCCCACCTGCGTGGAAACGGCGTGACGGGGGCTGGCACTACCGGGCGGAGTTCCTCCACACAACACAAGGCTTCAGCCCAGATCCGCCTGAATATCCACCCAGCGACGCTCGTCGAATGAGACAAGAACCGAGTCCGCGATTGCCTGTGCTGAAGCCCCGTCATGAAAACCAGGTACGGCGTCACGTCCCTCAAGAATCGCAGACGTCAACTCATACACCAGATCGTAGCGGAACACCGTGCTTGGCTTACCAATGGAGGGATCACGGGGACTACCGGGAGCCACCAGAAACTCCTTCGGTACCGGCAGTTTCTCGAAATCTTTGCCATTGCGAGCCAAAACGATCGTGTTTGGATCCGTCAGCTGATAAGCAGCAGAACCTTCGCTGCAGTTCACTTCCGCCCACTCATATCCCACGCCGCCATTGTTGTGGCCCTTCATCAGCGTGCTGCCTTCCCAAACCCCGACAGCCCCACACTCGAAGAATCCGATCAGGCTGGACCAGTCATCCACTTCCGAAGGAGGACATGGTTTCCCATCGGCAGTTTTATCACGTGGTACAAACTGAGCAACGGCACCACAGATCGATTTGATCGGCCCGAGCAGATCCTGGGCAAAATCGATGCGGTGAATGGTCATATCGAACAGGTCACCAGCTCCCGCCAGCTTCTTAATCTGACGCCATCCCCAGCTGGTCTCTGGAAGGTCCAGAAATCGCTGACTTCGAAAATGCCGTGGCGTACCAAGGGCACCACTCGTGACCAGATGCCGCACATAACGCATAGACGGAGCAAAACGATAGGTAAATGCCGTCATGTGACGGACACCCGCATCGCGCGCCGCCCGATACATTTCTGCGGATTCGTGAAAATTTAAACCGAGGGGTTTTTCACACATCACGTGCTTGCCATGGCGCACACACTCCAGCGCCTGCTCACGGTGTACGAAGTTCGGTGTCGCAATGATCACGGCATCGACGTTCGGATCTGCCGCGAGCTGTCTATAGTCCGCGTAGGCCTTCACCGGCCCCCACTCGGAAGCCCGTTGCGTCAACAGTGCTTCATTGGGATCACAAATCGCTGTCAGACTGGATCTGGGATCGAGGCGAATCCCCGGAACATGATGAAAATCAGAAACAGCCCCGACACCAATAATTCCATAACGAACATGGGACGTCATTCAACTGAACTTTCAGTAAAGGAAGGAAATCTGCAGCTCGGAAACCACCGGTATGCTCGGGGAAAAGCCCTTCGTACGACACAGCTGACACGAGCTGACAGCAGATAACAAAAGACCAGCGATCCACTGGAATCGCTGGTCACAATGTCAATGTCAACACAGCAACATTACTTCTTCCCGGCTTTTTCCTGCTGCAATTCATCGAGGAACTGCTGCATTTGTGCAGCATTTGCCGGCGGAGCTCCAGTTGAGTTCTTCACGGCTGCTGTCTGCAGTGCAATGGCGCGATCCAAATCCCCGCTCAGGTGCACAAGGTGCGCCAAAGTGTCGAGGACCATGCCATTTTCGGGAGCGTCAGCCGCAGCCTTTTCTGCAGTCTCTGTGGCCGCGGCAACCACTGACTTCGGAAAGTCCTCCTGAGACTTCGCCAGCTGGTAAACAGACCACGAAAGTTCATTCAGTTCGTCAGCAGTAACCTTTTCCAGCTTCGTAACAGATTTCAACAAACCGACGGCCTCTTCCGTTTTGCCAGCCGTCAGCATCACCCGAAACTGCAGTGACCTCAGCTGAGCCTGCATGTCCTCTGGTGCAGCCTCCTGCAACTTTGCCAACTCTGCAAGCCCTTCGTCAGCCTTCCCCTGCTGAACCATCTGGATCGCCGGAGTCACTCTGATCTGAAAACTCAGCCGATTCAGATTCGCAAGATACTGCTCATCCCCGGCATTTGCCTTCTTGGCTTCTTCGACTACAGCCAGCGCTTCAGCCGCCTTGCCAGCACGCATCAGGCCGCTCAGCTTTGTCATCAACAGACTGCGCTGCTGCTCTTTTCGGAATTCTTCCAGGAAGGCGTCACGATCCCATTGATCGCCGACGACCTGCTCAAGAGGTTCATCCATCCGCATCGGATGACCAATCCACTCGACAAGGCCGGATTTCCCAACGATGAAACAGGTTGGAATTCCATTCTGCCCCGCAGCTTCCATGTAATCGACCGCCACAGAACGATCCGGGTCCGTCGTCAGACAGTATGCACTGGTCAATCCTGCGTAGCTCTGAGGCTCAGTCTCGCCTTCCACCGGCGCCGCACCCTTGACCGGACGCTTTAGAAATCCCTGCACAGTTTCCAGATCTTCATCACTGATGCTGACGATCTGAACACCCTGCTTTGCATACTTTGTCTGAACCTCTGCAAGGTGTGGCATACTGGCAATGCAGGGACCACACCACGTGGCCCAAAACTCGACAACATACACTTTTCCAGGCTGAAAGGCTGTGACAGGCTTAAAAGCTCCATTACCGTCACTGACCCAGTGTTCAACATCCAGAGACGGGGCCTTTGAACCAATCGTCAGCACGTCCTTCTCGTCAGCCAGCAAGCAGGCCTGAGAAGCAGCCATCGCAAGCGCCATCAAGGCTTTTCCTGCAAGTCGATTAAGCATTTAGTGTTCCTTCGGAATAGGAATTTTCAGAGGAATTGTTCCCCACACAGGAAAAGACAGGCCTCTGCTGTTCGTAAGACTAACAATTATCCGGCATTTCGTGGAGATATGACTTCTTAATTTGTTCGATCGTGGCATCCGCCTGAATGACGCCAGCCACTGGTGGTTCTGCCGGACGTCTCCGGCACAAAGTCTTTCGTCACTGCGCAATAGCGTCCTAATAGCCATCCCCGGCGGTGGTCGCCCCCGTCAGGATGGGCGGCAATTGCAACTGACGACGATGCTCGTCAAGAATCGACTGAGTCGCACTGGCACCGACTCGCGTGACACCAATCTCCCGACACTTCAGCAGTGCCGCCAGATCCCGAATTCCCCCGGCTGCTTTCACCTGAACAGACGCACCTGAGTACTTTCGCATCAGACGCAGATCATCCATGGTGGCTCCGTGACTGCCATATCCCGTGGACGTCTTCACCCAGTCAGCCTTCAATTCAGTACAAATCTCACACAACCTTATCTTCTGCTCATCCGTCAGATAACAGTTTTCAAAAATCACCTTGACCTTCTGCCCCGCCGCATGCGTCAGGTCAATGACGGCCGCCAGATCCGTCTTCACAAATTCCCAGTCACCACTCACGGCTCGACTGATGTTGCAAACCAGATCCAGTTCCTGTCCGCCATCCGCCAACGCCTGTTCAGCCTCGGCAACCTTGACAGATGTCCGATGCCCGCCATGCGGGAAACCGATAACCGTGCTCGCCTGCACGCCGCTGCCTTCCAGAATCTCCACGCAACGTCTCAGGTAATGCGGTTGAATACACACGCTTCCCGTTCGATACCGCGCCGCCATGTGACAACCCGCTTCAAACTCTGAAACCAGCGTGTTCGGTTTCAGAAGCGAATGGTCGATCATGCGGGAAATCCGCTCGTATTCATCCATCATGGTGTTGCCCTTCGATTTACGGACCTGGACGCGGGATCCAACTGCTACCACTCACCATCACGATGAAACTTTTCACGTGCATTTCGAGAGAATTCTCGCGATGCTTCCCCCAGCTTTTTCAGGATTTCCTCGGTCGACAATCCCGTGCTCTCCCGCGCTGCCTGAATGACCGTCAGACACTCATTGGTGTCCATAAAACGGGCCGCCTCCAGAATTTCAGGCTGCTCCTCCGGGGTAATCACCAGAAACCCATGCTTGTCAGCATGAATCAAATCCCCGGGGCAAACCTTTCTCCCGAAGACTTCCACTTCACAGTTGAATTCCACCGGCTGAACGGCGGCATGACCAACACACAGTCGCCGCGCAATGGCCTTGAAACCTGCGTTAGTCATCTCATCCAGATCCCGAATAGCCCCATCGGTGATCGTCCCGACACACCCAAGAGCCCGGTGAATATTCGCATTCACTTCTCCCCAGAACGACCCTATCACTCGAGGCTTATCGAGATCCTGGATCACGACAATTTTCGGCCCGGGAATACTGGCCAGATACCGTCGATATTCACTGGTGGCATTGGGTTTGCTGCGCCGATGCTCTCGGTTACTCGGCTCAATGCGAACCGTGACGGCATACCCCACCATTGGACCCATCTGCGGCATGAAGTCGCGGGTTTCCTCAGGATTGAAAGCGTCCGCACAGTAGTCTCGCTTTGTGATCTGCTCCCAGCCATTGTAGATGGTCGGCGTATTCCAGCGTTTCAGCTGCAACAGTTCCGAATGACTTAAGATACGGCCGTCAGACATGATCGTTTCCGGAAAGTGGTTAATGGCTCCGTAATCAGCAGGACATCCGTCCTCAATGACATGGCCCCAACGGCTCGCATTGAAATCCAAAAAAAGTGCCAGCCCCCGAACGGAGACCAGTTGACCATGATCGGACAAGGCGTCGGAACAACACCTGCTTGCGGGCCATCAGCCAACGCCCGCTTTTCCCGGCCGTCCACTGAATCGCTTCCCGAAGCAAACCAAAGACTCACCCCTTTAATCGAGTCAGTACTTCATCCACAATACGACTCACCGGAATTCGTTCCTGCTGCAATGTGTCGCGATCCCGAATGGTCACACAGTGATCCTTTGCTGTATCGCCATCCACAGTCAGACAGAATGGCGTACCAATCTCGTCCTGACGACGATAGCGGCGGCCAATCGCTGCCTGCTGGTCATATTGCACACTTAATCCGGCAGCCTTCAGTTCGCCGTAAATCTGCATCGCCTTTTCCGGCATTCCATCCTTTTTAATCAAAGGGAAAACCGCGGCCTTCACAGGGGCCAGACGGGGATGAAACTTCATCATTACCCGTTCCTGCATCACACCGTTTTCGTCAGGCTGCTGATCCTCATGATAGGCCTCACAGATAAAGGCCAGCGTTCCGCGATCCGCACCCGCTGACGGCTCGATCACATGCGGGGTAAATCGTTCTCGTGTCTGATCATCGAAGTACGTCAGATCCTTCCCACTGCCGCGATGCTTCGGCTGACCGTCTGCCGTTCGCTCCAGTTCCAGCTGGCCTTCTGCATTCTTTGTCAGCTTGCCCTCCATATGCGAACGCAGGTCAAAATCACCACGATGGGCAATCCCTTCCAGTTCGCCGTACTCACCCGCACCCAGAAACGGAAACGCATACTCAATGTCCGCAGTACCAACCGAATAATGGGCCAACTCCTCCTGATGATGATCCCTCAGAATCAAACGATCCTTTGCAATCCCCAGGTTCAGATACCAGCTGTAGCGGCGATCTCGCCAGTAAGTGTACCACTCACGTGACTGAGACGGATGGCAGAAGAATTCAATCTCCATCTGTTCAAATTCACGCGAACGAAATGTGAAGTTTCGCGGTGTAATTTCATTGCGAAAGCTCTTGCCAACCTGACAAATGCCGAAGGGCAGTTTCACGCGACTGCTGTCCACGACATTCTTGAAGTTCACGAAAATTCCCTGGGCTGTTTCCGGACGCAGAAATGCAGCATCCTCCTCCGAACCAAGGGCACCAATGATCGTCTTCATCATCAGGTTGAATTCACGCGGCTCTGTCAGCTTACAGCCGGTATGCTCACCAACCGTTTTGCTGGGCTTCTGCGGACACGGAATGGAGGGAATGTGATCCTGACGGAATCGCCCCTTGCAGGCGTGACAGTCCACCATCATGTCGTGGAAAAGGTCGTAGTGACCTGAACACTTCCAAACCTGCGGATGCATGATGATCGCAGACTCAAGTCCTACCATTTGATAGTTTGAGGGTGCTCCGGCAGGCTGCTGCAACTCATTGTGCGCCGAAACCATATCCCGATACCACACATCCCGGACATTCCGCTTCAGTTCCGTGCCCAGCGGACCATAATCCCAGAAACCGTTCTGACCACCGTAAATTTCAGAGTTCTGGAAGATGAATCCCCGACGCTTACACAGTGCAACAATCTTGTCCATCGAACGAGTCATGACGAGAATCTTCTCTTTTCAAAACATACTCTGCGACAGCCGCCTGATGCCGGCCAGATCTTTTTCCGGGAAACCCGGAATTCCCACTCACCAGCGAAAGACACAATTCTAATAGGATGAAACCAACTCGAAAAGCCGCAGTCTGACCGGGATCAAAAAATGTGTCGAGGCCAGGATTCGCAGGCGGAATCGCGTGAAAAAATGGTTTACCAACAAAAAACAACTCTCGCCCAGGTACCCCCCATCCCCAATCCCGCGACCCTTAACAAACAGCGTCCAGATCCCCATCGTTAAAAACAGACTCTCACCTGAGGCATCAATCTGCAAACACAACCATCCCACTCCCCACACACGTGGCACTTACCGACACGCCAGCGCCAAAACGACAGCAGTGATGCCAGCAATCAAAATCAAATAAGAAATACTCCCGAAAAAAACGACAAACCTGGCACACCTTTTGATGCTCTGCGTCATCAGAGCAGCACTCACGTGGTTGTACACCTTCACCAGACCGGCTTTTTCATTACAAATAGGCAACTGTGCTACCTGCCTGGGTTGCAGGCAGTGTTAATTTTTTTATCACTCTGCTAACACACCATCATGAACCTTAACACAGCAATCTCACTCCTCAGATTGACAGATTGACAATATGAAAACGCGGCTTGCCATAATTCGCCCGCCCCGTGAGTAGGATCGAACATCAGTGCGTTCCAGCCTTCAGCATGAGCGGAAACTGACAACGATCCAGCACTAGACCCCGGATTTCTAATGAACACAGCGGAACTTCCCTCAGCAACTCCTCCATCGTGGCTCCGGTGGTTTGTCAATGATGCTATTCGCGGCATCATGCCTGGGGAGGATTCTGCGCCGGTGGGCTGTCACTTCTACCTGGATCGAGAGCACGGCCTGTGGGAAGTCACACTTTTTGTGGGCAGATCTGAAGTTCTTGGTGGTGCATGGGATGGCAAAGTTGTCCCGATCGGCCTGGAGGTAGACGTCACTCGTGTCGCAGCGGCGTTTGATACCCCCCCGGACATTCTCTGGCAGGCAGAGAAAGTTACTCCTGCAGATGAACTTGGGGCACATATTTCATTTGAAGGTGTCACCCGCGGCAATAATGTGTGGCTTCGTATTCTTCAGGATGCTCCGGACTGGGCCGGCGTTGGTCGCCTCCTTCACGCATCCACTGGCCAATTTGAAGATCTCTGGTAGAAGATCTCAGGAAACAGTTGCCTGTCGGCTCTCATTGTCACCGTGAATCTCTGGTGATATCAACTATTCAAACCCTATGTCAGCATCGACGCAACGCCCAACCCGCCTCCCGGGATGACCGACGTGTCTGGATCCTCGCACAATTCGTCTCTTTCCGCTTCTGGACAGCAAAGCTGGGGCAGGGGAGCCGGATGGTGGCCAGCCCTGCATTCTGAACCGGACGCTTCCGCGTCCCCGCTGAGGAAACCAACGCAAAAAAGCAAACCAGCAAACCGCGCCACTTACAAAAGTCTGGCGACCAGCGCAGCAAAAAAGCCAGTGGCACTGCCACTGGCTTTTTTGAATCGTTGTCAGTATTTCGCCTCGGTATTTCGCTATTGTTACTCTTCTGCCACGAACGGCAGCAGGCCAATGAAGCGAGCACGAAGAACAGCCTTGCGAACGGCCCGCTGAAACAACGCCGTTGTACCTGTCCGACGACGGGGAAGAATACGTCCTTCCCGGTCAATCAGTGTTCGAAGCGTCTTCAGGTCTTTGTAGTCAACATACACCGGACGTGGCACAACACCACCGGCTGTAAACTGGCAGCTCATTTTCTTTTTCTTGAGCCGCGCACGTCGTTTGCGAAGTTTTTTCAGATCTGCTCGGGAAATTGTTGCCATGAAAAGACTTATCACCTTCTGAATACCAGAAACCTGCGGGCTGCCACCCCGTCAAAACTGCAATAATCTCCGAAAATTCTTCCGGGAACCGCAGTCCGCCCGACGGACCGGAATCGCTTCCGGCGGGGATTACAATGTCAGTAGTGTAATTGGAACGTAACCCGTCGACAACACAAACCATCCATTTCCTGCATTTTCAGAGTTTTTTGAAGCATGGTGCAAACATCGACCTTCCATGCCCAAAAATTCTTCGTAAACACCGCAAACCCCCTCCACAAAAACCCCACATTCAGCACAAAACCCCCAGGATCTCATCTTTTTCGGCAGCCTTGAGTTTCTCCAGTGCAGGGAGTAGAGTTGCTGAGACAATCGAATGAAAGGCAGTCCAGTTTCGCAAATGACGCGATCGGACTGCGGGGCGTCCTAAATGCCCGAGTTAATGGATTGTTCTGTTGTGTTTCAGGGAGGAACCACAATGAACCGCGTCAGTCTGCGAGTGTTTTGTCCGCCAGATTCAGAACTTGAAGATGTCGGCCCATCTGAGCCAGTCAAAGTTGAGTCGGAGCACATCATCCCGTTCGATCGGGCCCGCCGGTCCGTAGTTTTCTCCGGTCGCTTTATGCCCGCTGTTGATCGGGCGAGGTTGATCCATGACAACTGCGAGTGTCCAGACTGCCATCGCCGCGATGTAGAGCCCATGGAACTGAACGACGCGACAATCAGTCAGCGAAGTCGACTGCCGGTACCTGGAACTGCCACTATTATCGGATTTCACTGCAATGGATGCGGGTCCGAGTGGCCGGTATACGAACTATCCCGTCGGTCCGTGTAACCCGCCTCGGAATGCCTGTGGTACTCTCCAGGCCATGCTGCTGTTGCTGTTGCGTCTGCAAAGCAGGCTTGCCACTGAGTCGTCCGTTCGCTGTACCAGGCGGAGCGGTTGCGACTACTATTTTGCCAACGGGACTGTGGACCGAAAATCTTTCGTACGCCCGGAATCAAATTGGCCTTGGAGAATTTCAGGCTCCCGATGTAGCCTCCACACCGTGCTCAGTCCGTTCAAAGAGACGCTGCGCAAAAAACTATTGTGGGTACATGCAGTAATCGACGGTCGCAAAACGACCGGCAGAGTTTCCTGATTACGTCATTCCCCAATCAACTCAAAAAGGGCAGGGAAGTCCCGGATGTCGTTTCGTCTGGCGATTTTGTTGGTTTTGCTCTCCATTGCTCAGGCGGGATGCGTCCATCGTCGAGTAACGATCAACTCGTACCCACAGGGCGCCCTGGTCAAAGTTGACGGGAAAGATCTCGGCTACACTCCGGCGTCATTCGACTTCACATGGTACGGGACCAGGGAAGTTCAGTTGATGATGGACGGCTACGAGACGCATACCGAGATGATCAACGTCAACAGCCCCTGGTACCAGAAGTTTCCGATGGACTTCCTCTCGGATAACTTTTCGGGGCGTCACATGACAGACCATCGACAGTTCGCATTCCAGTTGCGACCACGCCGTGCAGATGTTCCCGGCGATGTCCTGAAACGCGGAAATTCACTCCGCAGTGAAGCTCTTCACGGCGGGCGATGATTTATTCGCAAACAATGCCACCTGAGATCGCTCAGTATGAACCGTCAAAACGCAGGTATTCTCGATGGGAAATCGTGAAAACTGGCGTTTTCGGGAGTACCGCAGCATAGCGGTCGCTATGCTTGGGGAGATTTCCCAAAAACCACCCAACGATTCCCGGAGCCTTTGCGTATTTTCTGCAGAAAGGCTGCGGAAATGCCCGGAATTCCCGGAATGTCCGAATCGGACGCCCCCAATCGCTGGATCGACGACTCACAGGACTCACCGTCTGACGGTGACAAAGTGTCCTCCAGTGAGGCGCGCCTTGTGCATTCGGCCCGATTGGGAGATCAGGATGCTTTTCGGGAACTGGTCCAGCGATACGAACGGCGTGTTGCACGGGTGATCGGCCGATTCATATCCGATCAGGAAACTATCGCCGATCTTGGTCAGGAATCATTCCTGAGGGCATGGGAACGTCTGGAACAGTTTGACCCGGCCCGACGCTTCGGTCCATGGTTGTTCCGACTCGCGATCAATCTGACATACGACCACCTGCGACGTGCCCGACGACGCATCCGGTGGTCACTGTTCTCTGACGCATCTCGTGACCGCATGCCGGATCCGCAGGTCGGGGACCCACGAAACAACCTCGATCTGGCGCAAGAAGTGCAGCTTGTTCTGGCGGAAGTTCCGGAAGCGTACCGGACGGTGCTGGTGCTCAGAGATCTTGAAGGCTTTTGCACGTCCGATGTGGCCGCTGTCACAGATCGTAGTGAAGCCACGATTCGCTGGAGACTGGCAGAGGCCCGACGGATGTTTCGTGAAGCGTGGGAACGACGGGAAAGACGCGGGCTTCGCGAGGATTCAGACCAATCTCCAGAGAACTCAGAGTAAACAGTAAGCAATTTCATTATGCAGTATTGTTCGATGGTATTGATAAGGACGGCCAAATCGCAGAAAGATTTCCGTGACATACCTGCTGGTTTGACGTGGGGAGAGTTCCAATGAAATGTTCAGAAGCAAGACATCTGGTACACCTTGAAGCAGGAAATGACCTTCATCCTGAAGAGCAGTTGACGCTCTCAACGCATCTGACAGAATGCCCGAAGTGCAGAAACTACAGAAGCGGCATGTCGCGTTCCACAGAGGCGTTGCTTTCGCTGCGATGCCCTGATACTGCTTTGAAAATAACCCCGTCTGCCTGGCCAGCGATATCGCGAGCCATGCAGCAACGTGCCTCCACAACCTTCATCGTGCGAAAGTTTAATCTTCAGGTTGCTGCCCTTAGCGTGTGTTCCCTGTGCCTGGCTGCCGTGACCATTGTCCAGACCCTCTCTGCAATGAGGTCCGGCGATAATTTCGATTATGGACTGCCAGCACTTGCTCAGCCCGCTGGGTTCTCGACTGGCACTCCGGATTTCAAAGGACTGGCTCGTCCGGCGGCAAAGCATGCACCGAACGGGATAGATCTTCAGGAATCCCAACTGCCGCTTCATCCCGAGGCAGAATCGTTCTGATTTCTCCCGATTCTCCTCGTCGACACAGGCTGATGGCCCGACGGCACCGTCGGTCAAAATATGCCCAAAAGCCCGCTTCGGGCAGAGCAATGTTGCTGCCCGGAATGCGGAGTCTGTGACCTACCGTGCCAACGCCGCTGCTGACTTCGGCATGCCCAGTGTTCGAACAAAGAACTGTTCGCGACGGCGGGAGGCCCAGGGCGTTTCACAGGCCCCATGACCGGCCCCCGGTACCACCAGAAAATCAAAGTCTATTCCGGCACGCACCAAACGCCCTGCGACCTGGGTGGTTGTGGCCGGATCCACGTTTCGATCCTGTTCCCCGACAACCAGCATCAGACTCCCCTTCAACAGGTGAGCATTTTCCATATTGGAATTCGAAGCGTAAATATCTCCTTCGGGAATCCCCATCCATTGCTCATTCCACCAGATCTTATCCATCCGATTGTCATGACATCCGCAGTCAGCAACTGCGGCCCTGTAAAAGTCGCTGTGCCAGAGCAGGGCGGCCATGGCGTTCTGACCACCGGCTGAGCCACCATAAATCCCCAATCTGCCGAGGTCCATCTGCGGTACCTTTCCGGCAGCCGCTTTCAGCCATTCAATCCGGTCAGGAAATCCGGCATCCTTCAGATTTCGATAACACACATCGTGAAACGCCCTGGAACGCCACGCTGTCCCCATGCCGTCAATCTGAACAACAATGAACCCCAGATCAGCAATTCGATGCTGATGGCCCCATACCGCACGAAATTCCTTCGGCACATGGTAATCATGCGGCCCAGCGTAAATATTCTCAATCACTGCGTATGAATGGTCAGGATGAAAATCCTTCGGACGGTGAATGATTCCGAAAATCGGTGTCTTTCCGTCACGGCCGGGAGCCTGAAATCGCTCCGGGAAATATCCCCGATCCTTAAAAATCTCTGACGCATCCGCTTCCTCGAGCACACACACTCGCTTCCCTTCCGCTGTCCGTAATTCTGTGACAGGCGGCAGATCCACGCGTGAGTAGCGATCCAGAAACCAGCGCCGATCCGGTGACCACGCAATGCTGTGCATTCCATCACCCTCTGTCAGCACAGCCATCGAGGTTCCGTCCAGAGAGGCGCGGCAGAAATGCTCGTGATAGGGGTCCTGATCAGCAGCAATACCGACAGCATAAAACCAGATTATTCCTGCCTGCTCATCGATGTGTTCGATCCGCCGCACATTCCATTCCCCCCGTGTCACTGGATTCTCAACCTGTCCGGTCCTGAGATCATAACGGTACAGATGGTTCCAGCCCGATCTCTCACTGGCCCACAAAGCCTTTTCATTCGACAGCCACCTCAACTCAAATTTTCCGTCTGATGAATAATGAATGAAGGTCTGACTCTGCTCGTCAATCAGAACACGGACATCCCCCGTTTCCACACTGATCTCCAGTAACCGCAATTTCTGATGACCACGTTCGTTGTAAAGCAGCCGAAATGATCTTCCATCATTGCTCCACCCCTGAAACTCCAGTGACCACGGAGTCGGGAACAGGTCACGAGAAATCGGAATCTCTGTTCGGTCGGACATTCTGAATAACCGAGGAGTCGTCACGGGAATCGGGTCTCCCGGCTTCAGATAGGGATAAGACTGTAGCCTGGGCTGCAACTGGTCACTCGGCCCGCTCTCAACATAGTGAACAAGCCGCTCCGGAACCTGAGTCGTCTGGAAAGCCAGCAGGTATGCCGAATCGGGTGACCAGATCACATCCGCCAGATGATCCGCAAAGTCGACTCGCTCGTAGTCCATTCCCACCGCACGTGCACGCTGCGCATCCCGACGAAAAGTGTTGGTCGGAGTGCCGTCCGTACTCAGTCCATATTCCGCCTCATCGGTCAAAGTTTTCAACCAAAGATTATGCTCCCGAACAAACGGCGACCAGGCTCCGCTCGGGGACACCGTGTTGAGCAACGCCGTGTCACCGCCTCGCCGACCGCGACGCCCCTCCGGGCGATCACGTCGCCGAACATTGTCCAGAGACTGCTGCGTCAGTACGCACTTAGGCTCCTGTGCAACAGCAGTCAGACACCCCAGTGCCTGACCATCAGCCTTTCTGAACAGCCAGACGTGACTGACAAATGTGTGTTGCCTATGTGTCTGCCCCGGTGTCAGTGTTGCATATTCCCGCTGCTGTCCATCAGCTGATATCCAGAGCATTGTCACCGGATATTCAAGCTGATTCACCACTTCCAGGTCCATCTCCTCTGCAGAACTTCCGGATGGCCGTGGCGGAAGAAACAACTCCGGAATCGACACTGCCGCTGATTCCAGCCTGGTGATCTCTGCCTTTGCCGGCTCCCACAGGAATTTTCCCTCCGGGCCAGTAAGTGTCAGCATTCCACTTTCCGGATCCTCAGCAAATGCCAGACTGTCCACGGGAAGTTGAGTTGCCACGACATCACGGCCCGAAATCTTTGAAATCCCGTCCGCCACGACCGCATGATCAAAGGCAGGAGCCCGACTGCCAGTCTCTGCGTCCACCAGCAGATACTCCCGCGTATTCCCGGGAAGCTCGTTTCGATACCAGAACTTTGTTCCGGCAGCGTTCCAGTGAGCCTCAATACGATCGCGGTAGACTCGCCCCTGACCTGTCGCCTCCGGAAGTTCAGTGAAGACACAGAAAACAGCAACAAGACAAAGCCATGATGCCCGAGTACCAGCCATAAAATCTCTCCCCACTGCGCACATTTCGCCCCACCCGCCCAAGTTGTATGGCAGTTGCTTCGATGTGTCACCCATCAATGAACACCGCCACCAGAATTCTCCTCATCCAGGGAAAATGACTCACGAAATCTGATCCCTTCGGCCAAAACACGCTCCTGCCCCACACTCCCGCATTTTTGAATTCGCCGCCGTTTCCCTCTGAGTCCATCAGAAAAGCTGGACACCCGCCCCCCTTGCCAGGTAATCTTTACACAGTGCATTCCACAGGAATCGGTCTTTTCCTTTTCCCGCCTGTTCCCTCCCTCCACCAAATCCCTCCAAAGGCCAATCGCATGGCATCCGGATTCCCATTCGGATTTCCGTCAGTCGCAATCCGGCGCAGGGCGGTTCTGCGCGCTGGAAGTGCAGGGCTGCTCCCGCTGAAAGTGGCTGCCGCCGCAAATGAGACAGGCAGTCAGGTGTCAGGTTTTGGGCGAGCAAAGCGCTGTCTGATGCTGTTTATGTGGGGCGGCCCCAGTCAGCTTGATACCTTTGACATGAAACCGCAGGCCCCGCTGGAAGTGCGCGGCGAATTTCGGCCCATCTCAACAGCAACGCCAGGCCTGCAGATCTGCGAACATTTCCGACATCTTGCCCCACTGACAGATCTTCTCACAGTTATTCGCTCCCTCTCGCATGATGACCCGGCACACCTCAGCAGCGCACACACAACCCTGACAGGCCATCTCCCTCCAGTCAACAAAAGCGATGACGAACCCCCCGGTCGAAATGACTCGCCCCACTTTGGTGCGCTGATCTCCCAATTTCATGGATTGCCCGGTGGACTGCCGGCAAGTGTGACGATGCCGTGGAAAACACTGCACCCCGCCGCTCCGGGAGGCGTTGCACCGGGGCAAACCGGCGGATGGCTCGGCTCCGTTTCAGATCCCATGCTGGTCACCGGTGACCCCTCGCGCGCTGACTGGACTGTCCCAGCCCTCGAACTGCTCGATGGACTCGATACACGCCGTCTCGATCACCGCAAGGCTCTTCTGTCAGCCATTGAATCTCGTCAGACACACCTGGAACAACTGTCCACTGTTTCCATGACCCAGCAGCAACAGGAAGCTTTCCGACTGCTAAGCTCATCTGATGTTCGCGGAGCATTTGACCTGAGCCAGGAACCCAGCGGCACCCGGGATCGCTACGGGCGCAATATTCACGGTCAGTGCGTGCTCCTCGCACGTCGACTGCTGGAACACGGTGTCCCATTCGTTTCTGTGAACTGGCATAACGACGGGCAGAATTTCTGGGACACACACGGCAACAATTTTGTGCGATTGAAACGTGACCTGATTCCTCCCGCGGACCAGGCACTCGCCGCGGTTTTGACAGATCTGCGCGATCGCGGGATGCTGGACGACACGCTGGTCGTCTGGGTCGGCGAATTCGGCCGACGTCCACAGATCACTGCTGCCAATGCTGGCCGCGAACATCATCCATTCTGCTACAGCGGACTGATCGCCGGTGCCGGCGTCCAACGCGGCGGCGTTTATGGAGCCAGCGACGAAATCGCCAAATTTCCCGCAGAAAATCCGGTGTCTCCACGCGACCTGGGTGCCACCATCATGCACGCGATGGGAATTCCGTCCAGCATGACACTGAATGACCTGACAGGACGCCCCCACCCACTGTACGGGGGCAGCCCAGTCACTTCGCTCTTCAGCTAAAGCAGGAATTAGCCAAATAAGACACACGGGATTTTTAGATGTCAGCCATCAAGGGCCTGACAACGCCCCAATCTGCTCCCGACAGTACCGACACTCAGGTTATTCAATCGCAATAATCTGCATGCGCAGTTTGCCGCGAGGGATTGCTACTTCAATTTTGTCGCCAACCTTGCGGCCCATCATCGCACTGCCAATCGGACTGGAGGTCAGGATCTTCAGGACATCGCCCTCGTAGTCCTCTTCACCGGGCCCTACAAGTTCGTAGACTTCCTGATCCCCATCCACGTTTACACTGACACGAGCGCCGAACTCTACCGCATCCTTGGGGCCTTCATTCCGCTCTGCAATGAAGCAGCTTGCCAGTTTTGACCTGAGCTGATTAATCTTGGCCTGCAGCAAACCCTGAGTCTCTCGTGCGGAATGGTACTCCGCATTTTCCTTCAGGTCGCCCTCTTCGCGCGCAGACTTAATCCGCTCAGCAATCGCCGGCATTTCTACGTCTTCCAGACGTCGAACTTCTTCGCGAAGCTTGTCGTAACCTTCACGGGAAATCGGCTGACGTTCCATGGCACAACCTGAATTTGAACTAGAATTCGGTAAGAAACGCATCAGCCGAACAGCTGACACCTCTAAAAACACAAAAATACGCCTGTAGACACCAGCCTCAGCCTGATGGGCTGAATCTGGTGCTCACTGCGTTTTGAGAAAATGGTCGCCACAGGCGACAGAGCAGGGTGAAAATGCTGTTGCCGGGATTCTTCAATCAGTCTCCCGGGAAACGGTTCACCACGGCGGCAACGATTTTTGCAGGCCCCCCGGAGCGGATACTACCGCTTTGGTTCCTGCGGAAAAGTAAAGGCGGCTGAAGGCTTGCCTCAACCGCCCGTGCTAACCGTCGGGCATTATACCTGCATCAATTGAGCCAGGCTACGCAATTTCCTTCCACTGACCAGATTTTGCGCTGTCCAGAACGGCCTGGCAGATTTTCTGCGTCTCCAATGCCTCGCGAAAGGTGGGACTGCAGGGCCGACCAGCTTCAACCGCTGCAATAAAGTCCGCAACCTGATGCACAAAGGTATGCTCATATCCAATCTGCAGGCCCGGAACCCACCACTTACCCATGTAAGGCATGTCTCCGTCTGTGCAGTGGACCTGATGCCAGCCACGAATCACAGAATCATCGTGATGATCAAAGTACTCCAACCGGTGCAAATCATGCAGATCCCACTTGATCGAGGCCTTCTCGCCGTTAATTTCGAAGGTATACAGTGCCTTGTGTCCGCGAGCATATCTCGTTGATTCGAACAGACCAAGAGAACCGTTTTCGAAGCGACACAGGAATGCACAGGCATCGTCAATCCCGACCTTTTCGACCTTACCTGTCAGATTGTGCTTTCGCTCTTTGACAAATGTTTCTGTCATTGCAGTCACACTGCCAATCGAACCATTCAGCCAGATTGCTGTGTCAATACAATGCGCCAGAAGGTCTCCAGTAACGCCGGAACCGGCCGCAGCAACGTCAAGTCGCCACAGTGCTGTTCCACCCTGCGGCAGGTCCGCGTTGATCGTCCAGTCCTGAAGAAAATTCGCTCGATAGTGGAAAATCCGCCCCAGCCGACCTTCGTCTATCAGACGCTTTGCAAGCGAAACGGCCGGTACGCGTCGATAGTTGTACCAAACCGTGTTCGCCACACCGGCTTTCTCAATCACATCCACCATCTTCTGACCCTCGACAGGGTCCATCGCCAGCGGCTTCTCGCACAGGACCATCTTGCCAGCCTCGGCAGCAGCAATAGCAATCTCTGCGTGGGAATTATTGGGAGTGCAGATATCGATCGCATCAATATCCTTCCGCTCAATCAGTTTCCGCCAATCCGTTTCTGTGGATTCAAACTGCCATTGATCAGCAAATTTCCGAACCTGCTCCTCGCTGCGGCCGCAAATCGCTTTCAGAACGGGGCGGTGCTTCAGCTCCGGAAAGAAATCGTTGACCCGCTTGTATCCGTTGGTGTGCGTCCGGCCCATGAATCCGTAACCAACAAGTCCAATGTTCAGTGGCTTAAGCTGTGACATGGCTCACTTTCTGATTTCACAAAACAGAGAAGAAAAAATCAGCCCTTCCGAGCCCAGCGCTGATCAACCACCGGTCCAAAAGAAACCGGTGGTGATTGCCGAGCCCGACAACAGAATTCCATGCACCGGATCAGGACCAGCCATGCTCCGTGCGCACTTTGATCATCGTGTCCAGAATCGTGTTCCAGGTACCTGGATTTTCCAGTGTCGCATTCGGGAACATACAGCCGTCCCAGCAAATGTGACGGATACCACGTTCCGATGCACCCTTCAGCCAATATCCGGCACACTTAACGATGTCCAGCTTTCCATTCGGATCATCCGCCGGGCAGTGCTTGCCCGTCTTGTCATGTGATCCCGCTCCGTGCACATGCCCGTCATTCTGTGCGACATGGAAGTCAATCGTCCATGGCCGCAGCTTATCTGTCATCTCCTGATACGCGGCCCAGAACTCCGCATCCGTATAGCCTTCCTTCACCAGTGCACACTCAGGTGCGTTATATCCCAGCAGATACAGATATGTATGAGCCAGGTCTGCCTGGAATCCAAGGGACTGCGGCATATCCACTTCTTCCAGAAGATTCAGCATGTCTCTCCAGCTATGCATCCCGGCCCAGCAGATTTCCCCTTCAGCCGCCAGTCGCTGCCCATGGTCAGCCGCAATTTTCGCAGCTTCCCGAAATGTGCCTGCAATCTTCGAGGTGTTTGTCTTCGGGTTCTCGCGCCATTTCGATACGCCAAATTCCGCAGAATCAATACGGATGACTCCGTACTTCCGAACACCATGCTTCTCGAAAATCCCGGCAATTCGACAGGCCATCTTCACGGCACTCAGGAATTTTTCCCGCGCCGCATCGTCACCCATTGCCGAATCCCCGATGGTGCCGGGCCATACCGGAGCCACAAGCGAGCCAACCGTAAATCCATACCCGGCAATCATGTCCGCGATCCTGAGCAGTTCCGAATCACTGGCTTCCGGATTGGTGTGCGGAAGAAACAGGAAGTAGTCAATCCCATCAAACTTCTGCCCATTCACATTCGCCGCTGCCGTTAACTCCAGCATTCGCTCCAGACTAATCGGCGGCTCCTGCCCTGGACCGTCGCCCTTGCCAACTAGACCAGGCCACATCGCATTATGAAGTTTCGGGGCTGAGTGGGACATTCTGATTCTCCAGACAATGGAACCAACAAAAAAATCGAAAAAAAACCAGACGCCAGTCACCCCGCACACTTTTCAATTCCCCCACGACTGCACTGGCAATCTCAGAGGTAATCCGTAAGCGGGGCTTCCATTCTTTTCCATCAACAATCAAGCCAGAACAGGATATTGCCGCGTGCAGGACGAATTCCAAACTACACGGCCTCAGTGCCCGCCCTCTCGCTAGTCGCGTCCGCGGTCAATCCTGAGTCCATGCCTCTGAACACTCACCCTGCCGTGACAGGGTTCCAGGCTGCAGCTCACAGGCCTCTGCTGAATTCCCCGGAACTCACACAGTCGCAGATATCGAGGAACAATCGGGGCCCCACAGGACTTGCCCACGGGAATCCCCCCATCCTGACACCACGCTCTACTTCTTCTTGTAGTCACCCACGTTCGGTGCCTTCGACTGTGCGTCCGGCCCAAAGTACCGCAGGGTGACCAGTGGCTCCGTGCCTGTATTCCGGAATTCCACACCGTCAGCGGCTGCTTTCGCCGTAACAAAGACTTCGTCTTCTGTCATGGCACCAAACCGAATCATGCTCGGTGACTGTAGTGTCAATTTCCCGATCTGCCCATATCCCTGTACTGTAATCAGACCATACGCCCCGCCGTCTTTAATATGACATACGGCCCCTGGTTCCAGGGTCAGTTCCTTTGCCGTAAATAGTTGCCGGCCGTCAACCTTGCCGTACACAATCCAGCGGTCAACCCAACCAGCACCCTGCTCGCTGATAATCGGTTCCAGATAGTTGTTGTCCTTGAAATTCGGATCAACGTTCTTTTCCCAGTCCAGAGCTTCGACGATGTATTCGTTGTTGTCACGGAATTCCTGCGGGAAATCCCTGGTCAGCAACGCTCGCGGAACCGCGCGCCCCTCGACCAAATTCTGATACATGGCAAACACATCGCTGCCCCACTGCGGCTCATATGTGACCATCGATCCAGGTGCGTGCAAAACGCAGGGCGGAATCAACCAGCCAGTTCCAGGCTTCAGTCGATAAGCCTTAGACAGATCCAGCAGCCCATTTTCACCGTTGTTCCAGCGATCCAGACAGTCGATCACGTCCTGCTTCGTGGTTCCGGGTTCCAGACCCATGAATGTGTATGGAAAATTATTGCCAATCTGGTTCACCTGCGGCGGGAAGTAGTAGCTCTCTGGTTTACCTTCCTGTCCAACCTTCTTTGCCTGCTCTGCATTCTGGTGCATATGATGCGGAATCGGACCCATGTTATCGAAAAACTTTGAGTACACCGGCCACTTGTGATACGTGTTCCAGATATGCTCGCCGATGATCTCAGACTTTAATTCTGCAACGGCATCACGAAGCAGAAAACGCTGACCTTCGTGAACAACGTATGACAACCCTTCGTCATGATTTCTGTTGTCATTGGCGGCTTCGGTGGTGGACCCAAACCATCGCTCATCAATCCCGCCCCGATGCATTCCCAACGCATAATAATCGTCCGGATGCAGTTTCAGCCGACGCCCCGGCTGCAGAAATGATCGAGGAACCCATGTAGGAGCCAACCGGAGAATACCATTTCCAGCGGTCAACGCAGCCGATGCAAGTGAAGCAACATTTGACATGTGGGAATCACTAATGGTTCAAAAAAAAAGTGGTAGTTTTCCGGCGAATCAACGTATACCAACAGTGTATCAGGAATCATCAGAGCGAACGCCACGAGGAACGGCGTGCCGGGCTTCACCCGGTAAACCCCGGCCCGGCAATACCGGCCCGTCAGGCGAACTGCATCAGGAATCTGCAGATCGCCGAGGGAAAATCGGCCCACGGTAAGCAGAGTGTGAATGCGTCGCGCAGGTTTTTGCCAATCAGCAGATGATGACGAAAAGTCAGCCGATTGAAAAGCGATTGAGGGATTTTCAGGTCTCCACAACTCTGACGAACCTGCGGTTGCGCCAGGCAAATAGCCCTCTTTTCCGAAAAAAACCAGCAAATTGGCTTATGATTTTCGGGGCAACGGTGACCTTTCAGGCCGTCCCCCCCTATACCCCATACGCAGCAGAACTCGACCACGTTACGATCGAGGAATTACTGAAAACGCCGAGACATCAACGGGGAGAATCCGGCAACTCAGTACTCCAGCCCCCATGCCTGCCAACTACCCAGAGATCAGCTCAGCCCGCGTAACGGTGACCAGTCATCTGGCTCAGCCTGTTGTAAAGCGTCTTCAGCGCGATCCCCAATTCCCGGGCTGCCTGAGGCTTGTCGCCATGGTATTTGTCCAGCACCCGCAGAATCATCTCCTCTTCCATCTGTCGCAGAGTTCTTGGCCCTGTTTCGATGCTCCTGTTCAGCCCGACGCCCTCGCTATGGGCTCCAAAGGGAACGGAGCCAACGCTGCCCGACCTGCCGGATTCACTCCCGGAATTCTTCTGAAGACTTCGCGGAAGATCCTCGGGGCGTATCGCCTGACCATCAGACAGTATCACGGCGTGCTCCAGAACATTCGCCAATTCGCGCACATTGCCCGGCCAGGGATGTGCCTGCAGGGCCCGAATCGTTTCCGGCGGCAGTATGGAAGGCGAAACATTTTCACGCTTCAAATGACGCGCAATCAGGTGCATTGCCAACCCAGGAATGTCATCCAGTCGCTCTCGCAGCGGCGGCAGATAGATTTCAAAGGTATTGATCCGGAAGTACAGGTCTTCCCGGAATTGCCCCTCATGCACCATCTGCTGCAACTCGCGATTCGTTGCACAGACAATCCGCACGTCCACATGAAATGGTTCGTTGTCACCCACACGCCGAACTTCACCGGATTCCAGAAATCGCAGCAGCTTAACCTGCATCGATTTGTCCAGTTCGCCCAACTCGTCAAGAAACAAGGTGCCCCCGTTTGCCACTTCGAACAATCCCGCTCGATTGGAATCGGCTCCGGTAAACGCACCCTTCCGGTGACCAAAAAACTCGCTCTCAACCAGATTTTCCGGAATCGCTCCACAATTCACAGCCACAAAGGGCGCTGCGCTGCGTTCACTCTGCTCGTGAACCCGCCGCGCAACCATCTCTTTGCCTGTCCCGGTTTCACCCAGTATCAGGACCGCAGAATCCGTCGGAGCAATACGATCAATCAGCTTCTGCACCCGCAGCATCGGCATCGATGTGCCAATCAGATTCGAACGTCCCTCGACACGCTGCAAACGTCCCTCCAACGCAACCGTCTTGTTCTGCAAAGCCTTCTTTTCCGCAATTCGATCCAGAACATTACTGATTTCAAACAGAGATACCGGCTTTGGCAGAAAGTCATAAGCCCCCATGCGAATGGCTCGAATCGCGTCATCTCGGTCGCCATGCCCGGTGCTGATCACACACGCCGTCTCAGGTGAATGCTCCCGCAGGTAATCAATCACATCCCAGCCACTGCCCCCCGGCATGCGGAGATCGATAATCGCGGCATCAAACACGTTTTTCTGCACGGCCTCAATCGCCGCGGAAGGAGACTGCCGAACGGTTGCCGTGTGCCCCATACGAGGAAGCTCGGAACGCATCAATTCCGCAATCGAGTTCTCGTCGTCGACGAATAGAACCCGCAGACTGTGTCGTTTTCTGCTACTCACCGCCCGCTCCATGGCCTTGACCCAGCGTCATGCTGAGCACTTTCCTGTGGTGTGTGCAGCCTGAAAACTGCATTTTCACAGACAATTCCCGGTAAATCCTGCCGATCAACCGGCAGGATTTACCTGTTTCTGAGTTCGAAACTGTAGCAGAGACCGTATTTCCGGGCAACGCGTTTTTCGCTATTTCAATCAGGCCGGATTTTTGCCTGCCTGGTCAACGGCCTCTGCTTCTCAACAGCCCTGCCGCAACCAGACTCTCAAAAACGAAACTCACTCCGACTTCACGATTCGTTTTCAGTCTCGTTTTTTTCAGGAGAACCCATCTCTGCAGGAACGTCCGCTGGTAACTCCGTCCATTCCGAAAATGTCGCCGCCTGGCCCACGCGATACCCCGAACTGTTGTGAAGATTCCAGATGATCGCGCGATCTATCTGAAACCTCTTACCCGTGCTGCTAATTCGCACTCCCCGATAGTCATCCACAAAACCATTCCGGGCGGCGCGCTCCATCATCGCTGCCCGCTCGTCACGATGCATGGGTTCCGCTGTCAGCCGCGAAGGCGTCGATGTCAGTGTTGGAATATCCATCTCCCACAGGTTCAGAGCCACCTGATTTCCGTAATTCAGTATCGGGTCCGCCTGTGCCCCATGCGAAACAACCACGAATGGTGCCTCAAAAAGTCGCCGGGCATCATCTTCCGGATCTTCGCTCCGCTCAATTAACTCGTACCCCAGATACCGCCGCCAGGAATTCAGAATCGTCTGCGTCTGCTCAACCCAACCCGCTGTCTTCCATGGCTCCTGACTGGGCGCCTGGTACGAAACAACGTCCGCAGTTGTATTCACCTCACCGTGCTCGGTCATCTCGTTGTCAGCTGTGTCAACGAACGTGGAGTACCCCTCGTCAGGCGCTTCGCCAGTTTCGCCTGTGAGAGCACGCTTCGGCGGCGGGCCCGGGTATTGGTAGAACTGGCATTCCAGCCGACCGTTAAACAGTTTCCGACGACGCGGAGCACGCCTGCCAAAATGCTTTTCAAAGAATCTGTTCGCGGTGATAACATAGATGCCCCACGTTGTCAGCGACGCCGTCACACGCCCCAGTTCACGATAGACAGCTTCCACCTCTTCCGGATCACCCAGACGCTCGCCATACGGCGGATTGCAGATGACAACCCCGTATTCCTGATTCGATCGGAAGTCGCTCACTTCCTGCTCCCGAAACTCAACGTCCGTGGTCACACCAGCTTCCCGAGCCCCCTTTTCGGAAAGCCGAATCGCCGCCGGATCATGATCGTAACCCACAATCGGCAGGGTCAGTCGCGGCTGCTTCAGATCGCGCGCTTCAGTACGTGCTTCCTTCCAGATACGGCGATCAAACCATCTCCAGTCTTCCGCAACAAAGGAACGCCCCATTCCCGGTGCCATGTTCCGTCCGATCAGCGCCGCCTCAATCGGTATGGTTCCACTGCCGCAGAAAGGATCCACAAGCTGGCGACCCCTGTTCCAGTAACTCAGCTGGATCAATCCGGCTGCCATCGTTTCACGCAGGGGCGCAGGCCCAACGTATTCACGATAGCCCCGCTTGTGCAAACCGTCTCCCGAGGTATCAATCGTCAACGTTGCAACATCCCGCAACAGCGAGACTTCCACCTGAAATGTCGCCCCGGATTCATCAAAGCGGAATCGCTGATGCTTCTTCTTAAGGCTTTCCACAATGGCCTTCTTGATACACCCCTGAACGGTCGGCACCGAGTGCAGTCGCGACAGAACACTGCGACCTGCCACCGGAAACTTTGCATCCACCGGCAACAAATCACTCCAGGGTAATGCCACCGTGCGATCGAATAACGCGTCAAAGTCCGCTGCGGGAAATTCCCCCACACGAATCAGCACTCGATCCGCAGAACGCAGCCACAGATTGCAGCGGGCAATGTCCAGTTCGTCCCCCTGAAAATGCACCTTCCCATCGACAGTGCGCAGGTTCGAGTACCCCAGTCGCTCCAACTCTCGGGCAACAACCGCCTCAAGACCAAACGTGGTCGTGGCAATCAAATCAAACCGTGGCATAAATCAGGCATTCCAGGGGGTCATGAGCATTTTCCGGGACGCATTGCCACGGTGATTTCTTCAACACAGGGAACCCGTCTCTCAGGCCCTGGTCAAACAAATCGCAATCTGTGCTCAGTTATCAAAGATGTTTCGGCTGCACCGAAATACTCAGGCAGCATCCAGACTGATCTGGTGCAGGAATAGAACGCACCGCCACCCCCAGTGTCAAATCTTTCTGACTCAGTTCTCACAAACGTCAGGGATTTTCAGGCAAATGGGTTCAGATGTCCGCCGGATTCTGCTGGAAAATCAGAAATGCAGTGCCAATTTCCGATCGATTACGAATTCTGCAATTCGAGACGGACTCGCTACACTTCGGAACAAACCCACGCGGCATTTCTCGCATTCTCCCGGAATGCGTACTGTGTCCCGTAACTCATTTCGTCTCTGCCCGAAAGTGGTTCACTCGGCATGCCAATCTGTTCTACAAACTTCGCCATTGTGAACGGCACCGTAATTCTTCCGGATACCCTGATCGAAGATGGAATGGTTGTCTGGAGCAAAAACCTGATCACACAGGTTTCCAAACGAAAACGTGTCCCGAGGGGATCGATGATCATCGACGCTCAGGGCGGTCTCATTGCCCCGGGGTTCATCGATATCCACGTTCACGGAGGTGCCGGTTCCGATTTCATGGATGCCACCGTCGCGGATGTTCTGACTGTTTGCCGGTCACATCTGAATCACGGCACAACCACGGTCTTCCCCACTACCACCACAGGAACTCACCAGAATCTCCTGCAGATGATTGAATCGTGTCGCCTCGCGAAATCTGAAATCACCCGAAACCCGGAACTGGGCGCAGCCATCGCTGGTATCCATCTCTACGGCCCGTTCTTTGCCGCAGACAAAGCCGGTTGTCATGACAGGTCTGAGTGCAGAACGCCTGAAACAGACGACTTTGCATCCTACTTCGCCACGAAAATGATTCGAGTCGCTACGTGCGCGGCTGAACTTCCCGGGGCCATAGATTTCTATCGCCTTGCACGCCGCCGACGCTGCCTGGTCACCTGTGGTCATTCCAATTCCAGCTGGAACGAGATGCAGACAGCCTTCAACGCAGGCATGCGACACGTGGATCACTTCTGGTGTGCTATGAGTTCCGTACCTTCGCTCCGACAGCGTTTTGGCACACCCATGCAGGCCAGCATGACCGAATTCGTCCTGATGAATGCGGACATGAGCACGGAAGTCATCGCCGACGGATGCCATCTGGCCCCGGAACTGCTCGAATTCGCTTTCCGCATGAAGGGCCCGTCCCGCTTATGCCTCGTTACCGACTGCAATCGAGCTCTCGATATGCCTCCCGGTGACTATATCTTCGGGAATCGAACCACAGGGACAATGTTTCGCAGCGACGGCCAGGTCGGCTGGGCCGGAACAGGCAGCCTCGCCAGCGCCGTCATGGGCATGGATCACATGGTTCGCCACATGAAACAAACGACGTCCGCAGATCTGCCCGCCATATTTCGCATGGCCAGCCTCACGCCCGCAGAACGAACAGGAATCCATGGCATCGCCGGCAGCCTGACACCCGGAAAACAGGCCGATATTCTAATCCTGGACCAGGGGCTGAACATCCGAGAGGTGTTCGCAAAAGGACTTTCCGTGGTGCACCACTGACTCTACGGATGCCCCCTATTCAATCCCGAAGTTTCCCAAAGACACTTCGAAAAGTCTCGATCGTCTGCTCAGCTGCTGTTCGCGAATCCGGTGTCGGAAATGCTTCCGCCGACAGATATCCGACATATCCCATTTCTCTCAGAACAGCCGCTACCGGACCGTAATCCATATGACCCCGTCCAGCAGCCTGCCGATTGGAATCCACAAAATGCACGTGGCCCAGAAATCTTCCGCAGTCCCGCAACCCCGCCGATAAACTGGTTTCCTCAATATTCATGTGAAACAAATCCGCCAGCAGTCTGACAGAGTGTGTCGACAGAGAACCAAGCAGTTCGGCTCCCTGCTGCATCGTGGTGCACATGTTCGTTTCATAGCGATTCAGCGGCTCATAAAACAGCACTGTCCCCAGCCCTGTCGCACACTCCCCAAGTCGCTCCAGTGCAGACTTCAGAAACTCTGTGGCCGCTGCCTGATTCACGATATCATCCCAGCGGCCCTGCATTGAGCCGATAATCGCAGGGGCACCAAATTCTGCCCCCGCTTCCATAATCCCGCGAATAAAAGCCTCGGCCTCACCTCGTCGCCCGGGATCCACGTCGCACAATTGCAGCTTGTGCGCGACCATACCTGCCCCGGTTCCCACCGCGGCCAACTGCAGTCCATACTCTGACAGCATCCGCCGCAGCGGAAGACCACGAATCACTTCCCCCGACGGCGCGAACAACTCAATCGCATCAAATCCCAACTCTGCCGCCTGGCGACAGCCAGACTCCAGGTCGCCGTGAAAAACAAAAGGCCCCCGGCGAGCCTGCTCTACAAGACTTACCGTCACCGCTGTACGAATCATCGACGTCACCCGATCGTATTCCCCACCTTCCACTTCCCCGGACACAGGCGACACTCCCTGCTCCGCAACGCCCAATGGCTGTGGTCAGGTTAACGAAATCAGGAGATTGCAGGAACCTCCGACAACACGTTTGTCATCGCCGCGGACAAAGTTCCACAGGACAGTTGCATCAGAGGAATCTCTTCACACAGCGGCGTCGCTGCCCCGGCTTGAGACAACATCTGCGACACAGTCATGCTCCTGAACAATGTTTCCATCGTCCCCAGCGCATGATCCAGACTACTGTGCAGTGGACACAGACGACTGCCATGAGAACTCAGGCCCAGTGGACAGGTGGTTATCCGCTGAAATGGCTCCAGGGCATTCACAACTTCCCACAAAGTCAGGGTGCCGGGATCACGCATTAACTGAAAGCCCCCATTCGGCCCCCGCTGCGCCGTTACCAAACCACCCCGAACCAGCGATTGCATCAGCTTGGATAAATACGGCCCCGGCACTTTCGTGGTGGCCGCAACCTCCTTCGCTGTCACAGATCGACCAGATTTCTGCGCGATAGTGACAATGGCACGCAGCGCATATTCAACCGTTTGAGAAATCATAAACCTGATACTCGTTCTACTCGGCAGAAATTGGCTGCAGCGTCCTCCCGATCCTCTCGGAAGAATCGCCGGAAGCCCGAGACAACGGTTTCCGAACCAGAGAAACAACACCCTTGATTTCACTACCTGACAATTACCAGCATAAAGGCAGCCACTGAATCCGAATCTCCCTGGTTTCACCCAACAATTACGAAAAACTCATCTAATTATCAATTCTGCCGCATTCCAATAGCCAAACTCATAGGACCAATCATTTGATCCATTGAATAAATCGATAGTGATCAAACGTCCAGATAAATCAGACACATCAACCACAACCTCCCCCCATTCCACTCCACCAGCCCCGTGTCGCACAATCGATTGATGCCGCGGCTGACCATCAATGTTCACTCTCAACTGCCAGTCCCCACGCTCATCCGATGCGACCGCAAGGCGCAGTTGCACCGTTTTCCCAGCCGGAACCAACATGGTCGCAGTCATCTGGCTGGCTTCACGTTGCGAAACCGGATGGGTGCGCAAAGCCGGTCGCCCGTGATAGTTCTCAAGGACTTCGATGCCACCTTCACCAGATTTCTTCAGCACAAATCCAGGCAGCAACTGTTCCACAAGCGGCGCAGACTCCTGCGGGTTGTCTGTTTTCCCGGGCAGTATCCGAGATCCCGGCAGGTACCGGGCTTCTGGATCCTCCGGCGGTCGATCCAGTGTCAGCCAGGCAAACAGGTCCAGCAATTCCTGCGGCCCCAACTGTTTCTCCAGCCCCTCGGGCATCAGCGAGAGAGGGCTGGTGACCTGTTCCTCGATGTCTGCCCGCGGAATCACTTCCTGCCTGTCCCCCTGAACCTTCAACACCACGCGTTGGGGGCTGTCTTCAATCGGCAGTCCTGTTAACACCTTTCCATTTGTGGTCACAACCGTCTGTGCCTGGTAGGCGGAACCAATCACAAGACTGGGATCAAACACGTTTGACAACAACTGTTCGAACGAAGCCCTTCCGTTACGCGTGATATCCGGCCCGACATCCGCTCCTTCCCCATACATCTTATGACATTGCGCACAAACACGTCGGAAGACCAGACGTCCTGCATGCGGATCTCCCTTCGATGTGCGAAGTTGATTGCGCATCAGACCGATCAGTTCCTGCCGCGCCGGATCTCTTTCCGTACGCACAAGGCCCCAGGATTTATGAACCATCGCCGTCAGGGCTTCATCTTTGAGCTGCAGCATCTTGCGAGCCTGATTGGCATTGATGATCGAAGCGTTGTAGTGGCCGTCCTGAATCATGGTCATCAGGGCAATGGAAGACTCCAGACGATCAGTCAGGATTTCCACGCCCAGCGGCTGTAGCTCGTTGGAAAGTGTCTTCAGACTGCGAAGGATCAGTTCCCCGGCGGCTTTCGAGCGAATTCTGGCGATGGCCTGCAACGCTCCCCGTTTTGCATCCTCTGAAGTCTCCGTCATCAGCAAAGTTTCAGCCAGCTCCAGTGAGCGGTCCCAACCCGCTGTAACCAGCGCGTTCAGCATACGAATCCGCACTCCCTCCACCAGGGATTCATGAAACTGTTCTTCTGCGTTCGCAGTTGCAGCAGGAATTCCCATCGATGCAGCCAGTTCCAGAGCGGAAATCGAGCCCGCACGTTCCGGAGATTTTGAGGATAAGGCGAGGAGACTTGTCGCCATCCGTTCTCTCAGACTCACCAGTGACAGGCCCTGAATTTCCCCGGACCGCAGTCTGGCTGTCAGAAGCTGCAGGCACCGATCTGCTGCCTCATCGCCCGCTTCATTGGCCAGCAGCAGTTCCAGCAGCAATGCAACGGAATCTGTATCCGGTTTTGCTGCGGATAGCAGTCGATCCGCGACACGCGGCAGCAGATTCAGAACAGAAAGCGCAAAACCCGATTCTGAGTTCCCGTTTTTTTTCACTTCAGCGACAAACTGAGCTGTCTGCGTTTCCAATAGGGGATGCAGATTCTTCCAGACAATTCGTGGAGCGAGCGGGTCATTGCCTGCCGCTGCAAGAACGCTTACCAGCACCGGAATTTCGTCGATCTCCGGCTGCTTCACGGCAGTGATGGCAGATTGCAGACGCACAGCCGGATCGGCATCCGTACTGCCTGCCAAAAGGCTCTTCAACAGGGCAGGGGAGAGCCCCTTTCTGTCGCCAGCAGCCCGGATGGCCCACGCCCGAATCACAGGATCCGCATCGTTGAGCAGCGTCAGTTGTGTTTGCTCCGACATTTCCCCGCCAGCCATCAGAATGCCCAGCACACGCAGGCGGACCTCTGCAGCGGCCGCAGTCAACACCGTTTTCTCCAGCATTTCCGGGAGCGATTTTGCCGAGGCCCGGAGCAGGCGTTCCGTCAGTAATCGCTGTGCAGTCTCGCGACGGTAACTGTTTCCATCTCCCAGCATTCGCAACAGAGACTCATCTGTCTCCTGCGCCAGATCAAACGCCGCCACTCTCGGCACATCGCGGTAGTGAATCCGATACAGCCGTCCACGCAGACGGTCGAGCCCGGAGGGATCCCGGTTGGCGTCCTGATAACAGTGATAACGATCATACCAATCCAGAATACACAGGCAGCCGTCTGGTCCCGTTTTCTGAACCACAGGCATAAACCAGGCATCATTCGCGCTCAGAAAATCCGGCTCGGGCGACGCCTGCCAGGTGGATTCGCGGCGTTCAATCCGATCACTGTTGATGCAACTGCCATGGATATTTCCCATGTAGAGTTTTTTCCGAAAGGCTTCCGGATAGGCATCACTGTCATACCAATGAATTCCGCAGTAGGCTGCTTTCTGGTGCTTATGGCTGACGATACTTTCGATCTTCCATGTAAACGGTGGGTACGGACCGCCCTGACGATGGTAGTAGCCGGTTTCCGTCAAGTGCCAAAGGTGATCAATCACACAGGCACTGACAAACGCTTCGCCGACATCATTGAAGGCTATACCCCACGGATTGCTGGTGCCCTCACAAAACACCTGAAATTCCCAGGTCTTCGGATGAATGCGGAACATGGCGCAGGTAAATTTCCAGCCTGCATGGCCTTCACGAAAATTGGGGTTGGATGGCCCGTAATGAATATGGGACGGATTAAAAACACCGTTCAGCCCGTACAGCCAGCCATCCGGCCCCCACGTCAGCGAATTCGGCAGCTCATGTGTGTCGTCACGCCCAAACCCGGTGACAACAACGTCCTGCTTGTCGGCTTTGCCATCACCGTCGGTGTCCTGCACAAACAGAAGATCAGGGGCGTTGGCAACCCAGACACCACCATGGCCCACCGCAATGCCACTGGGAATGTTCAGGCCTTCCATAAAGATATCAAAGCGATCAGCCCGTCCGTCTCCGTCAGTATCTTCCAGCACCTTCACTCGATCCCGCCCCGGTCCAGCCGGCCGACGCGGATATTCCAGTGACTCGGTAATCCAGTATCGCCCCCGTTCATCAATCGCCATCGATACCGGATTGACCAGATCCGGTTCCGCAGCGATCAGTTCGACCGAGAATCCTTCGGGAACGGTCATCTTCGCCATGGCTTCCTCAGGACTTAATGCCGGTCCCGGAGGCTTGTCCTGAGCATGCGGTATCCGCTCATCCGCCCGCAGATCACAGATCAGGCAAATCAGCACACAGCCCAGCGAATACCACAACTTTTCTGACTGAAACATGACGAACCTCTCTCCCATACCGCATTCAGGTCCTCACCAATCCGAATCGTTGCAGGAATGCCGACGGCTGACAACCGGAAACGATGACCGGCCATATGGCACATCCCGCCCGGTGCCGCCTGTCGACAATTCACGCTCACCGCGATCCTTCCAGTGCCCGGTCTTCAACCAGCATGCCTGCAAACATATGTCAGCCACGACGCCGTCCTGTCTCGCAGCGATCCCGGCACGCGGACTTTCTACGGACTTTCTCAAACTGGCTCCGTTTTTCCAGCGGATTGCACGGGCCGCCGTCTCCAGTTTAAACTGGGCAGGCCCTGCAATCGTGCGAATTTCAGATTCAGCAGATTTCGGTTGCCTGTAAGTGTCCTTTGATAAGAATCAGTACCGAGATGGCTGCCTCCAGTTTCAGGTTTGCCGTCCTGCATTTTGACTTTTTGCGGAATCACGAGCTATCCGATGAGCCGTTTTACACTTTCGACAATTCTCGCGTGCACGTTTTTCCTAAGTGGCTGTCAGCCTTCCTCCAGCACCGGCGCCACCGACACTTCCAACGCGCCTGCGGTCCCGGCCGACGATCCGGCAGCCGTTGCAGCCCTGGAAAAAGCAGGCTGCAGCCTCCAGAAAGACAAAGCCGGTCATGTGTCCGAGATCTCCGTGTCCTCAGACACAGACTTTTCCGAAGCTCTGAAGAATCTGGCCGGCCTGCACAGCGTCACCGTGGCACGCTTTGGCGGGCCGGGAATGAACGACAAAGGAATGGCGTTCCTGGCGTCTCTGAAATCCCTCAAACGCCTCGACCTGACAGATGCTTCCGGAATCGGCGACGAAACCATGAAAATCGTCGGCAGCCTGACCAGCCTTGAAGCACTGATCCTGCGACGAGCAGGCTTCACTGATGAAGGGCTGGCTCACATTCAGGGATTAACAAAGCTCCGGGCTATCGACCTGCGTAATTCCAATGTTACAGACGCTGGCGTTGCAAAACTCAGCGGCATGAAGTCGCTGGTCGACGTGCAATTGGAAAAGTCAAAAGTCACAGATGCCTGTGCAGAATCTCTTAAAGGACTCCCTTTAAAATCTCTGAATCTGAACTACACCGCCGTGACTGATGCGGCTATGCCAGCGATCGCCTCCATCGCAACCCTCGAACAACTGCAACTCGAAGCATCTCGTCTGACTGACGCAGGAATGCCCGCGATCGCCAGTCTGAAAAAACTGCGTCGTTTTGGATGCCGGCTGGCCGATGTCACAGGCGCCGGAATAAGCCATCTTGCAGCCTGTACAGAACTGACACGCCTGGAACTGCGGGAAACCTCCATCGATGACGATGGCCTGGAAGTCATCAGCCGGCTGCCCAAACTGACATGGCTCGATATCAGCGAATGCCGGTTGGTAACTGCCGACGGAATCGCAAAACTCGCACGCCTGACCGGGCTCACCTACCTTGAACTCCGGGAAATCAAAAAAGTCCGTGATGAGAGCTTTGCGGAACTTGGCACTCTGACAGCCATGAAGGAACTAAATCTGGAAGCCACCCGCATCTCATCCGAATCCGTGCCCACAATTCTGAAGATGTCGCAACTGGAACGACTGCATCTCGCGGGCACACAACTGGACGACGCAGGCTTCACCCAACTTGCTCAGCTCCCAGCCCTGAAATACCTCGATATCTCCAACTGCGAAGTATCCGCCGAAACCATCGAAAAACTCAGGGCAGCAAAACCCACCCTTGAATTGAAGGTCAACTGAATCTGCAGCCAATCCGATGAATCCATGGTGCGGCAGGTAAAAACACTTAACGCACCAGCAATCCTCCAAAATTTGCTGGCTGAAAATTCAGCGAGAATTCCGTTCTTCCGTCCTGATCAAACCGTGCCTGAAAATTTTTTGTACGTCTCGTTTTCACGGCTTCCTCTGCTAACCATCGCGTCCTTCCACCAGGACTCTGAAAGCCCCCGGACCATGCTGCCTGATACTTCCCGACGTACAGAAAGCGAACGCCTGTTTCGCAAAGCATCCGCCCTGATTCCCGGAGGCGTCAATAGTCCCGCGCGCGCTTTTGGCGCTGTCGGCGGAACTCCCCCCTTCATGAAACGCGGTGAGGGAGCATGGTTGTTCGATGTGGATGGTAACCGATTTATCGACTACATCGGTTCCTGGGGGCCACACCTGTTCGGCCACCGTCACCCCGCGATTCTCAGCGCCATCCAAAGCGCCCTGGAAATCGGCACCAGCTTCGGCGCACCAACCGAAGCCGAAGCTGAACTGGCTCAACTGGTGACCGAAATGGTGCCTTCCATCGAAATGGTGCGGATGGTCAATTCCGGAACCGAAGCCACCATGTCCGCAATCCGCGTCGCCCGCGGTTTCACCGGACGCAATGGGATTGTCAAGTTTGCAGGCTGCTATCATGGTCACGTCGACAGTCTGCTGGTGTCTGCCGGCAGCGGTGCTCTCACTCTGGGATGTCCCTCCAGCCCCGGTGTTCCGCAAGGCAGCACCGCAGATACGCTGGTCCTCCCATACAACGACTGCGAAAGCCTGCGAACTGCCTTTCACAATCAAGGCGATAAACTGGCCGCCGTCATCATTGAACCTGTCGTAGGAAACATGGGCTGTGTCATCCCAACCCCGCAGTTCCTTTCAGATCTGCGACAGTTGTGCGATCAATCCGGTACAGTGCTGATCTTTGACGAGGTGATGACGGGATTCCGACTGGCCGCCGGCGGCGCACAACAAATCCTGGGAATCCGTCCCGATATGACCACGATGGGCAAAATCCTCGGAGCCGGTATGCCCGTGGGTGCCTACGGAGGCAGGGCGGACATCATGAAAAATGTGTCCCCGGTCGGAAAGGTCTATCAGGCCGGAACGCTCTCCGGGAATCCCGTTGCCATGGCAGCCGGCATTGCCATGCTGCAGCTGATTCGACGTGAAAATCCCTATCCACGCCTCGAACAACTGGGCGCTGCGCTGGAGCACGGTTTCAAAGCGGCTGCCGCAAAAAGTCAGATTCCCATCCAGGTCAATCGGGTCGGCAGCATGCTAACGGCATTCCTGACCACAGAAGGCGTGTCAGATCTGTCAACAGCGACCAAATCAGATACCGCCCGATTTGCAAGGTGGTTTCACGGAATGCTTAACCGGGGGGTCTATCTTCCCTGCAGCCAGTTCGAAGCCATGTTCATCTCTGCCGTGCACAGCGACAGCGATATCGCCGCCACTCTGGAAGCAGCAGAAGCCGCCTTCGCAGAACTCACCCCCTGAAGTGTGAAACCCCCGGGGCGACCAGCGGCAGGTCATTGCCCCGGTCCGCGGCAAACACCCCCGCTCGGAACCGCAGGACTCGACAGACTGTTCCCGGTGGGTTTGGCGCCACACGCGACTTCACCGATGCTCATAACAATACTGACGGCGCTGCGTGCCCGGAACCTGGATTCAACGCTCCGTGCGCGTACTCCTTCTTGCCACTGCGTCTCAAAGCAGAAAGAGCCCACGAGAAACTCGCAGGCTCTTTCATCCGGTAAGCTTGAATTCTTCAACGACTCTCAGGGAGAAGCCGGCGTGAGATTATCAACGTCATTCTGCGCCTCAACCGCAATCACAATGGCGGTAGTGGCAACTGCCACCGAAGCGATGGTGACAAATGTCATAAACCCAAAGCCTGGTGCGTAGGGCACAAAGGCTCCCGACGGATTCGCATCCTGATACTGGCCACGAACGACAAACTCACTCGCAGCGATGGTCACATCATCTCCAGCACCTTCCGGAGCAGTCCCGCTCTTCCACAGGCGAAGCTGCGTGGAAACTGATCCCACATTCAGGTCATGGGCTCCACCGCGAACACCAGTGATCAGGAAATTTCCCTGATCGTTGGTTGTGGTTTCAGCAATGATGGTTCCCTGATACTTCAATTGGACTGCGGCGCTGGAAATCGGAATACCAGCGGGAGAACAAACATGACCGCTCAGGCCTCCCTGACGGCTCAGCTCGACATCCCGGGCAATCTGACTGCGAACACCGTCAAATCCCGAAGCTGCATTTGAAATCAGAATTCCAAAGCATACAGCGATGCTGGTAATTCTGCTCAGCAACGTGTTTTTTCGCATCGTGAATACCCTTCAAGATCCCCGAAACTGTCCGTCAAGAATGACGCGAAACAACCAATACAGGCTTTTCTGCTGAATTGATCGGCTCACGCCCGCCGTCTGCTACAATCAGAAGGATGCAGGTTCACGTTTTTCCCCGGAAAATCCCTACGGCCGATTCTGCCGGTTGAGCAGGCAGGTCGTTAATCTTCGAATGCGCGCGGACGATTCACGATCAAAATGTTCACGTCGCTGAAGCCGTCTTCTGCACTCTGGCAAAAAACACCTTCGACAACAAACCGCGTCTGGAAATGCAGGACTGCGATTCATCGATGCTGATCAACGTGAATACACGGGAGTGACATGCGATGTCATCAGATAATGCAGACTTCAGGCCTGCAAAGGGCAGGGGAGCTGCCTCCAACCCGACCAGTCGTTTCCTCCACGTCATTCGGGAAAACGACTTTGAACAACTGCAGTTTGACGAAGATTTTCTGAAAGAACAGGAACGTCCCAGGACGCTATACTTTGATGACACATCCAAATCGGTCATCTCCGAAAACAACAGCCCCGATATCCCGTTTCGCTACAGCCTGAATCCCTACAGAGGCTGCCTGCACGGCTGCAGTTACTGCTACGCCCGCCCGACGCACGAGTATCTGGGATTCAGCGCCGGACTCGACTTTGAAACACGAATCTTCGTCAAACGTAATGCCCCGCGACTCTTTCGAGACTGGCTTGCCAGACCCGCATGGAAATGCGAATCCATCATGCTGTCCGGTGTCACAGACTGCTATCAGCCCGTGGAACGAACACTGCAACTGACTCGACAGTGCCTCGAGGTGGCCGACGAAGCCAGCCAGCCAGTGTCATTGATTACCAAAAACGCCCTGATCGCCAGAGATGCCGACCTGCTCGGAACACTGGCTCAGCGACAGCTGTGCCGCGTCGCCATCAGCCTCAGTTCACTCGACCAGTCGCTGACGAAAATTCTGGAACCCGCCTGCTCAGCACCCGCCAGCCGTCTGGAAGCCATCCGCACCCTGTCAGCAGCCCATGTCCCCGTCCATCTGATGGTGGCGCCGGTAATCCCCGGACTCAATGATTCAGAGATCCCTGCAGTCCTGAAGGCCGCCGCCGATGCCGGTGCTGCCTCTGCCAGCTTCATCATCCTGCGGTTGCCGCTGACAGTCGAACCGCTGTTCCTGGAATGGCTGAATCGACAACTTCCGAATCTGGCAACCCGAGTCGAAAATCGGATTCGCTCCACTCGTGACGGCAATCTCAGCCAAAGCGAATTTCATACTCGCATGCGAGGAACCGGCATCTACGCCGATCAAATCTCAAAGCTTTTCCAGATCCATCGAAAACGCGCCGGACTGGATCGACAGCTTCCCCCATGCCGCACAGATCTCTTTCGCCCCCCCAGAACTTCAGACGGTCAGCAATTCCTCTTCTGATCACCTGCGACTCCCCGAAGTAATCCATAAACCCCTCGGGCAAGTCAACCTTACAACACCCAAACACCCCCGCCTCTCTCGCATTCCGCCAGCAAACGCCAAACTCCTCTGGCTGCGAATCTACATTTCCTTGTAAGATCTGCAAAAACTGCCGGTTGACATCGCTCTGTTGCCCCACAGTCAGATCCCAAAATTCTCCGTAACTTTAGACCTTTAAACCACTTACACACAAAAAACGAAAAAACACCACACGTTCCGGATCGGCATTTGCTGCCGATTTCCACCATCCACATGGAATTCTGCGGAGAATGGATTTCTCCCCGGAACTTCCGCAGGAAAACATCGCTCGGTGAATGGCTATCGCACTTTCCCCGGGGCACTTCTGACATTCAGACTAACAGCGGCAAAGGCAGAGCATGGAAGCTCGAACATTGCGTTTCTGCAGACACATGTTTTTCGTATGGTTTGCTGCATGCGCCGCTGCGTCCGCTGCCGAACGTTTCGAAACAGCAAACTTCGTTGTGGTTGCCGATAGCGTGGATATCGCCGAGAAAGTTGCCCGAACAGCCGAAAAGCAGCGCAAAGAACTGGCCCTCTTCTGGCTGAAAAAAGCGATGCCCAACTGGAGCAAGCCCTGTCGCGTTTCAGTGAATGTCGGATCTATCGGCGCTGGCGGACAGACGACCTTCCAGTTTGTCAACGGCGAAGTCATCAACTGGCGAATGTCAGTTCAGGGTAGCCTTGAACGCATCCTCGATTCCGTACTGCCTCACGAAGTCAACCACACCATCTTTGCCAGCTATTTTCGTCGCCCTCTGCCGCGATGGGCCGATGAAGGGGCAGCAACACTCTTTGAACATGATTCAGAACAAAGAAAGCAACTGCACCTGCTGCACCAGGTGATTCATCGACGGGAAAGTTACTTCGCCCTGCAGGAGCTACTTTCCATGAAGGAGTATCCGCAGGATCCAAATCGCATGCTGACGCTTTACGCTCAGGGATTTACCCTCGTCGATTTTCTTGTCCAGCAGAAAGGCGAAGCCACCTACCTTCAGTTCCTCGCGGACGGTGAGGAACTCGGTTGGGAAGAAGCAATCCGCAAACATTACGATCACGAAGGTGTGCAAACACTGGAACGCAACTGGCGGGGCTGGGTTCTGGCAGGAATGCCCGGACTGTCTGGTCCTGATCAACCATCAGTGGCGCAGGTCAACGAAGCTTCGTCAGATGCTTCCGAATTGTTTTTTCAGGATTCCAGAACAGCGCAGGCCGTCAAACCAGCATCTCAGCGTTCGCCGAAAAACAAGGCCCTCGCCGACAGCGTCATTCGCTCGCAAAGCCCTGACTCAGAAGTGAACTCCTCCGCGTCGACACCCACCGCTGTACCAGCTCTCCCCAAAAAAATGGCAATTGTTACGGCTCCAGCAGGAACAGGTGCCGTGAAGCAGATTTCCACTTCATCAGTTTCCGAGACCGCTGTCTCCGGGCAGGCCGGCCCCCCGACATTTCGCCACAGAAGTCTGGAAGCCCCACGTCCAGGCACAAATACGGATGCCACCAGCAAAGTGACTTCTCAAGCTCCGTCCGCCCTCGGCAAATCAGCACAGCAGTCGCTGACTGCACCGAGAAACAAGGACCAGAAAGCGGGCGAAACATGGTTTGAAAATACGACTCCCTCCACAAATACACCTGCCCCACAAACGAAGTCCGGATCCCGCACTCCCCGCAACAAAATCGCTCAGCCTGAATCCGCGCCCGATCATTTCATACCAACCGGGCTTTCCGCAATTCTTCCAGACAAAGATCCGCAGACCGGCACCGAAGCAATCCTCTCCGGTGAACGACGGCGTGAAACCAATCTGCCGCAGTGGGCTGGTTTCCCCGGGGAAATGAAGTTGTTCTGACTTCAGGCTATGGAAATCTGCAGGCCGTTCCGGTGCTGCATTTCCACAGATCAGGTCGTTCTGCGAACTGATTTCGCGCAGCCGCCCAGCGTTCCCCATGGGCGAGTCATCGACACCCGCAACGATGACTCGCCCAGTTTTTTCTTTCCGCGACCACGCCATTGACCATGCAGAACCACTGCACGCCAGATTCTCTCTGTTTCACGGCTGCAGCGCCGCGGCTCATTTGGGCGTTCGCCAGAGTGCCTTATTTTCTCCAATCAATCGATCAGCAGAGGGCGGGCCCCAGGTGCCGGCCGGATAGAAATCAGGCGCCGAGGAACTGCTTTCCCAGGCATTCAGCACGGGTGTCACAAAACGCCACGCCGCCTCCAGTTCATCGCTGCGGGTAAACAACGTCGAATCACCCCGCATGACATCCAGCAATAATCGCTCATAAGCCTCCGGCAGCACCTGATCAAAGTGCTGGTCATAATCGAAATCCATCGACACTGGCTGCACCTGATAATTCATGCCGGGACGTTTTGTGGAGAAGCGTAGTGATATTGCTTCCTGCGGCTGGATACGAATAATCAGTTGATTGGGTCTGGTTTCCACAAGGTCACACAGATCTCCATCACATTCCACCGTGGAAAACAGATTCAGCGGTGGTTTTTTGAACTGAATGGCAATCTCCGTCAGTTGTTTCGGCAGCCTTTTTCCCGTTCGCAGAAAGAAGGGAACACCAGCCCATCGCCAGTTGTCAATGGCCACCTTCATGGCAACAAACGTCTCGCGATTCGAAATCGGGCTCACACGGTCTTCTTCCCGATAGCCCAAAGCCGGCTGCCGATTCACCAGGCCGGCCGTGTACTGGCCTCGAACAACCCAGTTTCCGACAGGTCCACTGTTTCCCGGACGCAGCGCCTGCAGCACCTTCAGTTTTTCGTCCCGAATCTCGCGGGCCTGAAACAACGACGGCGGATCCATCGCAATCAGACACAACAGCTGCAGAACATGATTCTGCATGACATCCCGCATGGCACCGGAAGTGTCGTAGTATCCACCCCGCGCCCCCTCCATGCCCTGTGATTCGGCCACCGTAATCTGAATATGCTCTACATGATTCCGGTTCAGCAAAGGTTCAAAGATCGCATTGCCGAATCGAAACAACAGGATATTCTGAACAGTCTCCTTTCCCAGATAGTGATCAATGCGGTAAATCTGACTCTCCATCAGATAGCGATCCAGCTGGGCTGCCAGTTCAATCGCCGAACTCAGGTCGCGTCCAAAGGGCTTCTCCACGACCACACGAAGTCTGGAAGCTGCCTCTCGCGGAGGAATCATTCCCGCAGCATCCAGACCCTCGACCGCCGAAGCAAACAAAGACGGAGTCGTAGCGAGATACACAATCCGTGTTGGCTCGTCTGTAATCCCGGCCTGCTGCTCAATGGTCTGAATCGACTGGTTCAAACCGGAGTACTCAGCGACCGAGGAAATATCCAGTTGCTGATAAAACAACTGCCGGGAAAATGTCTCCCAGGCAGCCGGATCAAACTTATCACCCAGACGCGAGGCCACGACGTCCCTGAGCTCGTCCCGAAACGCTTCATGCGTCTTTTCCCGGCGAGCAACACCGATCACAGGACAATTGTGCGGGAGGAATTTCTGCTGAGACAGCCGGAATAATGCCGGAATCAGCTTACGGGACGTTAAATCTCCCGAAGCCCCGAAAATCAAAATCGAAGAATTCACCTCAGCCGCCATGCCGAACACCTTCCCAAAACGTGCAACGTACGATCCACTCGCAGTTTAGAAAATTTCGCACAGGACCGAAAGTTCCGCAAACAGAATGGTCAGGGGCCAACTCCATGATTGACAATATGCCGCAGCAGCTCCACCGAAACCGGCGTCAGATTGTCCATGACCCGGTGATTCGCGCGATGCAGCTGATCCCACGTCCTTCCACGCGAAACAATCCCCAGACATTTTGAACCGGCGGCCAGGGCTGCCTCAATTCCCACCGGCGCATCTTCCAGAACAATACATCGTTCCGAGGCCAGCCCCATGCCTGCCGACGCCTTCAGAAACACATCAGGATGTGGCTTCCCACGCACGACATCAGCACCGGTAATTACAGTGCGTATCAGCTCTCGCGCCCCCAGCTGCTCAATTGCAACCGCCACATTCTTCGGTGGACCACTTGAGCCGATTGCCATCGGAATGCCCGCTGCGGCCAGTGCGCGTATCAGATCGGCAGCTCCCGGCATGTGCGGGAAATCCACCGCAATCAAATCGCGATACATCTGCTCCTTCTCTTCGTCAAATGCAGCAATCGCTTCATCATCCGGCGGATTCTCCCACGTATCCCGGATCACCTCACGACTCGTTCTGCCAAACCCAGCCAGAAACTGCTCCGCAGTACATTCTCGCCCATGCCGACGACAGCAATCCTGCCATGTCCTCAGGTGCGCCATGTACGAATCAATGAGAACACCGTCCATATCAAAAATTACGCCAAATTCTGCCACAACACTCACCTGACTATCCCTCCGAAATGGCCGCCCAACGCTTCACGGTAACAGCCCGCTGGCGTCTTCAGCCTGTCTGAGCTTCTTAGCAAAACCAATTCGATACCATGCCGTCGATCACCCGCACACTATTCGCGGGTGATCGGACTCCGCACGACAGGTCTGCTCTACTGAACGTTTCCACAAACACGCGTCAATCCATACCCCCAGGCGACGCCTGACGATCCCGACACTTATGTGGCGATCTCACCAGACTGCGTAAACAGCCCCACGTCAGAGACAGTCACGTTTCCACGTGGCCAGCAGAGCACAAAACGAGTTCCCTGGCCCGGACCGCCTTCCACTCGCACACGCCCGCCATGCTCGCGAAGAATCTTGCGACTCACCGGCAATCCAATCCCCGTTCCCCGAGATCCCTTGGAGGATTCAAAAACGTTGAAGATCGACGTGCGCTGATCCTCGGGAATCCCCGGACCGTTGTCGCTTACCGCCACCAGCATGGTGTCCGCGGTCCTGTCATACCCCGTTTGAATCACAACCGCCCCGCGCTCCACACCATCCACCGCATCAATGGCATTCGAAACGATGTTCAGTATGGCCCGATGTATTCCCTCGGCATCAAAACCAGCGAGCGGAACACTGTCCCCCGGACGAAATTCCAGCGAGACACCACACTCCGAGGCACGCGCTGCGGCCAATTCCGCAACTTCCCCCACAACCTTATTCAGATCCGCCATCCGCAGCTCTGGAACCCGTTCCTTGCTGAAACTCAGCATATCCATGACCAGATCGTAAATACGAGTCTGATTCCGCTCCACGATTCCCCAGCCCTGACGAATAAAATCATCCTTCCCCTGATCCAGCCCCATCCGAATCAAATGACTGCCGCCACGCACTCCCTGAAGAATGTTCTTCACATGATGACTTAAAACGGTGATCGTCTGCCCCATAGCCGCAAATCGCTCAGCCTTGACCATCGCATCCTGAAACTGCCGCGATTCAATCGCCAGGGCCGCCTGCCTTGCCACAGTCACAATCGTACGCAAATGCTCATCCGTCAAACGCTCCTGAATCGCCCCGGACATGGCCTGATCAATCGGCGTCGTCGTATCCAGATAAAATACTCCCAACAGGTCCGACCGACCACGCATCGGCGCACAGATCGCCTCACAGATACCCTCGGAAACAATACTCTTCGCAGCCGAAAATCTCTCATCAAGACTGGCATCCGATGTTCGAACCGCCGTCCCGTTACGCAATACATAATCGGTAATCGATCGGGATACCGGCATCTGCTGGCTACGTTCCCAACCCTGACCGCGATGCGCAAATGCAATGGCCGTCAGATCTGCGCCCACTGGCTCTTTCAGAAGCACACAACCGCGGTCAGCACCAACCGTCTGCAGCGTCAACTCCAGAATCTTCTGCAGCAACACTTCCAGACTGTGAACAGGAGTCACCAACTCCTCCGCCACGTAGTAAAGCAACTCCAGTCCCGTCTTTGGCACTTCAGAATGAACTGGAGTCGCGAGGTCCACATCCAGCGATTGCTGAATTGCCGCCTCATCCAGTGAACGCGAATCCTCAATAAATCGAATCTGATCCGCAGAATTCACAGCCGAATAATGAGACTCTGTGATCTGAAAGGCCATCACACTGGCCCCGAACTGCAGCGAATCCCCATTCACAAGCACACGCTCTGCCACGGCGATGCCATTCACTCGGCTGCCATTCGCACTGTTCAGATCCTTCAGAAGAAACGACTGCCCATCATGGCAGATACGCGCGTGATGCCGAGACACCTCGCTGTCGTCCAGCCTCACATTGCAGCCAACACTGCGACCAATGACAACATCCTGAGCGGACGTCATTTCGAAACGACTGCCGCGATTGGCGCCGTTGACTACTAGCAGCGTTGCTCGGTACACAAACAGATTTCCGGCCGGATCCAGAATTTAAAAAATGTCCGACGTCTGGAACGGAAGACCCCGGCGACGTCGAAGGAAGGAAACCTATTTCAATGAATTCCCCCGCAACACTCAAGCCGCTGTGGTGTCACATCCATGGACTTTCCCCTGACCACAACCTGCCGGGAATTCGCAGACCCCCAATTTCACCCGACAAAAACCCATCTCATCATGGTTTCCCGATTTCGCTAAAAACCATTGGTCGCTCACCGCACTTCATGCCGGACCTCACGGAACTGACACAAGTCTCGCCAACACACAGCAAAACCACCATGCAACACGCTCTCATAACCGTCGGGCTACTAACTCTGAGCAATGTCTTCATGACCATGGCATGGTACGGTCATCTCCACAACCTCCGCCAAAAACCATGGCTGATCGCGGCCCTCGTCAGCTGGGGTATTGCCCTCTTCGAATACCTGATCCAGGTACCCGCCAATCGCATCGGACATCAGGTCATGAATGTCGGACAACTTAAGATCCTGCAGGAAATCATTTCCCTGACAGTCTTTGTCCCGTTCGCATGGATCTACCTGAAGGAAAAACCTGACTGGGACTACTTTTGGGCCGCCTGCTGCCTGCTGGGCGCTGCGTTTTTCATGTTCCGAAAAAAACTATTGGGACTCTGATCACGCTCCTGCCACAATCGATCTACACCCCGGCAGATGCTCCTCGAGAAATCTTTCCCAGCCCAGCCCAGCCCACGCGGCGATTTCGCCCCCCACCCCACTAAACGAAAAAAGCCTGCAACAGATAATCCGTTGCAGGCTTTTTCAATTAAACGAGGTCGACGGGACTTGAACCCGCGGCCTCCAGCGTGACAGGCTGGCGCTCTAACCAACTGAGCTACGACCCCAAACACATCCACGACAATACACATCCCAGACAGTCAGCAATCGCCAACAGCACCGGGAAGACGGAGGTTAGCCACATCCGTCCGACATTTCAAGAATGACTGCCCATATTTCGTCAGTCCAGAGAACTTGCTGAAGCAGAAGATCCAATTTTCAGAATTCACCAACACCTTCGCTACTCCGCCTCTGGCCCTAAAAACCGCATAATCCCTACCAGCTCCCGCCCAGCAACCACTTTCCGCTGCATAATTCCCCGATTCCTCCCAAAATCACCAAAACACAAAACAATGTTCATCCGTATACATTCTTGCCAAACTTTACGTATCCCGTAATCGAAAAAGCTTCTGCAGCTCTGAGAATTCAACCAAATACGCCTCAAAAATCTGGTCGCACCCGGCGTTCAAAAGCCAGAATGGCCTGAGGAGGTTGATTATGCTGTCCACGCCAGATTCCACCACACCGACGGCCGATCCAACGACATCAGCAGACGAACGCGAATTGGGAACCAAAGTCTTTCTGGGTTTCCTGTTTGTCGTTGCCAGCTTTTATGCCGTTGTACTGATCTACCACGCTGCCAATCCTCCACAGGCTGTTGCCCAAACCGGTGGAGTGCTGGAACGCTGTCGCCAGATCTGCATGAAATACGGTCTGGTTTCAACCGGAAATCTCCGGCAAGATGCAGAAGCCTACATCCACGCCGTGCACGTCAAACCCCTGACTACGGCACTCAGTGAAATTCTGACTCTGGCCGAACCATCTATCGCGCCCTCCCAACCACACGAACTCATGAATCAGAAGGTTCCTGACTTCTCCCTCCCTGATGATCTCAACGTCCCCCGAAAACTCAGCGAACATGGTCTGAATCGTCCCGTTGTCGTGGTGTTCTATCTGGGCTACGGTTGCAGTCACTGCGTTGCTCAATTGGTGTCTCTGGAAAAAGACCTGCACTACTTCAAAGAACTCGATGCAGACATCATCGCAATCAGCGCTGATCCAGTCTCCCACACAGCAGAACGCTTTGCCCAATACGGTCGCTTCGGCTTTCCCGTACTCTCCGATGAAGATCGCACGATTGCCGAACAATGGGGATGCTTTCATCCCGCCACGGAAGACACTCCTGAATTGATGGACCATGGCACCTTCGTCGTCGATCGCCACGGAAAGCTAATCTGGGCCCGCCGCGGCAGTGAACCCTTTCTGGACAACCGCAGTCTGCTAAAAGTTCTCGCGGAATCCCAGGGGTTGATTCCCAATCCCGTCGCTCAGCGGTGAGCGTTGGTCGTTAAAAGCAGGGTTGCACCAACCAAAAGCCTCAATTCAACAGCCCAGCGTTGCCTGACAAAAGCAGGCTACTGCTTTGTCAAATCTTAGTTTTGGGTTACGTCATTCCCGCGCAGGCGGGAAACCAGTGCCGCGATCTGGATTCCCGCCTGCGCGGGAATGACGGTGAACCCCAATTTCAAGTCGGTGAACCCCAATTTCAGGCTTTGACAAAGCACTACTCCGATTTCTCCACAGGCCGTCGAAATCGCCGAAAACTTAAAGCCGTCATGCCCAGAACAACAACCAGGTAGCCGCCCACAAACACCAAAAACGGCCCATTCTCCAACGCGCCGGATCCCACGTTGGCCCGAAATGTCATGTGGGCCAGCACAATCATCAACAATGCCGTGGCCACAGCAATCCAACCCAGAAAGCCGCCCAGCCACGCCAGCGTCGCACCACGACGATCCGAATCCAGCCAGTAGTCCCGGTAGGGAATATTGATCATCGAATTGGGAAGGACTCCGATAAGCCACACCAAACTCATCAGCAGCCATGGAAACACCACCTGAAAGCCCAGCAGAACGGCAGTGCCGCTTCCTCTGGACATCCAGTCGTTCGGGCGTCCATCGACTCCAAAATGAGTCGCCACGGTGGGCGGCAGCTGCGGCCAGTACCAAACATGCTGACAGATTCCCACGACTGTCAGCAACCAGAGTATCCGCACGGCATAACGTCGAGACTGTTCCACACTGTTCTCCCAGCTATCGAATGGATTTCACTCGCGACCCCCAGAAAGTCACAGCATCCGGATCTTACATCAATCCTGGCCAATGCTCGGTTCTATCCAGGTTTTCACTCCGCAACACATCGATTTCCAGCCCCCAAACTTCTCCGTGGCCGGGCCCGCAAATCAATCATTCGCTGGAAAATTTCTCCTGCAGCAGATTATGGCTGCTGAAAATGCCACTGAGTCAGTGTCTGGTAACGATGAGCGGCCTGCAAAAGTCGCGTTTCTGCCAGCGGCGCCGCCTGCAACTGCAATCCAATCGGGAGCCGATCCGACGTCAGTCCGCATGGCACAGAAATTCCCGGCAGACCAGCCAGATTTGTACTGATCGTGTAGATGTCACTCAGATACATCGCCATGGGATCATTCAGCTTTTCCCCAAGCCGAAATGCGGCCGTCGGAGCCACTGGACCGGCGATCACATCCACACTTTCAAAGGCTTTCTGAAAATCTTCCTGGATCTTTCGTCGTACCCGCAACGCTTTCAGATAATAAGCGTCGTAATATCCCGCAGACAAGGCGTAGGTGCCAAGCATAATTCGGCGTTTGACTTCCGGCCCAAAACCCTCCGAACGACTCTGGCTGTACAAGTCCACAAGATCATCAAACTTCTCTGCCCGATGCCCGTAGTGAATGCCATCGTACCGCGCGAGGTTACTGGAGGCTTCGCTACAGGCAATCAGGTAATAGGCAGCAACGGCATACCTGGAATGCGGCAGAGAGACCGGAACCAACGTGGCCCCGGCATCCTGGAGTACTCCCACCGCAGTTCGAACCGCTGCCGCGACTTCCGCATCCAGTCCCTCCGCAAAGTATTCTTCCGCTATTCCAATCCTTAACGGGGGCGTTTCATCGCTCAACTGTTTCAGCCAGTCCTGCGCTGGCTCCGGAATGGAAGTCGAATCCCGAACATCGTGGCCGCCAATACACTGCAGTACCAACGCACAACCTTCCACATCCATGGCCATCGGACCGATCTGATCCAGTGAGCTGGCATAGGCCACAAGGCCGTATCGAGACACTCGACCATAGGTGGGCTTCAGTCCTGTCACACCACAAAACCCAGCCGGCTGCCGAATCGAGCCACCAGTGTCTGAACCCAGAACCAGCGGCACCATTCCCGCGGCAATCGCCACCGCCGCTCCACCACTGGATCCCCCAGCGCTGCATTCCGGATTCCAGGGGTTTCGCGAGGGACCAAAGATCGACGTTTCAGTCGACGACCCCATGGCAAACTCATCCTGATTCAGCTTCCCAATCAATACTCCATCCTCAGCCAGCAATCGGTCTGCGACATGTGCAGAATACGGCGGAACAAAGTTTTGAAGAATCCTGCTGCCACAGGTGGTGGCCATTCCCTTTACACAGATATTGTCTTTAATTGCCACCGGCAAACCGGCAAGCAGCCCGACCGGATGCCCCGCTGCCCGGCGCGCATCAATCAGGTCCGCCTGCCGCAGTGCCCCTTCAGCATCCACCGCAACAAACGCATTCAGCGTCCCGTTCCCGGACGAAATCCGATCCAGACAGGACTCCGTCAGCCTGCGGGAAGTCAAAGCACCGGAATTCAGCTGGCGAATCAGCTGCAGCGTCGAAATACGGGACATAAGGCGAATTACCGAAATCACTGTTTCTGACAGAATTCATACGTCAGGGGATTTCCCTGCCACCTGTTCAACGACAGATGTTGGCCATGGATCATATCAGAACCAGCGCGGACTGCGAATGGTTCCGTTCCCCGATCATCAGCCGCTGCACAACCGCATATCCCCCGGAGACTCTTATTCACGCCACATTACACCCGGACGATACGGAAAGCCCCCGAAGCTCCTGCAGAATCTCGGTCTTTAACACCTCTTCCAGCCGATTCAGGATGTCGGCCACCAGCGCCCCGTCCATGATGCGATGATCATACGAAATTGTCACTCGACTGGTCCCGTCCCTGTCCAGTGGACCGTAGGTCAGGCAGGTTGTCTGAACCGACGGCGACATCTGAATTTCCACACCGCGACCTGCCAGCGTCGAAAGAAAGAATGTTCCAACCCGTTTCGCTCTTGCTGCAGTTTCCACATTCAGATTCCACCACCAGATCAGACGCCGCAACAACACAGGCAGCGAGGCCAGACGCAGGTCTCTGGCGAACACTCTGGCCGGCGACTCTGTCTGATACTTCTGAATGATCGCCTGAATCTCCGTCAATGACATTTCCTCGGGCTTTGAAATTCGCCCCCAAAACAACCAGGGTTCACCGTCAAGCTCTCGCTGAACCGTCAGAATGCCAACACTGGCCGGGTGCTGATACAGATGCGCCCAGGGCCAGCGATACCAGATCTGCCGCAACTCCGGATATTGCACTGACACACGCGACATGGCCTTCAGAAAAACGGCCGGCCACGAAACTCTGACCACTGCGGACTCACGGGCCGCGGCAACTTCCGTCAGCTCCATTCGGCGATCATGCGAACACAATGGCACGTCTTTGTGGAAATACAGCAGATCCCACGTCAGCCTGCGCGACGCAGGAATCGCAAACCGTTGTCCGTTTCGATTCGTTACCATCCTTGCTCACTCCAAATTCGTTCCTGAGTGCCTGTATTCCACGCTTTCAGGCAGTAGAAGTCAATCTGAAACAGACTCCTCCGCGCTGCAGCCTGCGGCCCGCCAGCACCGCCAAACAGGCGGACTCCTGATCATCCCTCCGACAGCCATCGCAACAACAGCAGGCTCGAACTGCCGGGGCAGGGCGGGGCAGCAAACAGGCAAAACCCGCCGGGCCACGGCAGAATTCGCGTGTTCCTGAACACACAGAACTTACGTCGTGGCAATTCCTGCAGAAAGTGGCATGATACCAAAGAAATTGATTCAAGCTGGCTCTTGTTCCCGTTCGCCCGTCGTGGTACCCCTCACATGACAAACGACGTTTCTTCGTCCCCGGGCCGTAAACTGGTCCAAAGCGAACGCATCGTCGTTGGTCTCGTGATTCTCGTTATACCACTGGTGTTCGGAACGGCCATCTGGCTCACTCCGAATCCCGCAGGTTATGGAACGCATCAGCAACTGGGTCTGCCGGACTGTGCCATTCTGAGTCTCACGGGCAGTGTGTGCCCTCACTGTGGACTGACGACCAGTTTTGCCTGGTTTAGCCGCGGTGAATGGGCTGCCTCATGGAATGCAAATCCGGCCGGCTGGATGCTGGCCTGTAGCCTTCTCATGATGTGGCCATGGTTGATTTTGGTGATAATCCAGGGATTCTGGCTGGGAGTTCAGGAACCCGGACGCTGGTGCATTAGAGGTTTTGCAGGATGGCTGATCGCCAGTTTTCTGCAATGGATCTTTCGGTTTCTCTGATCCCTCAACCTCTCCCCTGCACCCGCTCTGCGTGTTTCTGTGGTTTCGCAGCGCTTTCAACGGAGTGAAGCGTCGTGCACATCGAAAATCAGAATGTTCCACAGCAGGCAAGGGGGAGGATACGTCCGTTTTCCAAATACCTGATTCTGTGGACACTCGCTTTCGTAACGATCCTCGCTGTCCCCGGATGCTCTCTGGGAGTGATGTTCGGCAAGATGTTTTTGGGAGACCCAAAAGTCAAATCTCAGTTCCGCACAGCAACCGGTGTCGACCTGACTAAGGGTGAAAAATCCATCCTGATTACCTGTTCAGCACCACACAGCGTTCTGTCCAGATATCCGTCCATTCAGATCGATATTCTCGATCGAATGTCCAGACATCTGGAAACCCGAAATGTCAAAATCATCTCCTCCGACAAAGTCAGCTCCTGGTTCGATGACCATGGCGACTGGGGCGATTTCTCCGAACTGGCAGAGAATTTTAGTGCTGACTACGTCATGAACATTCAGATCGAAGTCTTCCGCCTGGATGTTCCCGACAGCAGCAACCTGCAACAGGGCAAGATCAATGGCAATATTCAGGTTCTGGACTGCCAGTCCGGTTCCGCACCCGCCACAGCCTTTGAACGCAGATTCAACCTCGCGTTTCCGGATTATCCCGTTCCAAAGGAAAATAAATCCGAACGCCTGTTCACGGAACAATTTCAGGATCGCGTTTCACTGACTCTGGCACAATTTCTTTACGACCATCGTGTCAGTGAAACTGTGCACTGAACTGTTCTCGCCCAGCCGCCCCGTCTCCTGTCTTTCGACCGGTCTCTCCCCCACTCTGAATTATTCTCCCTTCCCCGGAATCGTCTATGAATCCTCCGAACCACTTCAGGGTGCCCCCTGCCGATACGGCGATCCATCGCAGACCATTCTGGTCCCTTGCCTTTCGTTTGAGCCTGATGGGCCTGATGCTGCTGACCATTCCCGGCTGCAACTACTTCCTGCTTCTGGGATACCTGATCGGTGGCCCACCACAGGAAGAACCACTGTTTGAAAAAGAAACAGACCAGTCCATGACGGATAAGGATGTCCGAGTGGCCGTGGTGTGTTACGCCTCCGATGAACTGAAGTATAAGTTCGATAACATCGACCATATCATCGCCAATCGAGTGACAAACCAGATGGCAGGCAAAAAGATTGAAATGGTGCCGTACGATGACATCAGAAACTGGCTGGCGGAAAACCCGGACTGGGACACCGCTGTTGATGTTGGCTCTGAGTTCGACGTGACCTACGTGGTTTACATCGACATCAGCGACTTTTCTCTCTACGAACGCGATTCCAATTCCCTGTTCCGCGGACGTTGTGACGCCATCGTCAGCGTCTACGAAATGGAAACCGACGGAGAAGGTAAGCGAATCTTTTCGAGGGAAATCAACAGTGTCTTCCCGACCGAAGTACCTCGGTCAGCCACCGATGTCAGCTACGAAATGTTCCGTATGGAATACATCTGGAAACTGAGCGACGATATCGGTCGCCTGTTCTACCCGTGGTACATCGGAGATCAGATGACAAATACCGCCTGATCACACAAAAAGTGGCAGGAACAAATGGCATTGTCAGGACACTTGACAGCACGTAATCCGGTCTGCCATCGCGCGAGTGAAAACAGGTACCTCGCGCGACCTGAGGCTGGTCTTGATTGAAAAGTTCCGTCTCCCGGTATGAAACGCAAGCCCTCTCTGGCAAACCTGTGCCCACAGATGCCAGGGAGGGTTTTTCATGCGCCAGTCTGTTTCTGATCCCAACGGGGTTCCGGAATGCCGGGTTTCAGAAGATCGTCGATGGATTCCTGCTTCAGCCTGGACTGCCATTTGGATCCATCCTGCCCGCCGAGAAGATCGTGCGAATCTTCTGCAAGCATGGTGGGTTGTTCGGCGAGAAGCACATTGACAACACCGCCGTTGTGTTGTGGAACTTTCTCGGCCAGGTACTGCGGAATAGCAAGGAAGTGTCCTGTCAGTCGGCCGTCGCCAGGTAGAGCCTGCGACGCACTGTCGCACGACCTCCAGCGGCCTTTCGTTTCCCGGTCGAAAGTCCGGAATCATGGTTGATGCGAGCAACTCCAGCGAGCTTCGCAACTTCCTGCCGATTGAGCTGTCCAGCAGTTTCGACAGTTCCGCCATGAACGTGTTAACGGTGACCGGGCCGCAACCTTTGACAGACTGCAGAATTTGGACTTTGCGGGAGTTGACATGATCGGCTTCAATAGCTGTTGCAATCTGCTCATCCATCGTTTTAACCTGTTTTTCAGCTCTTTGAGGACCGTTTCGATGGATAGCCCAATGTTGGTAGCACCACGCTCGTCGCCCGCAAAATCACCACATTCAGGGTCAGCAATCACGTTCGTACGACGAACGCGCGTATTTCCTCTGGCTCGGCGCAGGCTGTTTTTGCGTGCGGAGGTGGTGCTGGGCTGGTTTGTTGTCAGACACAAAGCGGCATCACGCCGGCTGCGTCCAGAAGAGGCGGTTGACGGTTGGCTGGAGTCGCCGTCCACGGACGATGCGCACCTGCGGTGCTGACTCAACTCGGATTCACCATGCGGTGATGGAGCGGCTCGCCTTTGGGGCTGCTATCACAGAACGCTGGTCAGAGGCGAGGGTCAGGGGTGAGGCACGGCATTAGTCCGCTGACGACTTCCGGACGGCTTCCTGGTCCGAATCGCTCTGCGAAAGCGATTCGGGCATTTTTATTGAGGCCTCCCACGCATGTCCGCCTCGCCCGGCCCGGAACATAGCTCACACCAGTCGCCGTAGCGGCGTATTTCTCGTCCCGCGTCCCCGAAAATTCGGTCGGCATCCTCGGCTCGTATGTCCGCAGGCAGCCGCGAAACGCAAACACAGGGAAGAAGACAGAGAAGTAGAT
>CAIQIE010000172.1 GCA_903871805.1 uncultured Planctomycetaceae bacterium | reverse complement strand
GCGACAGACTGCCTTCGTCAGGTCGCAGAGGCCCGCCTGCTGGCAGGACCAGAGAATCCCAGCCGGAGGAAGGGACTGCTGCATCGGCTTGTCGCAGCGATGACCCGTCGAGCAGCGCGACCAGAGACTCAGTTCACCGCACAGAGCATTCCCAGTGATGGTCCGCAGGACCTGCATCAGGAAACGCTGTGTGCACCACTCTACGAGGGGGATGTGATTGGCGAGGCGAGCTGCCTGCATTTTGCACCTCGTTCCTCTACCGTAACGATCACCGAGGGAACTGATGCGTCTCCCGTTTATGTGATGGAAATCATGCGTCATGTGCTGGAAGCTCTGTGCAGAAATGCCAGCTTCCGAAAAAAAATCGATGAGACTTACCGCCAGCGGGCGATGGAAAGTCACATTCGATCCCTGCCAATGTTTCGTACGCTGACCGATGACGACTATGCATGGCTGTCACCGCAGCTGGAATTGGAAAGTTTTTCGGATGGCCAGATTCTGCAGGACGAGTACCAGACAGAGACTGAGTCTTGTTATCTGATTCGCAATGGTGTTGTGCGTGTCATGCAGAACCTGGGTTGCCTGCTGTCAGCAGAAGAACTCTCTGATCCAAAGAAAACGCTGCTGAGCATCTTCGAGTGGAAAAACAGGGCGGGCCTTCCGGAACAGATCTTTGGTGAGCTGCCAACGGACCTTCAAAAGCTTGTGGAAACTGCTTCCGAGGAAGGTTTCTGCCTGAAGTCGGAGCAGGTAGAACTGCTGCGATGCGGCCTGAACACATGGATACAAACATCTCGAATTGCCACGACGCAGATTCAGTCCGAAGCTGGCTGTCACCGAGTTATCGGTCACCCGGAATGGCAACTCAACTCATCCGTGTTACCTGTCAATAAAGCAACGTGGGGCCCACTGGAATTTCGAATTCTGAATCGCACTATTCTGGAAACACTGTGCCGCGAATGTCTGGAACGTCGCTCAACCATCGCCACTCGCCGACGTACTGTCAATTATGCGACCCGCGGCGAAGTGATCGGAGAAATGACGGCCCTGCATAATCAGGAAAGCTACAGTACCAGCATCGCTTTCTCGCACGATCCACAGCAGTTACCCCGTACACTTGCGACCAAAAAGGTATCGCAGTCGGTCGACGTGGTCAGAATTCCAGTCCGTGCCCTCCGCGAACTGGCAGCTCGTTCTCCAAAATTTCGACAGTATGTGCAGCAGTCTGTCCCAGGGCCCGTACCAAAGCGGCCCACGAAAAACCAAACCCTTCTGCCAGTTTCAGCCAGCGACACACGAGAATTTCAGGCCATGGGACTTGCATGGGGCCAGTCACTGATGGTTATCGATCTCGATCGATGCACTCGATGCAACGAGTGTGTGCGAGCCTGCGTCGACTCCCACGATGACGGACGGACAAGGCTGCACCTTGATGGACCTCGCTTTGAAAACCGCTATCTGGTTCCTGCCACCTGCCGCAGCTGCCTGGACCCGGTCTGCATGATTGGCTGTCCGGTAGGTGCAATTCATCGTGGGGATCGCGGCGAGGTCTGGATTTCAGACCACTGCATCGGCTGCAGTCGCTGCGCAGACCAGTGTCCCTATGGTTCCATTCAAATGGATCTGTTGAGTCAGCAGGAAACTGCGACCAGCGGATTCCACTTTCTTTCCAGTCCGGAATTCATTCCGCCAGTCACCCATGAGAAAGCGGTGGTGTGTGATCAGTGTCGTTTCACGCCCTCGGGAAAGCCAGCCTGTCTGTATGCCTGTCCGCACGATGCAGCGATCCGAGTCGATGGACGTGCGTATTTCAAGGGAACCGACGATGCGGATACTGAAAACCGCCAGCAAAGCGAACTCTGTCATGCGACAGACTCCTGAGGCTGTTTCCCGTTTTGTGTATTTCCGAAAGGCTGAGCATCTGACGGCAGAGGATTCTCGTTGTGTTGATTGACCGATCTCATCTTCCATGGGGCATTTTTTCAGCAATCGTGCTAACGGCCGGAGCAAGCCTGTATGCCGTTTGCGCAACCATTGCTCCCCATGGTCCTTCCGGCGGAACAGTCCCCGGGCTGTGTTTCGGCATCATCGCCACAGCCATGATGACGTTTTCCGTACTCCTCGCCGCCAGAAAGGCCTTCCGGACTCGTCGCGCTGGCAGCGCTTCCTTCTGGATGAAGGGCCATATCTGGCTGGGATCATTGAGCGTGCCGTTTCTGCTGTTCCACTCGGGCTTCTCGTGGGGCGGCACAATCTCCGGACTGCTGTGGATGTGTGTTCTGTTCGTTGTCGGATCCGGTCTACTGGCACTTCTGCTGCAGCAAATTCTTCCAGCAATACTCCGCAAAAACACCCCGGCAGAGACTCTGGAAGGACAGTCCTTCTGGCAGCGTGAACGCCTGTTAATGATTGCCGATATTCGTCTTTGTCACCTGTGTGGACACCAGAGCGTCGGACCAGCAGCGGAACTGTCTGCACACTGCCAAAAACTGGTCAGCGAGTATGACCTGATTTGTACCAGCACATCCACTCGCTCAGAACAGGCCGCAAACCAAATGCGGCTGTTGCGATCTGTTGTGCCAATCGAATTAAAAGAGTACTTCTGGTCGCTGGCGAAATTCACAAAGAACGAACTCCGCATCATCACCACGGAAGCCGAATTCCCAAAATTACTGGCGGCCACCTATCCCAGCCTGCGCGAAACAAACAGCCACAAATCCGCCGCCTTCATCACAGTAAGTGGGTCTGCGGAAACTGTCGCTGGATCGCGTCCCCTCAAAGAAGAAAAACAGCCATTTCCAACCAGCAGTTTCGCAAATGACGAGCGGGAACAGTTGTGGAAGTTCTACACAGACTCTGTCCGTCCGTTTCTTGCGACGGACAATGCCCTTCACGGCCCCAGCGGGCGGGTCCCGCAAACAGTGGAAGAGTTGGAACGTCTGTTTGGTCGACAACGCGAGAGCCTTTCTGATCTGCTGCAGGGCCCGCTGAATGAACTGCGCAGTCTCTGCAACAGTCGTCACGCGATGGACCGACAGCGCAGATTTTTTGGCTGGATGAACCTGTGCATGCTGCTGCACGTCCCTGTTTCGATCATGCTGATTGTGTTTCTGATGGCGCATATTGTGATGTCGCTTCGAGTTGTCCCGTTCTAATCAACACCATGTTTGTCACCCGTGATCGCTCGCTGAGCCCACCATGCAACCTGATTTTCAATCTCCGGTTTTCCACAATCCTGGCCCCATCGGATTTTCGCGTCGACGCGATCCGTTCCGGAGCCGCATGTGGCTTCTGTCCCTGAGTGCTGCAATTCTTTCAGCCGGATGGTTGCTGCTTCAGGGCCTCTCGGGGACCCCCGAAATCTACCAGGCACGCGGTCTTTCCAATGCTCACAAAATGTTTGAAAACCAGTGCAATACCTGCCATGAACCCTTTATCGGTCCCATGGAGCGACTGCTTTCGCCGGTTCACCATTCCCATGCAACATCGGCTCCGGACAAAAAATGTGTGGCCTGCCATGAAGGCCCCGGACATTACTTTTCCGGGGGAAGTGATTTGCCCCGAAAAGAGAAAGTGCAGGCTGAAAATCTTGTGACGCAGCATGATCGCCAGTGCGCAGATTGCCACCAGGAACACGCGGAGGATTCTGATCTTCGTCGTATTGCCTCCGGCACTTGCCGCGACTGTCACTCGGACCTGAAACAAATTGCCAGCTCCCGGCTGAAACCCGAGTCCCTGACTTTTCAGAAGTCCGGATCCCGAAAAATCACGGACTTTGCGGATCACCCGGAGTTCACACTCACGGAGTTACTGACAGTGGGCACTTCCGAATTGCCGCCCCCACGGTCCCATGGTGTCAGCGAAATCCTGTCGTGGCTGCAGCGCCCCGGTGACGCTCAGCCGCGCTGGCAGGACCGCGCCAGAATTCGGTTTAATCACAAGGCGCATCTGCAGCCTGCGGACGCACGTGGGCTGCCTGATACATCGGGCCAATTTCAAAACCTGAAGGACAACTGTGCCTACTGCCACGAACCTGACACCGAAAAGCGATACATGCGTCCAGTCAGCTATGAGAGGCATTGCCAGTCCTGCCATCCGCTGGTTTTCGATCCAGCTCTCGTCCAGGATTCGAACGGAAATATCAGATTGACTGGCCACAATCTGCCACCAACCGGACTCAGGCCCGCTGTGGTTCCCCACCGGCCCGCCGCGGAAGTTCGCGCTTTTCTGGTGAATACGTATTTGGGTGCACTGGTAACCAACGCCGAGCAAGAGCACCGAGCCGAGTCTGATGACAGCCTGCTGTCTCCACGACCGGGACGCAACTTCGATCAGAGTTTGCCGGATCAGACCGCGAGACTCCTTTCAACGGATATCTCGGAACGAGTCATCCAGGCCGACGCACGGGTGCGTTCAGCTGATTCAGCATCGACGCCACACACAGCAGTATCCAACCTCCTTCAGTCACGGAGTTGGCTGACAGGTTCCGGCGGATGCGGCTATTGCCATGAAATCCGAGCTGTGTCTCCTGAAATCAATGGGCCGACATCCTCCGACATTCAACTGCAGGCACCGTCATGGGAAATTGAACCAACTCAGATTCCCGAGCGCTGGTTTCCTCATTCCAGCTTCAACCACGACTCGCACCGTAACATGAATTGTCTGGAGTGCCATTCGCGCGCGGACACTTCCCCGAAATCGGTCATCGGCCAGGCCAGTGTTCTGGAAAGCACCAGTACCGGGGATGTGCTGATGCCTTCGATTACGGTCTGTCGGCAATGTCACCTGTCTGAATCCCAACGAACCTCAGGCCGCAGGTCGGCTCGTGCAGACTGCATTGAGTGTCATGATTATCACCAAAGGCCTTTTGAAAAAAACACGGCTCACAGTCTTTCGAAAATGCCTGGCACAGCCCCGGAGTTGTTTTCCAATCCGGCGGTTTCGCCTGCTGATCTGTAACGTCCATGGCGGACCCGCGACCATAATCAAAATCAAAACCAAAACCAAAATCTTCCGGAAAATGAATGTGTGTCCACGCAGAATTCAAATATCGTTCCTGCTGGCCGTCGCTGGCGTTTCGGCCGCAGTCCATTCAGTTGGCGATGAAGCGGGACAACGCGACACCACGTACCGGGCTCCTGCCGCGGAAACTCAGATTTCTTTAGCGCCAGCAGAATCCAACAGACAGGATCACCTTGTCGGGTCACGTCTGCGGGGCGTCAATTCCTGTGCCGCAGCCAGTTGCCATGGTGGTGGCCGCGTGCAGGAAGGAATCGGCTTTGCTGCCAGTCAGATTTGGGCACGTTCCGATCCACACTCCCGCGCCTGGGAAGTTCTGACGGGGCCGACAGCCCGTAAGATGATGGCGATTCTGAACACCGAGACGGAAACAGCCCCGTTGCGGGCAACCGAAGATGCTCGCTGCCTGAATTGCCACGTTACGACAGAAGGTGTCATAGCAGACAGGGCCACTGCACCGCTTTTTCATGATCATGACGGAGTGGGCTGCGAGTCCTGTCATGGGCCTGCCGGGGACTGGCTGGCAATTCACTCCACACCGGAATGGAAGTCGCTCTCGTCCGCTTCCAGGCAATCCCTCGGATTTCTGAACACCCAAAGTATCGTCGAGCGCGCAAAACTCTGTGCCAGATGCCATGTCGGCGGGGAAGGGCAAAACGTCACACATGATCTGCTGGCTGCCGGTCACCCACGACTGGATTTCGAGTTCAGTACATTTCATGCGAACCTTCCTCGTCACTGGACACCCCGCCCGGGAAACGCAGAAGAACAGGTGGCCCCCGAACTTCGTGAAGACTTTGCTGTACAAGCATGGTTCGCAGGCCAACTTGTCACGGCTCATTCCGCACTCGAATTGCTGGAACACAGAACCAGCCAGCCCGATTTATGGCCGGACTTTGCGGAACATTCCTGTTTCAATTGCCATCACGACCTGGAAGATCAAAACTGGTATCAGCTGCGAAGCGAGACCAGAGGTCGTCCAGCCTGGGGCACATGGAATTTCGGTCTCTACCCGGTTCTCGCCACCGCAGAAAACGCGAAGGAAACTCTGCAGGCGCTGAAACAGACGATGCAGCATCCCGTACCTGATCCACTGGCCGCACGAAACGACGCCGCTGCACTCAGAAAACATCTTGATGCGCAACTCCGGAACGTGGATGCCGAGCGTTGGAGCGCGGAGCGCATTGACCAGGTAATGCTCAGCCTGATCCACCATTGCCGAGTCACAGCGACAAGTGGAAAGAGCCTGCCTGCTGCCAGCTGGGATGGTGCCGCTCAACTTTATCTGGCACTGCGTGCTGCCGTGAGTTCCCGCATGCAAATGGTTCCTCAGGATCCGCGAAACACTCTGCTGCTGCAGCACCTGGAAGTTATCCGTCAGAGCCTGCTGTTCCAGAAATCTGCAGATAGCCCGGGAAGTTCTTCCGCCAGCCGAATAGAACCGATGGTGAGCGAATTGAGGCATATTGAACGACTGCTCGCGTCGGATTCCGGCAACTCCCCCATCAACGCGGCTTTGCCAGACGACACGCCCCCTGAACCCACACCACCTGCAGCAGGAGCAGCATCCAGTGAATCCCGATAGTTCCCCTGCTTCCAACCAAACTCATCCTGCAGGCAGCCTGCTGTTTTCAGAAGTGCGCACCATTCCCCGCTTAACACCGTGCTGCGCACGAGCAGGAATGCGCCCACGCCACGGACGGGCAGACTTTATCCACGCCTCGCCATGGCAATTCCTGCTGTTTCTCGTCCTGCTGATTTCGATAGCGGGCCCATTGCAGGGACAAATGAGGGCCCCATCCGATTCACTTACGTCAACACCTGCGTTCCCAGGACTCGGACACAGATTTCTGGGAATGCAAAGTTGCTATAACTGCCATGCCCGCAGTGTCAAAAATGAAGAGTTAGCAGCAGAACTGGGACTTCAGACCGGCGACACATGGATTGCTGGTAACGAAATGCTGATCTGGAGCGGTCGGGGCAGCGCCGTTCAGGAAACGCCGGGGCCCCCGGACGCCACGACAACTCCGACGATCGACCGGCATGCGCAAGCCTACACATCACTGCTAAGTGAACCAGCCATACGAATCGGGCAGTTACTCGGCCGACCGGCTCACCGCGATCTCCGATGCCTCGCCTGCCACTCAGCAATGCCGCTGAATGGACACAGTACAGAAGAGCCGGGGCTGGTGGATCAGAGATTTCAGACGGACGTGCGGTTGACGTCCGGTGTCAGTTGCGAAGGTTGTCATGGACCTGCCGGAACGCATAGCACCGAGGTATCACCCAATGCCCCGGTTATTACAGAATCGGGTTGGGGAACAGAACACTTTACGGCAGCAGACTGGCGTTTTCGAAGCCCGGAAGAAAAGCATAAGTCTGGATACGCCAATCTGAAGTCGATCCGGCACAGGACGCAGATCTGCCTGTCATGTCATTCAGGAAACGCGGGCCTGGGTCGAGTGCTGACGCACGAAATGTATGCCGCCGGCCACCCGCCTCTGCCTCCGTTCGAGCTGGAAACATTTCAGAATCAGATGCCAAAGCACTGGCGGGAGTACCACGAGAAGGATCCGGAATTACGCAGACGCTATGAACTGGAAACCGGCTATGTTCACGACGGCGAAGCCCTGCCCGCCACGAGGAATACACTGGTCGCTGCACTGATGACCTACAGTGAATCCCAGAGGCTGACGGCCGACCTTGCAGAAGGAATGGGGGCTGCCGCCGACACCCCCGCAGACGTATCTGCAGGCTGGCCGGAACTGGCTCGCTTTGACTGCTATGCCTGTCATCATGACCTGCGGCATGAAGGCTGGCGAAAAGCCGCTCAGGCTCATGGACGCCCGGGCCGACCGCGACTGCTCACATGGCCCAATGCGCTCGCCGCCGTCGCCTTTGCCACACTCGACCCCCAACAGGATCCATGGACGAACCACGCTCCAGTCCATCAGGCCACGTTGAAGGTTCCCTTTGGAGACCGCCAAAGTATCATTCAGACGGCTCGCTCAGCAGCCGACACAGCCGAGGCCGCGGCCAAACGTCTTGAAGCTCTCAGTTTCCGAGCAGCAGAAGCTTCCCTCGCTACTCAACAACTCCTCGGCATCGCTTCCACACGCGTCGTGGACTACGACTCGGCCCGATCCCTTGCCTGGGCATGGACCGTCTTTGAACAGGAGCGACGGCGAGACGATCGCTCGGACACAGAACCGCGCATCGTCGAGGTCGAAGACCTGTTTCCCGGGTTGTACCTGCGTCTGCAGCAGGGTCGGTCCGATCGCATGCAGATTCCGGGGGCAACGCAAAGTCGCCCGGTCCTGCTGTTGGATCCAGCGAAGACCCTGCCCCCCGCAGCCGCCTACGATCCCCTCTCGTTTCAGCAGACGATGCGGACATTGCAGTCACAAACCTCCTCGGCATCGCCGGCACCGCCACCGTCAAATCCGCCACCCTCAAATCCGCCACCCTCAAATCCGAAAAGCTCACCGCCGCAATGATGACCGAATCTCAGCGGATGGTGACGCCGTCCCCGAGAGGTGGACTTCGAAACTTGAGGCACCTGCGACTACGTCCCCACGGGGATGGCATGTTGTCGCCACGGGAGCGATCCCATGGAGCGTTCCAATCCACGCCACAAAGCCCCAAACGGGGAGACAGGAATTCGAACACACCGTCCGCTTGCACGCAGCCACTTCGATGTCCTCGTTTCCCCAAAAGTACAATGTCCCCCTATTGCGATTCAACTCCGTGTTCTCCGTGTTCTCCGTGGTGAATAGGGCCGTGTTTAGACATGTGCATGGCCGCAGGCCATGCGAAATAGAAGCGGAACGGCGCGAGCCGTCCGGTGTTGGTTTGTGGGTTGGCCGACAAGGTTGCCCGCGACATTGTCCTCCGAAGGCGATGCCAGGAGACATGGGGCTCCTGCTGTTCCGCGCTGTCTGCAACCCCCTCAGGGTTGATTCACGTATGTGGCGGCGCTGGGCTTGCCACCGGCTAGTGTCTGTCAGCCCTCCGGGCTGAATCGAACGCCGCCTCCACACTGCCGCGGTGAAGAAATGAGACCTGTCACCGTGTTGCCGTCCT
>CAIQIE010000171.1 GCA_903871805.1 uncultured Planctomycetaceae bacterium | reverse complement strand
TTTTTCTCTGACACCACGCGCTGCCCCGCTGGTGTTCCGTTGGCCGAACCTGCGGCAGGATCACCCGTCGCGCCAGCTGAGGAACCCGCATTCAGAAAATCAGTAATCGCTTTTGCCACATCTTCTGCTCGTGCATTTTTCAGCTGATAGACATGAGCATGCTGATCGCCCGCAGCCAGGCCGGATCCCAGCAGCAGGTCTCGCATTCGCCGCAGGTAGCTGCCGGTGTCTGTGACAACCACACGGCCAGCGCTTGTCAGCACGCGAACCTGACCAAGCGTGCTCTGCAGCTGACCAATCTCGGCAATGGTCTGTTCCGCATCCGGTCCTCGCAGTGGAATCGCGACAGTCGCCAGTTCGTTTCGCCCCAGAGTGTCTATGTGATGAATGGAAACAAACGGGACGATATTGCCCGGAATCTCTTCCGTGGCATTGACCAGCGTCAGTCGCTGTTGATCACGAATCAGAATTCGTCCACTGGCCAGCAGGGCATCGTTCAGGATATCCAGCGTTTCCGTGGCATTCAGAGGCTTCTCGTCGTAGTAAGAAAACAGGCCGTCGGTTTCAGTGGAGATCTGCAGTGCCAGGCCGAATTCTTTGGCGTAGGCACGCAGCACCAGTAGCCATGTTGCATTCTGGAAATTGAAGGTCCAGCGGTGCGATTCAATCGGAGTCAGCTTTGGGGCGTTCGAAAAGTCCGCCGACGAATTCGGGTCGACGTGCTGATTTCGAAAAGAGTCCCGGCCGCGTTCGATCTGCACCGGTGGTGAAAACTCTGCCGGGGGGATGTCCATCGGCGGTTGCTCAGAAAACTGCGTCTGAGAAGCCTGGCGAATTGGCATGCCGGAGACAACGTGTCGGTTGTTCCGGGAGATCAGACTGTGACCACCTCGATGCGACGACGAAGGTCGTGCGACGCCGTCCTGCGCCGGGAGCAACTGCCCCAGCAGCAATACGAGGGTCATTGGAATCTGAAGCGGCAACTTTGGCTTATCCACGATGTGACCTTGAGATGTCATCCTGAGTGGCCGGGATGGTCATTCAGAACGGAAGTTGCTGTGATCAGGAATCAACATGCTCCCGGGGCACAGAATTACAGGGGGTGTTCGATTTCATCGGCGGAATCTGCCGGAAATCCAGCGGGGGAGTTCCCTGAAGGAAAAAACCCACCATTTTCGCTGATCGTCACAATCCGAACGTGAAATGAAATAAAATCAGATGTTTTGAGACTTTTATTGAAGTTCCGGCACCAGTTCCGCGCGAATGAAGCGTGAGCGAACGAAATTGCAGGCTTGTCTCGGTTGGATTTCTCAGGCCGCTATGTTCAGGGCAGCAGACGGTCCGTAGCGATCGGTCAGTGCCATGCCCTGCTGGTGTGTGGTGCCAGATGCAATTGGACCGCATGGGCGGGGCGCTCTTGTGAAACTCGAAGTCCCCTTGCACGATCGTTTCCGGGCAGTTGCGATTTGCCCGTTCCCTCCCCCCGCGGAGGCTGAGTGCGACACGGTTTGCCTGAGTGTGGCGGGTGGATCTTTCGAGGCCGGAAACTGTGGTACACGAGATCCAACGTCGACGTTCAGCACTCCTCTAACCGATCGTCGCAGAAATCCATCACAGGTAAGTTCTGAATAACCAGAAATCACGAGGCAGCGGGCTTTTTTTTGGCATGCAATCTCTGACCACTCTGAGATCTCGCGAATCTCGGTGAGGCTGATCCAGGGAACAAGAAGGCGAGGCTCATGTTTTCTCCGGATAATCTCATCTTTTAATGAGCAAAGTGGCAGATTTACACGGTCAGTGGGGTGGGGCCGATATGCATCGTTTCGGCATCAAACTGTCAATGTCAAGGTTCATTTTTCTTGACGAACCCTGATCTGTGATATGTCCGGGCCGTGGCCAGACCGTTGTGAAATGCGGGAACGTGCGTTGGGTTGTGACGGTTAGACCGCTGGTAGCGGTTCTCGCGGGTTGTTTGATTTGATGCGACATGCATTTGAGACGGTGTTTCCGGACAAATCCGAGATGTTGGGGATTTCATCCAATCGGAATCCCGTTTGCCATGTGCCTCTCCAGGTCCTGGCGCAAATACCGCGCCAACAGAGTCTGCGGTCACCTGCAAAAGCCGCGAAGTGAGATTGCCGACGCGCCTCGTTCTTCAGGACGGTGCGGTGTCGGAAAAAGCCTTCAGCTCTGTGATTCAAGGGACCGCCGAGTGCTGATTGCCCGGAGTTTCTGCAGGAACTCGGCTTTGTATTTCCTGCCTCAGGAAATGATTCCTTGAAACGAAAAGTGATTATCTCATGCTGAAACCGGAATGTGCGCAAACAAGTGCGCCAGTGGAGGGTGCAGCGAAATGGCATGGAGCCGTAGTGTCGAACGCTTCGCGGGCTGCCCGCACGGCATCTGAGCGGAGCCCCTGGCAGCAGTTGCTTTGCCGATGGGTGCAACCGCTGGCGGCCGCCGCGGCGATACTGACCACAGGAGTTGAAACTTTTGGTCAGGACGTTGTGGGAGTTGCCGAGATTGAACCAGTCAACGCGCTGGCCCCTCGGGATGCAGATGCTTTGGCTGGGGGTGTCGAGCAGGAGGGCCTGTTGGACGAGTTTATCTCGCTGGACCCGTCCGCTGGCTTTGGGAACATTGCTCAGGATAGTTTTTTCGCAGAGTCCGCATTCCGTTCCCGGGTTTCGACAGTGCGTGCACCGGGCAGGTTCGGTGGCTGGACTGTGGATCTGGGTGATGTGGCACTGCACATCAATGACTTCGCGGTGAAGGATGGGTTTGGCAACGCAGTTGACCTGAATGGGACACGTGCCGGGTCCTTGTACCAATCCATCAATGTGAAGGCCGGGGTCAAGTATCGCATCCGGTTTCAGATGTCCGGAAACTGGACAACATTCCCCGGCAGGCCGCGGGCCTTGTCGGTATTTTTCGGCAACGAGAAGGCTTCGTTTGTAATGAACAAGCCAACGTCGTGGTCGCGCACAAACATGCAATGGGAAGAAAAAACCATTGACTTTGTTGCGCAGCAGGACGTAGTCGGACTGCGGTTTGCATCGAACACCGAGGGTATCCCGGACGGACCTGTGATTTCTCAGGTAGAAATGCTGTCTCCGTTGACTCCGCCGGGAGCGCTGGATTCCATTCCGGTACCTCTGCCGCCAAATCTGTCTGAGTTTGTGCAGAATCGGGACAAGGCAATCGCTCTGGGCAAGGCCCTGTTCTGGGACATGCAGGTTGGTAGTGATGGGCGAACGGCGTGTGCCACCTGTCACTGGCACGCCGGAGCGGATGTTCGTACTGTCAACACCGTCAATCCCGGCAGCTCTGGCTCATTATTTCGCGGTGTCAATAAGGCTCTGAAGAGCTCAGACTTTCCGTTTCATAAATTCCGGGATCCCACGATTCCAGGTGACAAGACCTCAAATCCGGTGATCGAGGATCGCCGGGAGGTGACTGGTTCGCAGGGGGTGGTGACGGAAGATTTTGTCGAAATTAAATCCGGAAGTTCGCAGGACGAAGGCAAGTTCGTTCTGAATCCGACATTTAATTCTGACAACGCTGATGTGCGACAGGTCACTGGCCGCAATGCACCCACATCAGTAAACGCCGTCTACTTCGATCGTTCTTTCTGGGATGGTCGGGCGAATCGGTACTTCAACGGCGTAAATCCGTTTGGCGAGCTGGATCCGAATGCGCATGTCCTGAAGGCGAATGCCGCGGGAGAGATCCAGCCTGTAAAAATTCAGCTGGACAACGCAGCCCTCGCATCACAGGCTGTGGGCCCACCGAACAGCGACGTTGAGATGGCGTGGAATGGTCGAACCTTCGCTGCACTTGGCCGCAAGATGCTCAGTCTGCAGCCTCTGTCGCAGCAGATGGTCGCGGCAGATGACAGTGTTCTGGGCGTCTATCGGGATGCTTCGGGGCGAGGCCTGGACTTGTCGCAGGCCGCCTATGCAAAGTTGATTCGTGAGGCGTTTCTTCCTGAATGGTGGTCCGGCACAGCGAAGACCAGTGACGGCTACACGCAGATGGAAGCCAATTTCTCCATGTTCTGGGGGTTGGCGATCATGATGTACGAGTCGACGCTGGTGTCGGATCAGACTCCGTATGACAAGTTCGCCCGCGGCGATAAAGATGCGTTGACGGCAAAGGCAAAAGCAGGTTTACGGATTTTTGTTCAGGAAGGCAAATGTCTCAACTGCCATCACGGCCCTGAGTTTGCCGGCGGCACAATCAGCACGCTCCGCGGTGTTCTTTCCGAGGACGGCGGAGTTTCTCTGATGCCGATGGAGCAGGGGCTGGCCTTCTATGATGAAGGGTTTTACAACATCGGTGTTCGACCGACGACCGAGGATCCGGGAGTTGGCGGGGCACACCCGTTGCTGGGCCCATGGTCTTACAGTCGTCAGGAACAGGCGGGCAGAAATCCTGATCCCCATGATGTTGTGACGGCCGATCGACGAGTCGCGGTTGACGGTGCCTTTAAGGCCCCCACACTGCGAAACGTGGAACTGACCGGACCTTACATGCACAACGGGTCCATGAAATCACTGACAGAAGTCGTGCAATTCTACGCTCGAGGCAGTGACTTCCGCGAAAGTAACCTGAAGGATCTCGATTCGGATGTAAATGGAGTTCCGTCTCTGCAGGGAAATCCAGATGCAATAGCAGCCGTTGTGGAATTTCTTGAACACCTGACCGATCCACGCGTCAAGCATCAGAGAGCACCTTTTGACCATCCTGAGTTGGTGCTGCCCAACGGACATCTGGCCGTCACGGCCGGCGTAGCTCTGGATCAGTTGCTGCTGTTGCCTGCGACTGGTAAAGATGGCGGAAGCCCGCTGACCAGTTTTGAGTCTGTATTGACAAATGGGCTTGGGTTGGCGGTTCTGCAGATGCAGGAGCCACCTCGGCCTGTCGATGTCGCAACAGAGGATGCAGTTGATTCAGCAGCCACTTCAACTCCCTCAGATAGCCCCGTGTCCACGCCCGCGGCCGAATCGGCACAAGCTTCACTGGTGAAGACTCCGTTTGACGCGGCAACTTTGGCACGCAAGGCCTCTGAGAAACAGGCACTTCTCGGCAACAGGTCGTCAAAGGCGAGTGCGTCTGTTGCGCCTGCGACTCCGGAGATTGCAGAAATCGTTGATGCTGAGGTCGCCGATGCTGAGGTCGTCGAGACGGCTGTAGCCGGTCCCGAAACGCAGGCTGTAACTCCGGAGGCTGATGCCGCTGAGATGGTGCTGCCAACTGGTGCTCCTGAGGCGTTGCCAGAAGTCACGGAAGCTGATGTAGTTCCGGAGACAATACCAGCTGGAGAGGCTTCTGAAGTCGAACTGGCTGATGAAACCATTACGGATGGTACCGAAGAACTGCAGGTGACAACAGTTGAAAGTCCCGTCGCCGAAGAGACTGCTGTGGGGCTGGAGAAAAATCCACTCGACCCAGCAACCCTCGCTGAGAAGATGGAAGAGAAGGAAGCACTCCTTGGAGATCGATCTTCGCCGGAGGAGAAGGAGGAACTTCTTGGAAATCGGACATCTTCTGTGCTGGATCCTATTGCGATTGGTCTACCCGATGATGCCGATGCAGACGAAGCCGCCGAAGTCGATGGTCCAGAGATGGACGAAGAAGCCGATGACGCTTCCGAGGTTGACGCTCCGGTGACGGAAGTTGACGCCGATGCAGACGAAGCCGTCGAAGTCGATGGTCCAGAGATGGATGGGGAAGCGGATGACGCTTCCGAGGTTGACGCTCCGGTGACGGAAGTTGACGCCGATGCGGACGAAGTTGCGGAAGTCGACGGTCCAGCAATGGACGAAGAGGCCGATGACGCCGACGAGGTTGATGCCCCGGTGACGGAAGTTGACGCCGATGCGGACGAAGCCGCCGAAGTCGATGGTCCAGAGATGGACGAGGAAGCGGATGACGCTGCCGAGGTTGACGCTCCGGTGACGGAAGTTGACGCAGATGCAGATGAAGCCGCCGAAGTCGATGGTCCAGAGATGGACGAAGAAGCCGACGAAGCTGCCGAGGTTGACGCTCCGGTGACGGAAGTTGACGCCGATGCAGACGAAGCCGCCGAAGTCGATGGTCCAGAGATGGACGAGGAAGCGGATGACGCTGCCGAGGTTGACGCTCCGGTGACGGAAGTTGACGCGGATGCTGATGAAGCCGCCGAAGTCGATGGTCCAGCGATGGACGAGGAAGCCGATGACGCTGCCGAGGTTGACGCTCCGGTGACGGAAGTTGACGCGGATGCAGACGAAGCCGTCGAAGTCGATGGTCCAGCAATGGACGAAGAAGCGGATGACGCTTCCGAGGTTGATGCTCCGGTGACGGAAGTTGACGCCGATGCAGACGAAGCCGTCGAAGTC
>CAIQIE010000170.1 GCA_903871805.1 uncultured Planctomycetaceae bacterium | reverse complement strand
GCGCGGTCCCGGTGGTGGCGCGGGCTTACCACCGGCTATTTTCTGGCACCCCAATTCGGGGTGAGGAATGCAGATGCTGCGTGTTTTGAAGGTCCGAAAATGGGGAATTGCGTTCAAGCCCGGAGGGCTTGCAGAGAATAGCCGGTGGCAAGCGAAAGCGCCGCCACCGGAAATGTCATCAAATGCGATTCCACCCCGCCAGGCGGTGGCAGAGAACGGGAATCGGCGGGTGGATCGAAGTCTGGCACCCCATTCGGGGTGCGGGGGGCGTGGTGTGGCGCGGTTCCGGTGGTGGCGCGAGCTTACCACCGGCTATTGTCTGGCACCCCGTTCGGGGTGCTTGCTGCAGGCGCCGCGGAGTTTGATAGGCATCACAAGACTTCAACAGCGGGTTGGAGCGGTTGAGGTTGGAACAATCCCATTCCGAAGTGTGAGCCATAGCCGAGACAGACAGGGCCGCGAACTGGGGTTGAAAAATAGAGTCTGAACATGGCAGCCGCCCGCCATGCGTCTCTGCCTCCATGCTTGGTTCGAATCCGTCGAAACTCCCGAGCCGCAGGTAACTGCTTTTGATGACACTCTTCGAGAGTGAGTGAATGTACTTCCTGCAATTCCACGCCAGCCAGTTCTGGCTGACTTTCTGTCAGCCGACGCCATTCGCGGCGAATCCCTTTGCGCAGCCATGTTTCCTGACGATTTCTTCCGATGTTGTCATTCCCTAGAAACGGCGTTAAAGATTCCCATGTGTCCGATGGGCCGATGATTGAGGTTGCAGGGGTGTGCATGGAGTCGCCGATCGACGTGATTTGAAGTTGTAACTCCAGGCTGGAATCTTGTCCCCGATGTCCGACCGTAAGCCGTCTGAGGCTAGAAACGGCGGCAATTTCTTCCGGGCCAAACCCATCGGCGCAATACAACGCCAGCGTTCCAATACGATTGCTATCCAACGGAGACGGCAGGGCAAGGTACCGGGCATGTCGGTGTCCTTGGAGGTTTACCCCAGCCAGATCGCGTCCGGAAAACAAAGGCGACGCAAAGCGTGTGGGTTCGTCAATGCGGCGAAAAGGCTCCGCCTGATCAGGATTTCGACGACACCAGAATCCAAAACAACTCATCACAGCTCGACGAAAACTGTCGGTGACCAGCAATGTGTCGGTGAATGTGGGTAGGACGGGGCCATCCACAAGAAAGGTGACACAATAGGGTTTGCCCGACTGCGCAGTTTGATTGCCCCTGATTTCCGAGGCGGTAAGGGAGTGTGGTTTCCTTATCAGCGATTCCTCAGGGCGTGAGTAATTGACCCATTGTGCTCCGGGCACACTGGACCAACGTTGCGAACGCATGGTCTGCGTATCAATACACAGATGCCATGGAGGACAATCAAAAAGCCATTCCGAAGGTTTAATTTTTCCCTTCTCCAATTTTTTCTGGTCATGCACAGGATACTGCTGGCCAGAGAAGCAACTGGACGGGTCCGAGCAGAGCATAGGCACAGGATTGCCGTGACGTTCGGAAGGGACGCAATTCCATTCTCTGTCACAATTCTCGACAAGCGTGGCAGACACCCAACTTTCAGCACGTCCGAGTGTGAGGAGATTCTGCAGGAGGGCCTGCAGGATTTCGTATTCATGGCTGGAAAGATCCTGATCCGGCCACGCCATAACCAGTGGAACATTGCGATCGAGACAGATAAACGTATCGAAGACAAGGGTGCGGTCCATCGGCCCTTTTTTCTCCCACGGCATGTAGTGGCGAGTATGCGCGACGCGATGCGGTGGCAGGAAAAACGAGGGCGTACCGGAAAGTTTGGTCAGGACTGCCTGGATGTCTGCAGCGGACAACTGGGGCAATGTGCGTTGCCAAACCGCGACAAGTGCCCGCAGGAAACGCCAAGGCGACGGTGGCCATTCTGCCATACCCTCATTGACGTGCCTGCCCCAGGGAGTGGCGTGGTAACGCCCTGCTGGAAATGTGGCCTCTATATAAATTGGCATGAGTACCTCTGAAGTGAACAACGACGCCTGATCATGGTGGGCCGGTGTCCGTCCCTTTGGGCGGACACCGCGACGAAGAACGCCAATCGCAAAGACTTGACGATAATTCAGTTGTTCTTCCAGGTCAGTTTTGTGATTGCTGGTGAAGCAAACTGCCCAGCACAGCGCGTAAGCAAACCGCGGATGGCAGTGGATAACTCATGTGTGGACGGGAGAACGAACCCGTTCTCGGGGCGTTTCAGAAGAATGGATTGATCACCATTCACCAGTTCCAGTTCACAGGCCGTTCGCAGACGCATTGAGGATTCAAGGAAGCGTCTCACTTTCCAAAGTGAAATGGCAATCAGCAGTTGCGTCGCATCGGTCCCCAGACCGTAGCCGCGAATCTGCGCGAGGTCGAGGGAGAAAAATGCGGTAATGCTGCTGGCGGTGAATTCGGTGCGGTGGAATGGTACGTTTCCATAGCCACCTTTCGCGTCAACACCGGCGATACTTGGCTTGGGCAGCGCTCGGTCGAACTTCACGCCACCACTGTCTGCTCTGCCAACCCCGCTGGCTTCGATAAATGCGGACAATGCCCGGGGCTGACGGAGACGGCCGGCGATCTTTTCCAGAAAGATGCCGTGAATCAGGGAATTAGGGTCATATCGAAAGCAAACCGCAGCAAGTCGCCGCAAATTCACCACGCCTGCGACGTCATTGGCGCCTTCTTCGCCCCCGGATTCAGCCTCTGCGTCCTCTGTCTCGACTGCCTTCTTTTTCGTTTTTTTACCAGATGCAACCGAAACCATTCCCAGTTCCGGTTTCAGTGCGTCTGCAAAACTACGGCCGTCCCCTGTGGTGCCGTTCATAATGTAGGGCGAGTTCAGGCGGTGGAATTCGAGGAGACTGGACGTGGTGTCGTTGCCATCCCCGAGGCCTTCCAGTTGAACACGAACATACGGCAGTCCATTGAGATCGGACGTCAAATCATCGGTGCCTTCGTCCCAGCAAACAGCTTCAAGGCGATTTGCCATCGACTGGGCGGATTCCACCAACAGTGTCGGAACGCCACTGGCATCGTCATACAGTGCGGCACCAAGATCCGGGAAGCCGGTTGGCTGAATTCGCGTACCAGCCACTGGTTTCAGCTGGGCTTCAATCAAAATCCGGGGTGAGCTGGCAAGTGCCTGAAAATCAATCGTCATTGGTTACTCCTGAGAAACAGACTGGGCTGACGTAGTTTTAGAATGAAACAGGACGGAATTGGCGATTCTGGTTAGATCACTTTTTGACAAGGGGAACAACATGGCCGCAAGAAGTCTTTCTGCGGAAAAACGCGACTGAATTTGCAGAGCCTTGCCCGAGGCCAGGCGATTGCGGTATCCGATGATCAAATGACCGCTGGATTTCAGCCGACGTGCGGCGCTTGTAACCGCGTCGTTCACTGCGTTTTTGCGCCCGGATGAGAGTTCATGAAATACCGCTGAATCCGGAGTCGTAGCAGGTACGTCCGGATTCCACTGCCACGACTCAGCCTCCTGACACAAATGGACGGGATGGACAAGTAACCGGGGCAGGCCAAACTCCATAGGAACGCCGTCGCTAACCTTGGCGCGTGGCCCTCGGACCGTACTGGGTTTCCATGCACTCCAGTTCAGTCCAATCAGGGCCCACAATAACGCAACGATTTTCTGATCGTCGGTGCGGCCATGTAGAAATTCAAGAACATCGGCGAGCTGAGCAGGGACAGGGGATTCGATCGGGACTCCCGCCGCTGCCACGTCGCTGCGAAATGCTTCCAATTGCCGCCGTTGAAACACCGCTGCCAGATTCGCTGCCAGATCGCGTTGACTCCAGACACACGAACAACTGCCAGGAGACCAACTGGCCCACTGCCCCTTCATGTCAACTTCTTCCAAATATGCTCGCAGTGGTTGAACTGCCTGCTTTCCGGCACCACGAATGGCAGCGAGGGAGGCCGCCAGACGAAATTCACAGCTGCCATCGTCTGCCTGATCAATCCAGTCAAGTGGTAGCCTCTGCAGCGGGCGCAGTCCTTTATCTTTGGCGAACCGCAGCCCACTACTGAGTGTCTGCTCGGCGGCCCCCAGAGACTCGAGGATCCGCACCAACGTCGGCGCTTGATCCGCCGCCAGGCTGCTACTGCCTGCAAATTCAAAAATGGCGCGATCAATCCGCCGCAAAGCAGATTGATATCGCTGGGGCGTTCTTTCCTTGTCGGATGTTGCTCGCCGGAATCGCTCCAGCCAGTCTCTCAATTCTGGGTCCTCCAACAGTCTTGCTTCTGGCTTCGACTGAACTGCAATCCGTCCTAACGGCGCGGCTAGAAATGCCAGTCCATTGCGTTTCAGGAAACCGTAGCGACTGAAACTGCTAATTCCGCGACTCACACCCAGTAAGTTGGCAGCTAAGGCAAATTCGAGGGCATTGCGGGCCTGACGCCGACCAAGCTGAGCGCGTCCCTCGGCGAACAGGAGTCGAATCTCGGCGTATGTTGCCGCATTGTCCCACAATGGCAACCACAATTCTGCACGTGAGCCCTCCTGGGTTTCTTCACCGGCAATTGCAGAACCATATCCAACAGCTATGGAATCCACACTGAACGGAAAAACAGCCTTGAGAGACGTAGCCTGTCCCATTCTTCGAGCGACGGCGCCAGCAAACAGGAGCGTGCCTTCGAGCATCAGCACGTAATCCCAGGGGTTCACTTGCGACCCCGCTTCAAACTTTCCCTGCACTGCATTGGCACCTCCAATACTCCCAGGACTGAATTGGCCAACGGCCGAATCCTGCAGTGACACCAATTCGTCGGCAAATACACTGCTGGACAGTAGGGAGTATGATTTCTCGGGAACGGAATCCCCTGCCGCGAAGGCGATAATTTCCTCGAGACGCTGCATGAAGTTATTAGTAAAATCCAGACGGCCGTCGTTTCCACCGGTTCCCAGCAAAGGAAAGTAGCGTGGGCCGTCCTCTCCCAGGACAAAACAAGTGTCAAGCCAGACCACGACATCATCAGGCAGAACAGCCCGGCACGCTGCCAGCAGCGATTGCTTGTCAGTATCCTTCGGTTTGCTTTTTGGCACAATTTGCTGCACCGCTGAGATCGTTGTCCGGAAGAGCGACAAACGTGACGTTGTGGCTTCTGAAATCGCTGTGACGGGTGCGCTACCCCCACCATAAAAGCCACTGCCGCCATTCCATGGCGCAAGGATCGGCGTTGGTCGATACTGTTCCAGGAAAAAGGTGATGAGTGCTTCCCGGTCCAAAATCGAATGCAATGTTGCCGTGCCATTGACCCAGTTGAGACGAGCCGCGGGATCACATTGCTCGGAGACCAGCCGGAATACGCCCACGGCCTTCAAGTAGTTCATCAACGGCTCGGGGGTACAGCCGTGCAGGGTCAGTGAATGAATCATAGAGGCGCCTTGTTACAACAATCAGCCAAATTCGCATGGGGTTTTGAACGAGTCATCACACATGGCCATTGACAACGCCTCTGGCCTCGTCAGCGGACGCTCTACGGTCGGCAATTCGTAGAATGGCTTCGAGATAGGCCAGACGAAATGGCCCGAGTGAAGCGAGCAGTTTCAGCGCGTTGGCGGTCCAGCTGCCTTCGCCACCAAGTTGCATGGGGGACAAGTCCAATGCGGAAGCTGGCACCGTCACGCCAAGCAGTTCCTGTTCCGGAACGGTGTCGCCATCATGAATCCCGAGTGCAAACAAGATGTGACTGTTATTTGGCTGATCTTCATCAGGCAATGCACGAATACTAAGTCTGACACGACCGTGATGCGCAGCGACAAGATACGCAACGGCAAATGGGAGCTGATTTTGGATGGCCAGCAACGCCGAGGCCAGTTCGTGGCGAAAATAGCGTCGGCCATGTCGCAGGCGTCCACCACCACCCGATTTCGCCCACAGTGTTCCAACCGCCAGCTCTGGATTGCCAGCGCGGAGCCCCTGCTGGAAAGCCCAGTGGGCCTTGCCGACATCGTGCCACACCGCAGCCACCTGCAGCCACTCAGCCCAGTCTGCAAGCTCAGAAATGTCTGACAGGTAATGGCAAAGGGCATCGCAAACGTGCTGTGTGTGTTCGTTGATGGTCAACGGTGCACATCCGGTTGAGAGGACATCTGAGCCGGCCCCCTCTTCTGACAAAGTCACCGGCGGAGTTATGGGATCGACCGGTTCCGTCGAATCCGGGTCCCAGCCAAGTTGAGAGTAACCACCGTTGGCAGCAGATAACAGCACGGTTTGGCCTGGGCGCAATTCGCGGTCTGCATCTCGAATTTCTCGCCATTCTTCGTCAAGATGATCCCACAGCAATGCGACGGGCTGCCTCGACTTTTTCTCTTTGCGGCTTTTCAGGAATTTTTGAAGGCTGTAGATTGGAACATTACACAGTTCGTTGCGTACAGGGCCAGACATAATGTTAATGTCAACGATGTCCCTCCAAAAGACACTGACATCGACCTCTGGATCGTCGCTCCGCACGAATCGCTTCACGTCGATGTCGTTCCCGGAGAGATCCGGAGTTGTGTCGAACAGATCGAGCAAATCACGTCGACGCAAGACATGCGAATGCCGGCAGGGCAGCGTTAGCCCTTCGTTCTGTCGGAATTGTTCCAGAGCTTGCGGCGACGCATCGCCCTCGGGTAATGTGCGCAGCAGGCTGCGTGCGACGGCCAGTTCTTCCGCGTCATACGGTGGCGCCTGCCTTTCTGTGAGATCGACCCAAAAAATGTTCCCCGGGCCTTCGTTTCCCGTCCGATTGCAGCGCCCAAACCGTTGAACAAGGCTGGCCCAGGGGGCCAATTCCGTAATCAGCGTTCTGGCAGAAATATCAACACCTGCCTCGATCACCTGAGTGGCGACAATGATTCTATCCAGTTCAGAACCGAGACGTTGCAACTTCGCATTGATCGCCTGCCGATCCGCTGGGCGAAACCGCGAATGCACCAACAGGAGCTCTGTTTTCGAATTTTTTGCCTTTTTGAGTTGGCTCTGCAGCTCCACGAAGACGGATTTTGCCCGTTCCACCGTATTGAGAATCAGCAGTGTCTGCGAGTTTTCCAAATGCCTTGCCAGAGCATTTTTTGCAATGTCTTTCGGATCTTTAGCATCAGCTTCCATGCAGGTCACTGTTTTAGACGCCGTCATCCGCCCGTAAAGCGGAAACGCGGGGTCCATGTCATTCCCTGACGGATGCTCTCCAAGCTTCAGTTGGGAGAGTGGCGCGGATCCCTGAAAGTCCACAGTATCCAGCCAGGACGGTTCGAGCGTAGCTGACATCCAGAGTGAAGAACAAGGCCCGATCGTGGACAGCGAATTACGAAGCCCGGCCAATTGAGCTGAAGTGGCGACAGCATTTCCCATTAACTGCGGTTCGTCGAACACCCAAAAACAATCATTATTCAATAATGCAAATTCAATTGGCCATTGGTATCTACTTGCCGCATAGCCGCGATTGAGTGCCCGGGAAAGGAGCATATCCTGCGTACCGATCAGGATGGCATCCTGGTCAGCATCAAGTGTCCAGTCGCTCGTCTCGATACCGCCCATGAGCACATGCACGGCGATCGGCTTTGCGCTAGCCAATACGGCCTCGCCGCTCGTTGCCATTTTCAGGTTCGAATCAAGTCCGAGAGCGGCGACCCACCCCCCAGCTGCGCGACTGGTCTGCTCAACCAACGTCCGCATCGGCAAGCAATACACCAACCGCCGCGGCGTGCTGTTACGTACCTCCAGGGAAGGGTGATATCGCCGCCGATACAACCACCCGAGGATCGCAGTGGCTGTTTTTCCCGCACCGGTTGGTACATTCAGCAACGTCGGCAAGTCCGACATTTGTGCGAACTGCGTCTGGTATGGGTAGGGCTGAATGCCCTGCGTGGCTTTTTGGAACCATTCGTCAAATTGCATTTGTCAACGCTCACCTTGCGATGGAGGTGCCAATCCTGATGTGTTTGAACAGAAAACCCTGGATTCACGAAGAAAAAGCAAAACTACGTTCCCGTTGGGGACTGCCTAAAGTCCACTATGCCACGGAACGCAAGCGCGCTGCAGCAGTAGCAACTTACACCCACGTTCCGCATGCTATCCCCAGTGTAACAGGGACCCCTGACAGATCGTGTCAGGGGTCAGAAAATTTTTTATCTGCCGCTCGTGTGGCACCCG
>CAIQIE010000169.1 GCA_903871805.1 uncultured Planctomycetaceae bacterium | reverse complement strand
GTCACAGCGTCAGAATACGGATCATCCAGATACGTCTCCAATACCTGCCGAGCCTGATGACGTTGATCATCATTAATGATCCAGACGGTGTACTCGTCCTGTTCCGGCTCCACCTGATTCAGAATCTGATGCGATGTCAGAAACGCTGAAAGACGACCGGCGATCTTCTGATCGCTGAATGTGTGCAGTTCTCTCATAATCCCGGATCTGTTCCTGACAGGGAAATCAGGATCCCTCTCGTTGTTGTTGGCCAGCGTCTGACGTCGTTATTTACGTCACACTCGACTCACAGTCGATACTGCTGAACGAATCCCGCCGCGGTGATCAATCGTAATTGCTTTTGTTACTCCCGCCAGTCTGAAGTGTCGCAGAAGCATTCACCGCTGCGAAGTCGTTTTCAAAGCATTTCCTTCTGTCGATGTCAGCTTTCTAACCACAATCAGCACTGGTGACGTCGGCTCCGCATGGTCACCTTCAATTGCATCCACCTGACATTCCGGAAACTGATCGGCCACCTGACGCGCTGCGCGTGCTTCTTCAGCCCCTCCGGGATGTCCTCGGTACGCCAGCACCGTCATCACACCACCCAATCGCAACAACTGTACGGCAGCAGCCATCGCCTGAATCGTGGATTCCGTCTGTGTTGTCCTGATCCGGTCGCTACCCGGGAGGTATCCAAGATTGAACATCACGGCCCCGAAAACTCCTGCCAGATCCGATCGCTCACGAAGTATTCCTGCTATCTCGTCCGCATGATCTCCGTGCAGCAGGTTAACGCCCAACCGCCCAGCCGATTTCAGACGTTCTCTGGTTTTCTCAAGTGCTGTCTGCTGGATATCAATCGCTGTCACCCGGCCTGGCTCCGTCAGCCCCGACAAAAACTCCGTGTCATGGCCATTTCCAGCAGTCGCGTCCAGCAGGAAATCACCAAAAATCACCGCTCTTCTGACGATTGTATGGGCTTTGGAGGTCAATGCCTCCGCTCCACGGCCACGATTTACAGCGGAATTTGTTGACGAATGCGTCTTTGCAGCCGGTTCACTCAACAATTTCTCCACGGCCATCGGTGCCAGCAGCGAACCATAGGATCCCAAACCATTCACTATTCCCACATGCCGGTGCTTCGGATGAAATCCGGCAACCACCTCGCGTCGCCTCGTCCCCGCTCGAATTCCAGACTGGTGCTCCAGAACCTCCCACGAGCCATCCACGAGTCCCGGTAACGCCGACAGCAATTCGTCACGACCCGCTTCTGTTGTTCCAGCGGTCACATTTGTTCGATCATAGGTGGCCCCCAGCAGACATCGTTTCCCCGCTGATAACTCATCCTGCACACCTTCTTCATGTACAGGTGTCAACCAGAAGTTCCCGAGACAAACGTCAAAATCCAGTCCGGTTTTCAGTTGAATCGTCAGGATTTCCCCGCGGAGCGGTTGATCCGGTACACCAGGGAACCAGGGATTGCACTGACCTGCTGCTCCCTGACAAAACACAATTCGATCTGCTGTGAGATCCAGCGACCGAATTTCAACCTGCTGCTCACCAACCACAACATCCGTTTCGAGATTCACATCTGAATCCACATAACGATGATGCTCTCTGAAAAACTGCTCCGTCCGCTTCAGAAAGACAGGCACATTCAGCCGGGCCCCCCGCATCAGAAAACCAGTCGGAACGGAGTCGGCTCCCGGAACAAGCTGCACCAGCTCTTTTACCGATTCATATCGCTCACCAAGAAAGAAATCCCGCTCTCCCAGCGTTAAAAAACGCCGAAAAATGTTGATTTTTCGACAGATATTGGTTCCAAGACTGTTCTCCACCCGCCGATAAAATGACTCGGCTTGCTGCAGCCTGCTGGAAAAATCGGGATGCTGTGTGAATTTTTTTCCGCTGACAGGCATCATCAACCCAGCCGCCACTGCCGATGCCCTCGGGATCCGTGGGGAATTCACCAGAATCACAGCCTCCGACTGCGAATGCAACTGCCACGCCAGCACGGAACCAGCCAGTCCCTGACCAAGAATCAACGTGCTTCCAGGACGCCTTTGACTCACGAAAGTACCAACTAACAGCCATCAGCGTGTAAAAAGTGAATGTCCGGATCTGGACGGTGATCCCACTGCTTCGTCCTCAAAACACAACACAGACCATCCACGGAAAATACCCGCAATTTTGGATTTTCAGCAGATTTCCAGCGTCGATTCCCGCTGTTCTGATTTTCTTTCCCTTGATCCAGAGTTTATCCTGAACCACAGTCCGCCGCATAGGAAAACAGGTGTCTGGAACCAGAATGCTGCATCAAAGCACGTTCCGTCGGGTTGCTCCCGCTGACTCCAGTCCCAATTCTTAACGGCCGCCTCAAGTTTGCCAGCCTTCTTTTTCTTACCTGTTCAGAAAGGTTCCCTCCATGGCTCAGAAACCTCAGACGGGACGTCGGTCCTTCCTCCAGTCCACAGCCGCTGGTTCCGCCGCTCTTCTGTCCGCCGGAGTGCACGTCTCCGCAAGTCCTTCCCGGCCTTCCCGAAGTGCGCTGGAAAGTCTGAATATTGCCTGTATTGGCACTGCCAATCGAGCAGCTGAAGATGTCAATGGTGTGATGAGCGAAAACATCGTCGCGATCGTCGACGTCGACTCCAGCTACCTCGGTCGCTGCAAGTCCATGCTCACTGAAAAGAAGGGGTTGGAGCCCCGTACCTACGCGGATTATCGGGAAATGCTGGTGAAGGAAGGCGATCGAATTGACGCCGTGGTGATCGGGACTTCCGACCACCATCACGCCCCAGCTGCCATCCGCGCTATCCGGGCCGGTAAGCATGTTTACTGCGAAAAACCCTTGACCCACACCATCTTCGAGTCCCGATTGCTGGCCAAAGCCGCCGCTGAGAAAGGCGTGGCCACTCAGCTGGGAACCCAGATTCACGCCGAAAATAACTACCGCCGCGTTGTGGAAATCATCAAGGCCGGTGTTCTTGGAAATGTCACCGAAGTGCACGTCTGGGTTGGCAAGGGTTGGGGTGGTGGTGACCGTCCAGCCAAGGCAGATCCAGTTCCCTCCACACTGAACTGGGACCTTTGGCTCGGCCCAGCCCCGGAACGTCCCTATGCCAACGGTGCCTACCATCCCGCTAACTGGCGTCGCTGGTGGGACTTCGGCGGCGGAACCCTCGGTGACATGGCCTGTCATTACATGGATCTGCCATTCTGGGCACTTGACCTGCGGCACCCAACACGCTGCGAAACAGAAGGACCCAAGGTTCATCCCGAAACGTGTCCACTGGGACTGATCGTGAAATACGATTTCCCGGCACGCGGCACTCAACCGGCTCTGAAACTAACCTGGTATGACGGCGACATGATTCCCCGAAAGATCGCTGACCAGCCGGTACCTGCCAACGGGGTCATGTTCATTGGCTCAGAAGGGATGATGTTCGCCGATTACAGCCGCTACAAGCTGTTCCCGGCTGATAAGTTCGCCAGCTTCAAGCCACCGGCCCAGACGATTCCGGATTCCATCGGACATCACGCTGAGTGGATCAAGGCCTGCAAGGATGGTTCTCCAACGACCTGCAACTTTGATTACTCCGGTGCCCTGACCGAAACTGTCCTGCTCGGAAACGTGGCCTATCGCCTCGGCAAGGCCATTGAATGGGATGCCGCAAATCTTGTGGCCACCAATGCTCCCGAAGCAGCCAAACTGGTCAACAAGGAATATCGCAAGGGTTGGGAAGTGGTCTGATTGATCACAACCCGCCGTGCTGGCCTGACAGCCTCACTGCGGAGAATCGACAGGATTCCACAGCAAAGAGCCCGGGATGCAGGTCCCGGGCTCTTTTGCGTTTTCCAGCGGCATTCAGAGACCATCTTCAGCTGACCGGACCGTTGCCCCCCTCGTGCGGAAATGTTTTCCCCTGCCAGAGCGACCATTGAATGCTCTTCGCCTTCGAAAAGCTGTCCTCGACTTCAGATCTGATCTGATCAACTCCGCTGCGATTCGGTTCCAGTCGCAATCGATTCCGTTTGTTCCTCAGAGATGAAGTGATGCAGACACCGACCGTATTCAAGCTCCAGTCACTTGAAGAATGTGAGTCGCTCGGAGCCTGTGTTCCAGTCTGCCAGCTGAGTGTTCATCGAGACGTCTGGGCTCATGAATTGCTGAAGGTCAATGATTGGATATCAACGTGTGGTGTTCAGGTTCTGCGTTTCAAAGGAAAAAAGAAATACAGAAATGCTTTGCAGAAGTGACAGTAGTAAGCCCCGGACAGAGTGTTGATAACTCTGTCTTTTGAAATCGTAAGTCTTTTATTTGAATAGCTTTACGGAGAATCAATGGTGTTGATTTTTTGGGGAAGTTGGTGGGCAGTTTCTGGTGAAAAGCACCCCTGATTTATCAAAGAAACCACCAGTCCACGGAAATTGAACATGTCGATTGTGAGTCGTTGTTGAATTTGTGCATCAACAGTTGGCACAGCAATCAACAGGTTATCAACACCGGGCCGCGGCCAGCATGCATCAGGACCCGAATCGATTCTCTATCAAACAGCGACACGATGTCTGCGGCGATGATGGACTCAGGTGTCTGTGAGCTGCCTGTCACTGGCCCTCGTATTCGGTCTGGATGGCCGTTTCGGGCAGGTTTTTCTTCAGTTCTGCGACAGCAGTTTCAGAAGCCCCAAGTGCAGTTCGCGTGATTTTCAGATCTTTGAGAGATTTGAGATGGAACAGGGCGGGGGCGCCCGCTTCGGTGATCTGAGTTGAACCCAGGTGCAGAAATGTTAGCTGATTCATGTCTTTTAATGCAGGCAGCCCGGCGTCCGACAATTTTGTATTGTCGAGATTCAGCCACGTCAGGTTGGTCAGCGGTGCCAGAGCCAGAGCACCGGTGTCTGAGATCTGGACTCGCCACAGATTGAGCTTCTTTAAACTGGCGATGGACGACAACGACACCATACCGGCGTCAGTGATGATCGCGTTCTCGCTCAAATCCAGTTCTTCCAGTGTCTTACTGTTTTTCAGACTTTCGAGGGCCGCGTCACCAACGGAAGTCCTGGCAAGACGAAGCTTGCGAAGTTTGGAAAATCGGGCAACAGTACTGATCGCTTCGTCATCGACGATGGTGGCGGCCAGATAAAGTTCTTCCAGATCGGTGAGCGGCAGCAGATGCGTCAGTCCGATGTTGCTGATCCAAAGGTCATCGAAAGCCAGAACCTTCAGGGATTTCAGTGATGCGAGTGGGGCGAGTCCGTCGTCAGTAATCGTTGTTTGCCCGCTTTTCCCCGAAAAACGCAGAACCTTCAATGCTTTGAACTCTGCAATTTGTGGCATTGCAGCGTCGGAAATCTGACACCCCCTCAGATCAAGATTGATGATGTTGGGTGCCGCCGCCTTCAAAGGGGAAAGCAGAGCTTCTGAAAAGCCCGTGTCAGCCAGATTGATAGATCGCAGACTGGAGAGCCCGGTGATTTTTTCCAGTAATACTGCGTCGACTGTCGCCTTCCGGAGATCCAGATCTGTGGCTCGACCACCCTCATCGGTTGTGACAACAACGGCCAAATCAGTTAATGACCTGATGGCTGACAGCTCCGCTTCGGAAGCCTGCTGCACGTTGGAAGCCGGAGAGGTAGTCGATTGAGAACATCCGAACGGCAGGATGGTCAACAGGCAAAAGGCAGCAAAACGTTGCATAAGCAGCAGAACTCCGGAAATGAACTGCAGGTGAAATCTGGCAAACACATGATCTGTAGCGTGCAGAATAGAGGAACCGGCCACTACTGTCAGCAGGATGCAGAAAAAAGAGAAAATGATAACGCAGTCTGCATTGGCAACAGTCCCGGCGTGAATCAGGCGGCCTGGCCAGTGTGCAGCACCGATCCCGGTGTCTGAGCCGCTTGGTTGAATACCAGGGCCATCTGTCAGATATTGTCCGGGACCTTGTCGACCAACTCGTTTCAGAATCAAAATCGCTGAGGAACTGCTGGAAAGTTCCGCAAACGGGTGTAAAGGCGCGGCTGATCCCGAGTCGAAGGAAAGAGGCACCAAATACCGGAGCAAAGTTGAAGCAAGACCGTCGTTCTGGTACCGTTTCAGGTTCAAAAAACGGGAAAAATGAGGAAAATCAGCGTGCGGGGTCCAGACGATAGCCTGCAGCGAAGTACTTTTCTTTAGTATGATTTCGGTTGGTGATCATGTTCCCTGAACGCTGATCGCCTCGGTAATTTTCAGAGTCTCACTTACGCAAAGAAACGCAATGCACAAGGTTACGCTCCTTCCAGGTGATGGTGTTGGTCCGGAAATTGCCGAAGCGACACGCAAGTGTGTCGAAGCCACCGGTGTAAAAATTGAGTGGGATGTGCAGGAATGCGGAATCGAAGTCATTGAGGCGAAGGGTGAAGTCCCAAAGAGTGTTCTGGAATCAATTCGAGCAAACGGTGTGGCACTGAAGGCCCCGATTACGACGCCGATCGGAAAGGGCTTTCGAAGTGTCAACGTGTTTTTGCGACAGGAACTGGGCTTGTATGCCTGCGTACGACCCTGCAAGACCTACAAGGGGGTCCGCACTTTCTTCGATGCCTGTAACGTGGACCTCGTGATCGTTCGTGAAAACACGGAAGATCTTTATGCGGGCGTTGAATTCAAGGCCGGCGAAGCAGTCACTGAAAAGCTGATCGGCCAGATCAACGAAGCATCCAGCGGCAAGAAGATCTCGACCGGACTGAAGACGACGGGCGTCAGCATTAAGCCGATTTCTGTCGAAGGGACGACTCGAATTGCTGACTACGCGTTCAAGTATGCCGTAGAAAATCAGCGAAAGTCAGTGACGTCAATTTCCAAAGCCAACATCATGAAGTTCACAGATGGACTGTGGTACGACGTGACCCGAGCGGTGGCAAATTCCTACGGAGCAAAGCACGAGTGGCCGGATCTGGCAAAGAATGTTGCTCCCTCGGCGGCAGCAAATTCCGAAAAACTGAATGGTAGTCAGATCACCTACATGGAGCGGCTGATCGACAATATGTGCATGCAGCTGGTGCAGAAACCAGAACAGTACGACGTTCTTGTGATGTCCAACCTGTACGGCGATATTCTCAGCGACTTGTGTGCAGGACTTGTCGGCGGCCTTGGTGTTGCACCAGGAGCGAATATTGGAGTGGATGGTGCTATTTTCGAGGCCACGCATGGCAGTGCACCGAAGTACAAAGGTCAGAACAAAGTCAATCCAACCGCGCTGATTCTGTCCGCGAAGTTGATGCTGGAGCATCTTGGGGAAGCCGAGGCTGCCGCGAGACTGGAACAGGCTGTAGCCGACATCATTGCCGAAGGTAAAGACGTGACCTACGACATGAAGGCAGACCGAAATGATCCTACTGCTGTGGGCACGCAGGAAATGGCCGAGGCAATTTGCCGGCGTATTCAGCAACTGTGAGCCCTTGAACAACTGAGAAATGCAACAGGCGGCCGACATTAATTGTCAGGCCGCTTTTTTTGCGCTGTTCTTCACTGACAGATCGTTTAAAAACCGCGCGGTTGGGATTGGCCCGTCGCTGCGAGTCGTGGCGTAAACAAGGTTCTTCCGCAAAACGGCAACGCAGAAAAGAACGCGCCACGGAGGGACTCAGGAAACTTGTTCGCTGACTATTTGATAGCAGCCTGCCACTGAAGTGATCTGCCGGGACGCCGAAAAACGGCACGTCTCCGGGAACAGTAGGTCCAGTTCAGATCTGACAATTCTGGCTATCAGAAATGCTGCAGATCGAAGAACATCAAATAGCCAGGACGGGACTTGAACCCGTACGACCCGTTGGGGTCCCGGGATTTTAAGTCCCGTGCGTCTGCCATTTCGCCACCTGGCCTCGGTTGCCCGCATTCACAATGCCCCGCAGAACATTGACGGGCAGAGACTTCCCGGATGATAGCCGGAAAACCTGTCGAGCGGTAGCGGGGAAACGGCACGGATTCGACGCCGACGCTTTTATTTTCTACAGTGACGCAGCAATGACAGCAACCGGGAAAAGCTGACCCGGCCCGCTCCCTGTTTCCCACCGCAAGTTCGGAGATCCTGCCACATGTCGTTGACTCAAGAGTGCTGTATTCGGACGCTGCTGGTGTTGATCCTCGTTAATTGTCAGGCAATTACAGCTCAGTGTCAGGAGCCCGAGGCACCGACCGGAACTGCACCGCTGACGATCGACGGAGATCCGGCATCATTGATGGTCGATGGCCTTGATCGCTTTCTCTTGCGCCAGATCACCAACGAATCGCAGGCAAGATCCGAGGAATTTCGCCTCGACACAGAGTCGACAGAGTCCCTGAACGCCTCCGCGACGGAGTATCGCTCAACACTGGCCAGTTGCCTCGGTATCCGTGATCCGCGACTGAGTTTTTCAAGACCCGAAATCATCACCTGGTCTGGATTGAGTTCGATTGCTGCTGAATCGGAGAATGTAATTGTTCAGGCAATCCGCTGGCCCGTATTGAGTGATCCCTCGCCACAGGGACAGGGATTGATCTC
>CAIQIE010000168.1 GCA_903871805.1 uncultured Planctomycetaceae bacterium | reverse complement strand
TCAACGCAAAAAACTTAGCAAAATCAGCAAAATCGAACCCACCATGCCCACGCGGATGTTGTCGTTGATTCGCGATTTCAGTGATTCCACAATCGCACAGACAGCAACAGCAGGTGACGTCAGACAAAAAGCTCTAGCCAGGGTTAGAGCAGGTTCCTGGGCTTCGGGATTCTGCGTCTCGCCCCAGTAGATCCATGTGGTCATCAGCGAACCACAGATCAGAAAGGCCAAAAATCCGGCCCACGATTTGCCGGAATTCCAGGGCAGCGAAGGCCCCTGCAGCATCTTCCCAAAGGCTGTCGCCGAACCATCACCAAACGCCAGAATCGACAAAACTCCAAGCCCGACCTCCAGCCGATCAGGAAACGCTGCGATGGTCAACAACACCGCAGCCGCATAGCCAACCACTGCAGACAACCCGTTGTCCTGCTCATTTCGCTGGATTCGACGAAATCGCAGATACACATGAGCCGCCAGGACACCAATAACCGCAAAAATAATCCATCGCAGAGTATTGGAAAGCGGATCCGCATGCGAAATCAGTTGCAGGGGAAAGGCAAGTAGCCCAGGGGCAATATGCCACAATCGTCGTCGGGATTCCCGAGACGTCAGTGAGTGAATCGCCAGAAGTGACGAACGTACAACCATATCCCCTGAAGTCCCGCCGGGGGCCCAGATTCCGCGCATCCTGACCGCCGAAACGGCCGAGTTCACAATTTTCACGAGATCAGGCTCCCCCGCATCATGCGGCACTGTACGCCGGCCAAACGAATCAACAACCCTGCAAATAACAAATCGGTCGTTATTCAGCAGCAATGAGACTCAATGTTTTGTCTCCCCCGACAACTCCATCGCTCACGCATGAATCGGGAGCATCGTCACAGCCATTACCCGCCAATTCTGCCGCTGGCCCCCACCAAACTCTGCGAGCCGGATCAGTCAGCATGGCAGTCAGCATGGGGCCATCCACCCTGATTACCCAAGCCCGCATCCATAAACGCCTTGCGCGAACAAGAATGAGCCCATCACTGTGCAACAGCACCCCGGAATCGCAGGGCCCTTTTCGCCACACGGAAGCATTCACAAACAACTCAGGGGGCACTCTTAGGTGCGGGCACTCTTAGGTGCCATCCACCCGGATTGCATAACGCTCTTTGAGTCAACAACTTGAAGCAAGTGCTGTTGAAATTCAGGCGAAACAGTGGATCAGGTCGCCAATGCACGAATCCAGCACAAATGACTTTGGGGATCAGGCTCTTCACCGGGCAAGAATTCAGACTGGAAGTCCGCCTACTGAACTGATCGGATATACCTCAAAAACTTGGTCACCTCATCTGGAAGTGCGCTTTCAAAGGTCAGTTGTTCACTGGTACGTGGGTGGACAAAGCCCAGAATCGAGGCATGCAGAGCAAGGCGTTTGACGTGCCATGGTATGGAAGCCCAGAGATCCTGCCTGTACCGCATATCACCCAGCACCGCGTGACCGGCTTCGGCCAGGTGGACTCGAATCTGATTGCGTCTTCCGGTTTCCAGTTGAACTCGCAGATGAGTCACAGCAGCACTTCGGGCTGATTCCTGGACTCGGGCAACAACGTCGAAATGCGTTACAGCCAGTTCGCCTTCGTCTTCGTTACGAGTTGAATAGCGGCTAAGATTCTTTCCGGTGGTCAGAAAGCTTCGAATCGTTCCCTGGTCCTTCTCCATTGTACCTGAGACCAGCGCGTCATATCTCCGTTCGGGCTTTCGGCGGGAAAACTGATTTTGCAGCGCATCCGCAGCAGGCTGTGACTTCCCGAACACAAGTAGCCCTGACACTCCCCTGTCAAGCCGATGTACCAGAAACGCACCCCGGGCTCTGGATGTCCGTTTGATATGCTCACTGATGCGAGAAATCAGCGTATGCGGCTCATTAGCATCTGTGGGAACGGTGAGCAGCTCGGCAGACTTGTCCACAACCACCACTTCCGCATCTTCGTAAACTATCGAAAAACCACGATGCTTTAGCTGTTCCGGCCTGCGGCGGGGCGAGTATCGCCGATTCGCTTCAAATCGAATCTGTACACTATCTCCCGCAGACAAGCAACGCCCCGGATTGATCTCCAGGACCCCATTCAGCGTAACACAGTCATAATCAAACAGCCCGGTAACATGAGACCTTGATGCACCGGTCATCTGTTGCACACAACGATCGACGCGACTGCCAACCAGGGGAGATCCGGTTTCAATACACAAATCCCTGACAACGAAAGGCACGTTTTCTCCTTTAGTGTGACAACAACCCGGGAACTGGTCAGACCACGTTACTTCAGATTTCAAGTAAAAACATTATCAGTTCCATGGCCAGACGGTCACGCACTCCCCTGCCCCATATGGACCGTGCTCAGGTTCAAGCAAGGCCATTCCGTTAGCGTTCACCGTCGCCTTCAGGTCAGAAGAATTACTCCATGGGACAGGTCGGGCGAGCATTGTACCACACTTCTGGCTTAGAACCACGGGCTGATAAACAGGACGATGGCCCCATACCTGAAACGGTTCTGTAAGCGTTGCGTGGAACACTGACTCACCCGGAAGTCCGGATAATCGCCGCAACGCTGGTCTGACGAATAGTTCAAAACAGGCCAAACTACTAACCGGATTGCCGGGAAGACCAAAAACCAGACAAACATGGCCCCGATCCTTTCGGATGCCAAACCATAGGGGCTTTCCGGGTTTCATTAAAACTCCATGAAAAATTTGTGTCACTCCAGCCATTTCCAACTGCTGCGGCACAAGGTCCAGAATTCCAGCAGAAACACCGCCCGTGAGTAAAAGTACATCCGCCCGCAACCCCGCAGAAATCCCCGCTTTCAGACTTTCTGCACTGTCCTTTGCAATTCCGAGCAATTGTGGAATTGCATTTGCGGTTTGAATTTGTGCGGCCAGCATTGGCTGATTGGAATTCCGAATACACCCCGCCCCGGGTTGCCGGCTGAAATGCACCAATTCATTGCCTGTTGCCAGAACGGCTACACGAGGTCTTTTGGAGACGGAAACTGAGGAGATACCGAATTCCGCAAGTGCTCCAACGTGTGATGGTTGCAACTGCGTTCCAGCCTTCATAAGCGGATCACCAACATGCGCAATTGCACCCGTGGCGAGAATATTCGCACCCAAAACAAGCTGATTCCGGTGGATAACAACCCACTCCGGATCCTGTTCGTGAAATTCCACATGTTCGACCGGAACCACGCAGCCACAATTGGGCGGAACCGGGGCCCCAGTCATGATCCTAACTGCTTCGTTTTGATTTGGTTCTCGATGAGGAACCTGACCAGCCACAATGGTTTCCACCACACGCAGCCGCAGCGGTTCTGAATCTTCACTCAATTGCCCAGCGTGCACCAAACCCGTGGTTACTGAGACCGCGAACCCATCCATTAGTGCCTTGGGGAACGCCGGAGATTCCTCGGGCACGAACACATCCTCAACCAGAACCCGGTGCAACGCTTGCAGCAACGACACCTGCTCTTTTTGTGGAACCGGAACCTGCTGAAGAACCGCCTGTATTGCTTCAAAAACAGTGTACATCAGTCACAACTTCATACGAACAATCGCCTCGAAGAACTCGTTTGATTTTCCCCGCAGTGTATCCCCAAACAGCCTGCCGGAACAGGCTGCTGGTGCTTCCGGTGCCATCCACCCTGAAATCGCCGTCCCGTTGCACCAGACCACTTCCAGCCCTCGGAACCCTCGTCGTGCGGTTTGCAGAAGTTTGCACCTCGATCCAACAAACATTCCATCCAGCATTTCTCTCTGCGACTCACCGCATCGGGAATTTTTACAGTGAACGGCATCGACAACGACAGCCGTTCATTAAACGCCAAAATTTCCTAGTGGGGAAATATTTAACCCACCACATATTGACTTTGATACTGCACCACATTTATTTTGAATAGGGAGACAAATTCCTGCATGGAAGCAATCAGACAATCCACTTCGGGATAGACTGCCATGCCGCGGGTCAATCGTTCTGAAATCTGTGATCCTGAACAGATTCAGGTGTTTCATCTCATTAATCGCTGTGTCCGCAAGACATTCCTGTGCGGCAAGGACCGTAAATCCGGCAGGGATTATTCGCATCGCAAGGAATGGATCCGCCAACGCCTCGAGGAGTTGGCTGGCATCTTCGCAATTGAGATCCTTGGATTCGCAGTATTAAGCAATCACCTTCACGTTGTGGTTCGAACTAGACCAGACCTCGCTAAACAATGGTCCCACGACGAGATCTCCGTTCGTTGGTGGCATTTGTTTCCACAGCGGCGTAAAAGTGATGGTTCCCCCGCCCAGCCGACTGAGGAGGAACTGAACGCCATTCGTAAAAACACATCAGGTCTGAATGAAAAAAAACAACGATTAGCTGACATTTCATGGTTTATGCGCTGCCTGGCTGAGCCTATTGCTCGACGCGGAAACAAAGATGACAATGTTACGGGTAGATTCTGGGCCGGCCGATTCAAAGCGCAGGTTTTGCTCGATGAAATCGCTATCGCTGCATGTATGGCCTACGTCGACTTAAACCCGATCAGAGCCGGAGTAGCAACAACGCCGGAGACCAGCGATTTTACCAGTGTGAAGGAACGAATACAGGACCGGCAGTCTGCGCAGGAACTCACTTCGCCTGAGGAAAAGGATCTACAGACCGAACATGGAAAGAAGGCTGGCTGGTTATCTCCAATTGCACTGGAACCTGGCACGAAGGAAATACGTAAAACACCAAACGCTCGTCGAGCAAGCAACAAGGGATGCTTGTTCATGACGCTGGAGCAATACCTTTTGCTGCTGGACTGGACTGGACGGCAGATGAAAAAAGGCAAACTCGGACACGTTCCTCAGGAATTTGCTCCAATTCTGGAACGCCTGGATTGCGACGCGGAGTCGTGGATGTTGTACGTCCGAGATTTTCGCAGAGTGTTTCGTAATGAAGCAGGCAAAGCGGAGAATCGCAAAGCGTTTCGCAGCCAACGAAACCGCAATCGGGCGCAGGCAGTGACGGCCTGAACTGGCCCACTATTTCAAAAACGACGGAACATCGATTCCCACCAAAAATCGATCAGCCTGGCTGGTCAATCCCCTAATAGACGGCCGAATACAGTCTGCGGCGACGGGCTATCAGCCCCACTGTACCTACAAATCCTTACGCTGCGTCTCTTGTCGCCTCCGTAGACCTTTAATTCCGATATCCGCCAACACCGATGCACGCACTGAATACGCACGTACGCATAGCGGTCGTGTGTGTTGCGGGTTGAATTCATCAAAATGCCGCTCCACTTTTGCGGTGGATGGCACCTTTGATTGATGAGGCAGGGAAGCTCCAAAGACGCCAGAATAGAATCAGGGACGATGCACACTCAGCCACACGGCATCTGCAATGCCCTTACTCGGCGTCTCACGGATCTCTAATTCTGGCAGCCGCCAACATCGATTCACGCAATGCTGACGCATGGCGACCATGTGTATTTCAATTAAAAATCATCAAATACCTTTCCTTTTTCGGGTGGATGGCGCCTGTTAGTAGGGAACCTCAGGGTGGATGGCACCTGTCAGGGAATCGAGAGAATTCGGGGGGATCTTCAGTGGACAGTGTTTGCTGTTGAGCGGGGGCGGTTCATAATGAGGCAGTTGGGATCGACCTGGGTTCAGGAAAACAGGGATAAAGATTTTCAGGCTGTGCACAATGATGAAGATTGCTTCGGGGATTCGGGCTGTGGTTTTTGATCTCGACGGCACCATGCTGAACACGGAGGATATTTTTGAGCATGCCGGGCAGGAGCTGATGGCACGTCGGGGACTGGAGATGACCAACGCCATTCGTCATTCGATGCTCGGCCGCCGCCCAACGGAAGCCTTCACCGCTCTGAAGTCCCTGACGGGGCTACCGGACGCCATTGAAGACCTGATGGCCGAGACAAAACAGATCTTTCAGGTGCTGGCAGAAGACTCGCTGGCCACCATGCCCGGGCTCTTTGAGATTCTCTCACTTACGGACGCTCGCCGACTCCCAAAAGCGGTCGCCACATCATCGCCAAGAGCCTACATGCACTGGCTGCTTCAAAAACTGGATCTTCTGTCATACTTTCAGTTTGCACTGACAGCAGAAGATGTGACTCATGGAAAACCGCATCCGGAAATCTATCTGAAAGCTGCTGAACGTCTCGGAGTCGCTCCTTCCGAAATGCTGGTTCTCGAAGACAGTGAAACGGGAACTCGTGCTGCTGCCTTAGCGGGGGCCGTAGTCGTGTCAGTGCCAAACCGGCATACGAGTTACGGCGACTTCAGCATGAGTCATTTAACTGTGGACAGCCTTCTTGATGAACGCCTGTACGCCCTGCTGCAGGTCACTGAAGTCAAAGCTCCAATTGCCTGATCTTCAGGACTCCGGTATTTATCTGCAAAACCCAGGGAAGAAACTTATGAGCCAGTCGTCAGGATCAGACAGCAGCAGAGCAGCCGGAGATTTCCACGGAAGAAGTTCTCCACTGATGGAGTGGTTCCGTCTGGTACGCCTTCCGACGGTGTTTACAGCTTTTTCCAACATCCTGTGCGGCTACTTTGTCACGAAGCGTCCTCAGGTTTCCGGAATCCTTTCTCAGCCGGAACTTGGGCTACTTCTGCTTTCCAGCGCTGGATTGTATCTGGGCGGAATGGTACTGAATGACGTGTTTGATGCGAAGCTGGATATGGTTGAGCGACCTGAGCGACCGATTCCCTCGGGCCGCATTTCTCTCAAAGCGGCCGCCAGTCTGGGTATTCTGCTGATGTTGACCGGAATCATCAGTGCTGCCTGTGTAGGCATGACGGCACTCCTGATTGCAATAATGATTACGGTGTCCGTGCTGGCTTATGATTCGTGGCTAAAAAACACGCCGGCCGGTCCGCTCGGTATGACTGCGTGTCGCTTCCTGAACCTGCTTCTGGGAACCAGCGCCGGACTTTCCCTGACCGCCCTCACAGACGGCCCCGGGATCTGGGCGGCAAGCGGCCTGGGGCTGTACATACTTGGAGTCACGTGGTTTTCACGCAGTGAATCTGGTAACAGCCATCAAACGGGAATGATTGCGGGGCTCGCCCTGGTGCTTGCCGGTCAGGGGCTGGACGCATGGATGATTTCACGCTTCGGCGCAACACAGTCTTCGATTCGCGGGGGTTGCATGGGACTACTGCTTCTGGGGCTGAACCTGACCATGCGAGCGACTAACGCGATTACTCATCCCAGACCCATTCTGATTCAGAAAACCGTGGGTTTGATGCTGCTAAGTCTGATTTTCCTTGATGCCATTCTGGTCTTTTCCCTGACCGCTGACGCAAAGCTGGCGGTGATTGTGGTTTTGCTAATCGGCCCCGCATCGCTGCTGCGCAGGATTATTCCAATGAGCTGACCACGGCTGCACCAGTCTTTCACGCAGTTCAAATCATGCCGACGGGATTCCTGTTTCTCCGGACGAACACCAGCAGATTTGAAGTTCCCCGACGAAATCCATTACAGTCATCGTTTCCGGCAGAATGTTCACACCGCACTCCGGCAATCAAGGCCCGAAGTCTGCCCATCTTCTCCTCCAGTTGCCCGCCGGTCTAAAAATGCAAACTGGAAAAGTCACTTCAACAACGAACATGTAAGACCTATGTACGATCGCAATCGCCTGATGGCACTGATTCTCGAACGCGCCCTGAAATTTGGCGACTTCACACTGGCCTCCGGAAAAAAGTCTGCCTACTACCTTGACGGTAAGCAGGTCACGCTCAGCGCCGAAGGCCTGATGCAGATCTCCTTTGGACTTCTGGAACTGATGAAAGACCTTGAGTTCAGCGGGTTTGGTGGCATGTCGATTGGAGCAGACCCGATCGTGGGAGGCGTACTGGTTACTGCCGCCTCGCAAGGAAAGGCGCTGCAGGGATTCATGGTTCGCAAAGAAGCCAAAGGCCATGGGACTCAGCGATTTATCGAAGGCCCCATCCAACCTGGGGACAAGGTGGTCATTGTGGACGATGTTGTTACGACGGGCGGCAGTGCTCTGCAGGCGGTGGATCGTGTCGAGGAGTTCGGCTGTAAAGTGATTCACGTCGTAGGGATTGTCGACAGACTCCAGGGTGGAGAAGCCGCATTCAGCGCTCGAAACATTCCATTTTCTGCCCTGCTGACCATTCGCGACTTCGGCATCACACCACCTGCCGAATAATTCTCGGGAAGCCGTGCATCCGGCTTGTGTCCGCGAAGGACACGGTTAAAGTGCCTGGCAGGCGATCAGCATGATGATCGCCTGTCGTTCAGGTGCTCGTGGGTAGTCTGTCACTCACAGACTGCGGGTTCGAGTGAAAAGGGAAGACGGTGCCCGGTTCAGACCGGTATTCCGTCGCGGTCCCGCCGCTGTAATCGGGGACCATGTCGACATCAGCCACTGTGACAGGATCAGTCCACGAAGACTGACCGTAAGTCATGGGAAGGAGTCGTCGTGGGTAGATCCGAAAGCCAGAAGACCTGCCTGAACTGATATCAGACGTCCCCTTCGCGGAAAGGGTGTTGTCGGCTCTTAGCGGACAGGCTCCGCGCGTACACAAGCCACTACTCGTTGCTTTTGTCTGCGCCCTGAATGACCTTGCCTTCGCAACGGTCAGAATTTACCTGTGCGCAGCCGGGAACTCCGATTCTGCATTACCCCACAGGAGTTTCCTTTGTTGTTCCGAAAATACAGCTCGCGTGGTTTTACCCTGATTGAACTGCTCGTTGTGATCGCCATCATCTCCGTCCTTGTCGGACTGCTGCTTCCAGCAGTCCAGCAGGCCAGAGAGGCCGCAAGAAAAACACATTGTCGCAATAATCTGAAACAGCTGGTACTCGCCCTGCACAACTATGCAGAGGTGCATCGTGAGCATCTGGTTCCGTACGTGATCGAAGACCAGCAGCGACTGAACTTCCTCACCACATATTCCGGCAATCCAGGAACAGCTCAGTACTGGTTTGGCACCATCAACTATGCGGAACCCGCCCCCGGCAAACAGCTTAACTTTGCCTCCGGACCTCTCAGCCCGTTCATGGAAACCAGTTACGAATCTTTCCAGTGCCCGAATTTTGGAAGCACGCAGATGGATCGCGTGCGATTTGAACGTCCGGCCACGGGTTTTGGATTCAACGGCTACTATCTCTCGCGAAGCAGTGGAATCGAATGGTTACCCCCCGACTGGAACGCAGGCCCCAGCACCGAACCTGCCAGCAGAAAATTGCGAGACGTGACGCAGACCAGTCAGACAGTGGTCTTTGCTGACAGTGCAGCTGTCAACATTCTGACTTTTGCTCCGCTGACCTTCAGCTTTGAAGAGAACTGGCTGCTGGACCCTCCCAGTCGCAATTTTCCAACGGTGCACTTTCGGCACCTGAATTCTGCCAATGCTGCCTTTCTCGACGGTCACGTGGAAAGCTATTCCTGGGCCACCGCAGTAGAAGTTCCCGGGGACAATTATCTGTTTGACGAGCAGGCTGAACTCATGGAAAAGAAGAGACTGGGATTCCTGTCCGCAGGTAATCTCCAGAACCCGACGTTGCGAGATGAATTGTATGATCGCGAGTAACCCGGCAGGGCTTGGGCGTCAGCGTCGTCGATAATGGACTCCGGTCCTGATGGCACCTTGCATCTCAGCCGCCTGACACGGCAGAATTCAGCGAATCCCCGACCAAAGCGGACGCCTCTAGCCCCAGGTCCTGCCCGCCAGAGGACCGTCTATCCGGACAGGGACTGCGAAACAGCTCCCCGGAGACGGCAGAAAACTCGTCAGGCCACAAGGAACCCTGACACGTACCGGCAAACTCAAAACAGCCCCTGCAACACAAACTGAGGCCTGATATTCACAAAATAGCGCACGGGAATCCAAGATCCGTACCTGATTTCCCCCTCTGCCTGATTGACACACCCGGGACTCAACGACATATTCCACTAATGCCACGCCGGATCTGCAGAAACGTAGTCGGAATCAGCTAACGAACGCAACCTTCATTGACTCAGCACCCTTCCGGACTTTTTAAACTCGACAGCCCTTCGAATGATTCTGTCCGGGATTCATGGAGACGATGTTGATGGCTCTTCGAATTGAGCATTCGGTTCTCAGGGGGGAAATCCGCAATTCCCGAAAGAACTCCGTCTCGGGATGGCTGGAAGTGCTCAAAAAACAAACCCAGCGTGGCCAAACCTCCGCAGAAACTGCCATTGTTGCGATATCCCTGGCGGGCAATCTCGCCGGAGAATTCTCCGGAAAAGACTTTCGGTTTCGGGTGCGGGAACACGACATCACTGGTATCGAGACAGCACTGAGCGAGGACTTTCACCTGCAGCAGGTTGGTGTCATGGGTGACAGCCTGTACCGCATGGTCCGCGTGCCCCTGATACCGACGGAAGAGTTTTTAGAAGCCGTTCGGCGGGGAGACGCACCGCCTGAAGAGCAACGCGTGTCGTTATACCTCGAATGGTTCAGCCAGAACGGACGCGTGGTCCTGGAACTACTCGACCCGCGACTGGAATTCGATGGATCATATCTTGAGTTTGCCGACCCCGAGCCCGGCGAGAATCCGGACTTAAACGCCAGCCTGCCCCCCTCCATGACAACCATCGTGCGCCGGGACGACGGTTCCTTTGAGGTCTTTGACGACTCAAACAGTCCTATTTGGACTGAAGAAGACATTGAACCAACCGAGGCACCACAAACCGAAAGCGAAGATATCTTCAACCTGTTTGAATCCGGCCTCGAAGACAGGATTCGCCAATCAGCCGGACAGGAGACTCCCGATTTTGCCTCTGACAAGGCCGAAGCCCCTGCCACAAACAGACCCTCATGGGAAGACCTGATCCCTGGTATCAATGCCGAAACCAAAGCTCTGTATGAGCAGTGGGACGAAGTGCTGCATGGCAGAAACGATGAACCGCTGATGTGGCTGTTTGAAGAACCGCTGAGTCTCCCGAAGCCGGCCGATTTGAGGGACGAACAGCAGGCATGGGAGGTATTGGCCACGCTGCTTGGAGCCATGGCCCTTCGCGGAGTGGCCTTTGAGATGTGTCCCCATTTCAGTGCAGGCGACGCCTATCGACTTTTGATCGAAGAACTGCTTCCGGAAGCAAATGTACATCCCAATCTGGTCCAGTCCGGATTTGTCTGCCACTTCAATTCATGGGAATTCTGCGACGAATGCCAGAGGGAAATCACCCCGGACGCCTAATGCATCGGCTCACCGCAGCAGTCTGCGCGGTCATAGGGATCTAAAAACTGGTGGCCTTCGCCCGTTCAACCATCTGCCGGTCTCTGCAGATTTTGGATCAAACAACCCTGGGACATTGAGCAGGCAAAAATCGCATAGCAGCTCCGGCAGGCCCCAAAATCAGCAAAATCGGAAATCGCAACGAAACTGTACCAGGAAGCCCCAAAGACTACAGACGAATTTCACAGGAAAGCCCGACCTGGACTTCTCAGTGTCGGGACGGAAAACAGGCATCTGGAAATCGATGGAATTGAGAACTAGTATGTCCAGTTGAAGGATCGAACAGATTCCCGATTTCCGGTTGCTGAAAGTCCGCCGTCATGCCCAAAGTCAAGTTTGTCAACGAAAAAGTCACTGTTGACGTTGCCGAAGGTGAAGATCTTCGCACAGTGGCTCGCAAGAATGGCGTTCAGCTCTACTCCGGGCCCCACAAAGTCGTCAACTGCATGGGATTTGGCACCTGCTGCAGCTGCAATGTGATTGTTTCCAAAGGCTCAGAGAACGTCTCAAGAAAGGGCCTGCTGGAATCACTCTGGAAATGGCTCAACCCTCTTCTCGGACTAAAGCTGCTCAGCAACCCCGGCAAGGACGTACGGCTGGCCTGCCAAACACGAGTCAAAGGGGATGTCGAGGTGCAAACACATCCACCGATCAACTGGCATGGCGAAAATTACTGGAGCTAAACGCGATCTCCGAATCAATCACCGTATAAATCACCAAACAAGCCGAGTTCCAATGGAACTCGGTTTTTTTCTGCCTGATGCCAGACAAAGGCTGGATCAAGTCGCTCCGACACCGCGAGGCTCTTTACTTCCGAACAAACCGATATCCCACACCTCGCACTGTTTCGATCAGATCGGCCAGAGCATCCATTTTCTTTCTCAGGGATCGCACGTGCACATCGATTGTCCGTTCCAGAGAATTCGCGTCTTCACCGCGAGACGTTTCCATCAGTTCGTTTCGGGAAAATGGGCGTCCTGGCTGTGACATCAGCGTCCACAGCATGCGAAATTCCGTGGGCGTCAGTTCGACCAGTTGGCCATTGAAGGCGGCAACGTGATTGGCCCGATCAATCTCAATTCCGTGCATACTCAGCACGGTCTTCCCTGATTCAGCGGTTTCCACCCGTCGCAGCAGAGCCCTGACTCGATGAATCAGCGGCTGCACACGAAAAGGCTTGGTGACGTAATCATCAGCTCCCATATTGAAACCAACAATCTCGTCGGTTTCGGCACCTCGAGCCGTCAGCATCATCACCGGAATCGTCCGTGTTTTGGGTTCGCTCTTCAGGATTCGACAGATCTGCAATCCATCGATCCCCGGAAGCATCAGATCGAGGATCACGAGGTCCGGAAGAAGAGTCTGCGCTCTTGCCAGCCCCCCACGCCCATCGCGCTCCCACTGGACACTGAAACCTTCCTTTCGCAGGTTGTAGGTAACCACGTCCGCTATGGACTGCTCATCTTCGATAACCAGAATTGTTGCCTGCATAGAGCGGAATACGCCTAAGTAATGTTAGCCTGAATGATCAGCACGGAACTGACCTGAATCAGGAAGTCAAACAAAGGAACGCTTCCCTGCAATTTGAACCGAAGTCCAAAACAGCCGGGGGGACTTCACCCCCGTTACGGCACCTATTCTGCACCTCCAACCCTGGGATTCCCGGATCTTCGGGGCAGTCTGGGATGCCGAATAATCGCTCCCTCTACCAGATAAACGACATCTTCCGCGATATTCGTTGCATGATCAGCCACTCGCTCAACATGACGAATCACAGAGAACAGGTGCAGACCCGGTTCGACCAGTTCCGGACGCTGCTTGACAACACCGACAACATCATTGATCAGATCACGGTTTAACTGGTCCACAACTTCGTCACGATGGCAGATTCGGCGCGCCAGTCCGGCGTTCTGCTCTACAAAAGCATCAATGCTGTCGTGCAGCATACTGAGTGCTTCGCGGGTCATTTCACCGAGACGTTCGGGCATCGGAAACGCTCCATGCAGAGCAATCCCAGCTGATCGTTCCGCAATACTCACGGCAAGATCAGCAACCCGTTCCAGTTCTGCACAGATCTTCATCACAACAGTCACACGACGAAGGTCATTCGCAACCGGATGATAAAGGGCCAGAATCTTCAGGCACTCTTCCTCGATCCGAATGTCCCACTCGTCAACCTCTCCGTCGCGACTGGCAAGCTCCCGAGCCAGATCCACTCGACCGGACCGAAGTCCGTCCACAGCATCATGAATCAGTTCTTCCACAGCAGAACACATCGCCAGAATACTGCGATGCAGATGCTCCATTTCCCGAACAAAATGAATTGTCATCGACCGAATCCTGATCAGACAGATCCGGCAGAAGCTTTTTGCTGCTGCCTTTAGTTTGATGATGAAATGTTAATATTATGTTAAGATCTGCGCAAAAATCATTACGAGCGAAAAAACGAACGATCCTGAAGATTGACGAATTCCAGGTTCGCTGCTGCCACAAAAATCACCCTTCCCATCCCGTTCCCTGCCCGTCACCAGACTCACCCAAATCGTCCTGTGATGTAGTCTTCCGTCTGTTTCTCTGAAGGACTGGTGAAAATCTTCATGGTTGGACCGCACTCCACCAAATGCCCCTTAAAGAAAAAGGCCGTCTGATGACTGACGCGGGACGCCTGCTGCATGTTGTGTGTCACAATCACAATCGTGTAGTTCGCACACAACTCGCCAATCAGATTTTCAATCCGGTCCGTACTGGCTGGATCGAGTGCCGAAGCAGGTTCGTCCATCAGGATGATTCGGGGATTGGTTGCCAGAGTTCTTGCGATGCAAAGTCGCTGCTGCTGACCACCGGACAAGGCCATCGCTGAAGTCTGCAGTCGATCCCGCACTTCATCCCACAACGCCGCTTTTCGCAGACAGGATTCCACGAGATCCGCCAGCACGGAACGATTTTTTTCCCCGGCAACTCGAGGACCGTAGGCGACATTTTCAAAGATCGATTTTGGAAACGGCGTCGATTTCTGAAACACCATGCCGACGTGCTTACGCAGCAGCACCACATCGACCGAGGGATCCATGATATTCTGGCCCTCAACCAGACATTCCCCCGTACACTTCGTCCCCTCAACCAAATCGTTCATACGATTCAGCGTTCGCAGAAACGTACTTTTTCCACAGCCCGAAGGACCAATCAACGCTGTCACAGATCTTTCGGGAACCATCAGGGAAATATCAAACAGGACCTGATGTTCACCGTAATAAAAATTCATTTTCCTGACATCGATCGCAGCTGCGTGCGAAGAGGTGTCAAGATTCCTGTCCACTCCACGCACCGACGGCGGAACAGAGATTCTGGAATTAATTTCCGGCATTGAACTACTGTCCTCAGCAACAGGCCGCCAGTCTACTCGACCAGCCGCAACATCTGACATTTCACATCTGTCGAGTCCCGCTTCCGGCAGGACCCGACACCTCAGTGCAGCAAAAGCCATCCAGCCTCCGCTCCACCCGCACGTCCACAAAACCTTCCTCAACTTCTACCACTTCAACCCGCGCGCTGCCTTCGCCCGAATAATCATTGCCGTGGCATTGATCATCAGCAGTACCACCAGCAGCACCACAATGCCAGATGCTGCCACAGCTGTAAAACGATCTTCTGGATCCGGCTGCTTTGACCAGTCATAGATCTCGACAGGCATCGCTGTAAACTGATCAAATGGCACCGACAACATCCGCGTCGGATCTGTAATCAACTGCAGCGGTGACTCAATGCCACCCGGACACATCGACGCGACCGTCAGCACTCCAATCATCATCAGCGGCGCCGCTTCACCCATCGCTCTTGAAACCGACAGAATGACTCCCGTGGCAATACCTGGCAATGCCGCTGGTATGACCTGACGCCAGATGGTCTGCCAGCGAGTGGCCCCCAACGCCAGTGATGCCATGCGGATGGATGATGGAACTGCCCGAAGCGCTTCCTGCGACGCAATAATCACCGTCGGCATGATCACCAGACTCATCGTCATGGCACCAATCAGAATATTGCCATCAAAGATCTCCAGCTTCAGCAGACGCACGCGAAACAACCCCATCACGTTGACCGCATGACGACCATCAAACAACGCCTGAAGAAACAACATCAAAGGACGAAAGGCCGTCAGACCCAGGATCCCATAGACAATCGATGGCACTCCGGCCAGATTGGAAAGATTGACCTTGATCACACGCACCAGAAAACTGTCCCGCGCCAACTCTTCCAGATAAACGGCCGATCCCACTCCCACCGGAATGGAAAAGCAGGCTGTCAGAAGCACCAGCCAGAACGTTCCCCAGATGCCGGCAAGAATTCCACACCGGACCGGGTTCACTGAATAATGATTCGTCAAAAAACTTGGCGACAACCGCCCCAGACTGTTCCACACAATCGACGTCAGCAGCACGGCCAGCACTGCCAGCGAGGCGTATGTCAGCAGGCGACAGACCCACTGAAAGATCAGGGACATCAGCAGCCGACGTCGAATCAGCGCATCACCACCGGATGAAAAACTGACGCTCGACCGCACATATCCACTCGCCGGCGATGCACTCACTGATACACCTCGCGAAATCGCCGCAGGATCCAGCCCGAAAGCAAATTGATGCCCAGAGTAATGACAAACAGCGTAATCCCCACGGCATACATACTCATTCGGCTGATTGAGTCCGCTGCGCTGTCACCAGTACTCGCATGCACCATAAATCCGGTCATGGTCTGAGATCCTCGCAGAGGATTGACTGTCAACAAAGGACTTCCGCCAGCAGCTATCGCTACCGCCATGGTCTCGCCCACCGCCCGGGAAAAGGCCAGCAGAAAGGATGCCAGTATCCCCGACAGGGCCGCAGGCACCACAACCCGGGCCGATACGTCAAAACGCGTACTGCCCAGCGCAAAGGCCGCTTCTCGCAAACTACCCGGCACCGACCGGATCACATCCTCGCTGAGTGATGCTATCAACGGCGTCACCATGATCCCAACCACAATGCCAGCACTTAAACTATTAAAAACTGATACGTCCATCCCAACCAGATGAAACAAGGGTTTCAAGACCCATGGCGTAATAAACTTTAACGCAAAGAAACCAAACACCACAGACGGGATTCCCGCCAGAATCTCCAGTACCGGCTTCAACCACTCACGCTCTCTGGGATGCGCGTATTCACTCATGTAAATCGCGGCGCCCAGCCCCGCCGGTACGCTGACCAGTGAAGCCACAAAGGCAACCAGAAAGGTGCCCGACAACAGTGGCCAGATGCCGAATTGACCACCCTCGCCGTCCCGGGGTTTCCAATGCGTCGAAGTCAGAAATTCCCGCAGGGACACTCGCTCAAAAAATGCAACCTTCGCTCCAGGCGCATAGACAGCATTACTTAGCAGCACAATGATGATTGCTGCTGTCGTCAGTACCGATAACGCAGCACACACGAACAACGTCCAACGGATGAACGTTTCATGCCTGCGATGAATACGCTGAGTCGCCCAGGAAGGCATAAACTCCATTACTCGCCAGGAAAGAGGTAGTTACTGTTCGGCCGAAAGGCCCATTCTGACAAACGAACACGCACTGTCCAACCAGCAGGGAACCCGAAAAATCAACTTCCCGGGTTCCCGGCCCCTCAGCCCCTCTTAACAGACCCAACACCGCAGCGCCCATGGCACAACCTGACGGTGCTCGATCCGAAAAACTCACTTTTCACACCCTATTTTGCAGCCGTTGCTGCATCCAGGGCCTCTCGAGACGCCTTCAGATCCACGTCGGCCAGTGGTACATAACCAACCTTGCTGACCTGCGCCTGACCTTCGTTCAAAAAGAATCTTGCAAAGTCCTGAACTTCCGGACGTGCCAATGCACTCTTTTTCACGTAAATGTACAACGGTCTGGACAACGGCTTGTAAGTCCCCGACTGAACAGTCTCAGCAGATGGCAGTACCCCATCCGCTGCACTCTCTGTCGATGATACTTTCAATGCCTTCACTTTGTCCTGATTCGAGAAGTAATAGGCACACCCAAAAAATCCCATCCCACCCTTCTCGCCAGAAATCCCGGTGACCGTGACGTTGTCGTCAGCACTCGCACTGTAACTCTCTGTAATCAGGTCCTCTTTGCCATTGATCACTTCCGTGAAGTAATCAAACGTCCCGGATTCTTCCCCGGGGCCAAACAGCGAAATCGCAACGTCCGGCCACGCTGGATCCACATCCTTCCACGTCTTCACTGTACTGCCTGGTTCCCAGATCTTATTCAACTGAGCTACCGTAATCGAATCCACCCAGTCGTTTTCCTTATTGACACACACCGTCAGACCATCCAGAGCAATCTTCAACTCCACTAACTCAACACCATTCTTCTCACAGTCCGCCCGCTCGCCAGACTTCACCGGCCGTGACGCATTTGCAATGTCTATCCGACCGGAAATCATTTCTTTAAATCCCGTTCCCGTCCCCGTTACCTTCAAGGCAACTTTGGTATCCGTGAAACGCGATTCAAACTCTTCCTGTACTGCCGCAGCAACCTTGGCAACCGTACTGGACCCATCAACCTGAATTCGCTTCTGCGCCTCAACGGCACCTTTCTCTGGCTCGGTCGATACCGCCGGTGTATCCACCGACTCTACCGAACATCCCGAAACCACCGCCAACAACGCCAGGCAAACCCAGCCCTTAATGTTCAAACTCATTTTCCATTCCCGTGAATTCAGACCGTCCGGCAAATCAAACCGCTACCGACAAGCCCCCTTAAGACACTCGTTTTACACGCCACTGTTATTCCAACAGGCAATTGTTAATTTTTTATGAAGATCTCTACGGGGAGCCAAAACCATGCCGCTCCACGTTCTCTCTTCCCACACCCAACCCCACCATGACAATTTGCCACCATGACCGTCTGCCGATTGCTCCCGCCACTCTGGACTCAAACTCCTGATCATCGGGCGTTCACAGCCTGCTTCCGGTGAGAAATTCACCAGAGGCGGAGCATTCTTCACCATACTCCCGCCACAACAATCACAAAACCCCATTTTCTCAGCACTGCACTCCATGGCACAAAAGTTGCCAACTCTACCGCTCATGCGGAAATCTCCCCGCTCTTTCTGCCTTTTAATACTTCAACCACGTTCAGATTTGATGAATCTTCAGCAAGGTGCAAGGTCCCCTGTGAAAACTTCTGCCCAAAAAATCTCCCGCGGTTTCACGCTGATTGAACTGCTGGTCGTGATCGCGATCATCGCCATCCTGGTGGCTCTCCTGCTGCCCGCTGTGCAGCAGGCCCGCGAGGCCGCCCGCAGATCTCAGTGCAAAAACAACCTCAAACAAATTGCCCTCGCCGTCGCCAATTACGAATCCGTGTTCGGTCTGCTGCCGCCCAGTATGACCATCAACCCGCTCATCACATCCAATGCGTCATGGTCCATTCACGGACGCATCCTGCCCTACCTCGAACAAGTCTCTCTGTACCAGCAAATTGATCTGTCCAAAACCTGGGGTCTGTTTCCTGTCATCAGCAATTTCCGCGTGCCCGTCTATGCCTGCCCCTCTGACCCCAAGTCCGATCGCGCTCGTGATACCGGTACCAACGGTATTTTTCTCCTCCCCACCTGCTATGCATTCAATTTCGGAACATGGCTAATCTATAACCCCGCCACCGGCGCTGGTGGTGATGGAATCACGTTTCCAAATTCCCGCATTCGCCTCGCCGATCTGACCGATGGAACCAGCAACACTCTGCTGGCTTCAGAAGTTCATGCATGGACCGCATACACGCGCAATGGCGGCCCGCCCTCCACAGCTGTCCCCAATTCCCCCGTCGAAGTCGCTCAGTACGCAAACTCCGGTCTCCGCGATCGCATTCTACCAGCGACAAAAGATGGAACGGCTCACACAGAATGGGCCAATGGACATTCTCATCACAGTGGGTTCACAACCACACTCACGCCCAATTCCAACGTCGTCTTTGTCGACAATGGTGTGACCTACAACAACACGGACTACGCGTCCCGACAGGAAGGCAGCTCGCTCACGTCCGTCAGCTATTCCGCTCTCAATTCCCGCAGCTATCACACCGGAATCGTTCAGTCTGCTCTCTGCGATGGTTCCGTTCGCGCTTTCAGTTCCAACATTGACCTGCGAATCTGGCGCGGCCTGGGAACGCGCGGCGGCGGTGAAATCACGTCAGGAGATTTCTGATTGCCCTTCAGATCCCATGATCTCCGACGCTTCAAGGCACTTCAGCCGCTACCACGCTCGCTCTGCCGCGAAACGTCCTCCGCACAGCCGACAAACCACCGCTGCAACCAGACTTCCGGAAGCCCTATGTGCCGCACGACCACACTGCCTGTCAGGCTCTGAGATTCGGCAAACTGAAAGGCCAACTTCTTCGCAACAAACGTGACCGTCCAGTCCGCCCGCACACAAACTCCACACGCCCTGCCTGTATCGCAGTCCATTCCCGAAGGCAGGTCCACTGCAAGGACCGTCGCGCCTGCACCATTGATCCGCGCAATCACTTCCGCAAACGGACTGCCCACAATCCCGCGAATGCCCGTACCCAACAGGGCATCCACAATCAGGTCACTCCTGGTAAGGCTCGACAAAATCTCCGGCCACTCGGCCTGCGATGGTTGCTGAACAGAGATGCCGCAGCGAACCAGAAAGTCAAAATTCGACTGCGCATCCGGGCTGAGCTGTCGTCCGGCGTTCACAAGATAGATCTCTGCCGAAATCCCCTCGGCAGCCAGAAGCCTCGCCACCGCAAGCCCATCGCCGCCATTGTTTCCATGCCCGGCAATAATCAGCAGACGCCGCCATTCACCGTGGCCACGTATCAGGTCGCAAACTCCCCGCGCGGCGTTCTCCATCAGCAACAATCCGGGTATGCCCAACTCCTGAATCGCTGCCTGATCCACCCTCCGGACCTGGTCCCGTGTCAGATATTCCTGCATGCAGTCTCCGGATCATCACTTGCTTCAACAAGAAACGGACCGCCCCTCTACTCCCAGGCTGCCCGACTTCACCCCGCTGCTATAGTGGCAGACTTCAGCATCGATGCGGCTGATCGCAGCAACTCCACCGTGGTTTCCAGGTTGATACAACCGTCCGTAATGCTGATGCCATACTGCAACGCGCCCGGATTCTCACCCAGCGTCTGTGCGCCCTCGCAGAGATTGCTTTCCAGCATCAAACCGACAATCTCGTCATTGCCCGCAGCCCGCTGACGAATCACGTCCGTCCAGACCTCCGGCTGACGACGGTAGTCCTTGCTGGAATTGGCATGACTGCAGTCCACCACCAGACGAGGCGGCAACTTCGCAGCCCGCAACATCGCACTGGCTTCCGCCACCGCTTCCGCCTGATAGTTCGGCCCCGTCCGGCCGCCCCGCAAAATCAAATGCCCGTATTCGTTACCCCGGGTTGTCATGACACAGGTTTTTCCGTCATGATCAATGCCCAGGAAGTGATGCGAGGCACTGGCCGCTTTCATGGCGTTGATCGCCACTTCCAGGCTGCCCTCGGTGCTGTTCTTAAAACCCACCGGCATCGACAACCCACTGGCCATCTGCCGATGCGTCGGTGATTCGGTGGTACGAGCCCCAATGGACGCAAGAGTAATCAGGTCGGCAATGTACTGCGGTGTGATGGGCTCCAGCATCTCCGTCGCAGCCGGTAATCCCACGCGATTGATATCACACAGGATCTTGCGAGCCTTCCGGAGCCCTTCCGCAATGTCAAAGGTGTCATTCAGATGCGGATCGTTGATCAGCCCCTTCCAGCCCACAGTTGTGCGCGGCTTTTCGAAATACACCCGCATCACAACCAGAATCGTGTCACGCACCTCGTCAGCTATCTGCTTCAAGCCACGGGCATACTCCAGGGCCATGTCCGTGTCATGAATCGAACACGGCCCGACAATCGCAATCACACGCTTGTCACGCCCCTTCAATATGTCACAAACGGCCGCGCGAGACCGCCAGACATGATCCGCGGTCTCCACCGTCAGCGGATATTCATGCTTCAGCTCCGCCGGAGAAATCAACGGCAGGGTGCCGCGAATGTTGACGTCCTGCAGAGGATAGTCGATTGTCGTTGTTTCGGAAGGTTTCATTAGTCGTCTAAGGCTGCACCCCAAAAAGGCCAGCCATCCGGAAAATTGCCAGTCTCCGCCAGGATGATGTTCACCACTGACGCCATCGAGGCCTGCCGATAAACACCCGTTTGCCGACAACGTCGCGAAGATTTTCAGTCAAAGGGACCCCGTTACTGCGACCACACCCGCGTCAAACCAACGAGGCTTCAGGCTCACAGCAAAAGCCGCCCACGCCAGCCACCAAGGTCTATCTGACGCCCAACCAGTATCCGGCAACGGTCGACCTTTGGCAATAACAGCCCGTAATTTGTCGCACAGTTCGCCAATATCGCTGCCTGGACGGCGCACTAACTGGACAGCGACCGCTCCATAACTGACACCACCACGAAGCGCCAGCGACGATATCCACATACCAACCCGAAGCGCCAGCGAGGAAACTCCATACCAACACGAAGCGCCAGCGAGGACATATGTCCACCACTATCATTAACATCCGCCATGTCGGGTGCGTTGCTGGCGCTGCGGGTTCGTATTTTCAGAGGGAACCCGCGAACCTGACACTCCCGAATCTGCCGCTCCCGAACCTGACACACCAGGGCCAGAAAAATCGGCGGATTTCCATTGACACAGACATCAACCCCTGATCTACGCAATCCTACGAGATGTCCTTTGCAACAACCACAATGTGCTGTCCCTTGGGCACCGGTGCGGCCCACGCCTGCGCTAGTACCACACCGTCCAATGCCGCAATACACGCATATGGCGGCAGGTCAAACTGGTCAAAGTCGTGCAGATATCCCACCGTCTGACCCTTTTTCACCGCCGCACCGCATTCCACCAATGGCTCATAGTGACCCGCAAACGGCGCCGGAATAAAACAGTCACGGTCCACCATCTCGAGTTTTTTCTGAGTCCCTGCGAGGTGATAGGCAATCGGCTCGATCGTTCCATGCATCAACCCATTGTTGATCAACGCGGCACGCACGCCCTGTCGACCATAACGCACGCCCTCCAGATTCACAGCCCGCCCCCAGCCCAACTCCGTGCCGACGGTGATCTTGCCCAGACGCTCCGCCTCTGATGGCAACAATCCCGGTGTCTGATTCTGATAAATCATCAAGGCCGGGGTTCCAAACCAGCGCGCCGTTTCCTCAATCTTCGCCGCCAGCACAGGATCATCTACCGGGTGATAATTGGCACAGATGGCAAATCGCGCGACGTCCCCGCCAGAATGCAGGTCCAGCACAATGTGCACCCGAGGCCAGATGTGGGTTCGGACAAAATCCGCCACCCGATGCGTAATCCCCGCCAACGCCGGATGCCGCCCGGCTCCGTCCACAAAGGCCCGATTCAGATTCACGCCGTCATCCATCCGGCTCTCGCGAGTCCCGCTGAGAAAGGCCGAGGGATTCAACACCGGAATCAGAATGATGCGGCCGCGCACGTCCTCCAGCCGAATCTCCCGCACCAGATGCTTCAACGCAACCGGGCCCTCGTATTCGTTGCCATGATTGGACCCAAATGACACCAGACCCTGACCATCCCGTGCTTCCGGACCGACGAAAACCGTCAACGGAAACAAATGATCGCCCCAGATGCTGTCATGCTCCAGCGCCACCCAATAGTCGCGTCGCCCCGGTGAATCCAGATCCAGCCGCTCCGGTCGCACTATCACTCTGTTCATCGCCACGCCCTCACAACGAAAAAAAAGCGGACCGTGTCCTGTTCCGAATCCAGCATCAAAGCCCTGCCCCCAGCCACGCCCACTTTTCTGCGGGGACTTTCACACTGCCAAAACGCATTGTGACGGGAAGACAACAACCTGAAAAGCCACCCAGCAACCAACCTGCTCCAAAACGCCCCCACTCTCGCCTCGGTCCCCCTGCTCTCTGCGCGATTGATCTCTGTGCCCCTGCTCTCTTTTCGTGTCTTTCGTGGTTAAAAGAACTCCCCCCACCACCCTACTCATCCTCGCAAATTCGAATTCAAGCCCCGTGGAGGAACCACTGCCCACTGAAAACCGCCAACCCGCTCTGTCGCGTTACTGGCACCGAAGTGCCATGCACCTTTGACAGTAAGCCAAATATCAAAGCCTACTTGCGACAAACAAATTGCTCAGCCTTTGTGGTTGGCTGTGCGGCAGTTCCGCCGCAGCGTACTGACCCCGGAGAGAGCCTCTGGACGCCCCGCTTCCGTGCGGAATCGCCGACGGAAGTTCTGCACAAGGTCCAGCCAGGATTCCACAGTACAGTCCAGTCGCTCCATGATCGGCTGCAGGTCGGCGGAGATCACTCCCGGCTTGTCCCGTCGCAATTGGC
>CAIQIE010000167.1 GCA_903871805.1 uncultured Planctomycetaceae bacterium | reverse complement strand
CTCGAAAATCGGAATCGACTGCGACCGCAGGTCAACGGCGCGTCACTGCATCGCCTGTCCCGTACCAAAGACCCCGTTTTGGTGGGTCACCAAACCTCGCTGTGAGAAATGCGGGCTAAGACGCAAAGAGAGAACGGCGATGTGGTCGCAGGAGTCATGGAGTGATTTCCTGTGATTCGTCGGCTTTGACGGGGATCGTACTGGTGAGCGGGGCTTGTCTGAGGCCGGTTTTCTGAGTTCCGAGTTTGTCCAGCATCTTTAAATCGGCGTTGATTCGATTCTCTGCCGCACTCAGGTGTTCCGTGATTCTATGTTTTACAGCTTCCTTGCGAGGCTGACGAACCTGCACCGGCTATTCAAGGAAAATCAGTTCTTTCTTGTTCAGCAATGTGTGACACAGATCCTGCACTACGGCTTCATTTTTCAAGGCCTCGTCCCGCGAAAGATTTTGTTCTGCGGCAACTGCGGTCAGCCATGCATCAAGAGACTGAACTTCCGAGGCATCGGGCTTGCGAGCGAAGGCCTGACGCCATGCCGTTTCGATGATCTCACCGGGGGGTATCGCAGCAATCAACCTGCGTGCCCAGACAGCCGACTGATCGTGCACAAATTCATTGTTGAGCAAAATCAGGGCCTGAGCGGGCACATTCGAGCGACTTCTGCGTGCGACAGCCGTTGCAGGCTGTGGGGTGTCAAACGTCACCATGAATGGACTGAGGAAGTTTCTGTTCACGGCCTGATAAACACTGCGGCGGCCTGCTCCATCGACTGGGCCGGATTGGCCGGGACGGCCGCGTCCCTGCATAAATTCCGTCAGAAAGACGGGCACCGGTGGGCCAAACTGGGTAAGATCCAGTCGCCCCGAAATTGCCAACATCGAGTCCCTGATGGTTTCGCTCTCCAGCCGTCGCACATTGGCACGATGCAGCAGTAGGTTCTGAGGATCTTTCTCATCGGAGGCTGTCGTTCGGTGGCTGCTCATCGCGTACGCCCGTGTCAGCATCAACCGGCGAATCAGGCGTTTTAGTGACCAGCCATCCCGTCGGAATTCGTCTGCCAGGTAATCGAGCAGCTCGGGATGACTGGGCTGTTCGCCAAGGACGCCAAAGTTATCGGAGGATGCCACAATGCCGCGTCCGAACAGCTGCTGCCAGACACGGTTGACGGCCACGCGAGCAGGGAACGGATTGTCTGCCGCCAAAACCCGGTCGGCTAGTTCCAGACGGCCGCTTCGTTCGGGCTGCGATAATGGTGCGCCCTTGTCCAGTGCCGTCATAAGGCGTCGTCGGGCTTCCTGACCAGGATTCCGGTGGTTGCCGCGAACAAACACGTGCTCTTCTTCACCACTGCCGTCGCACATCACCAACACCGGATCACCTCCCACGGGACGTGTTGCCAGCTCTTTCCAGCGGTTGACTGCCGTCTGGATCTGAGTCTGTGCATCAGCTGAAACAAGTCCCAGCGAAAGGGCCAGTTGCGGCCATGCACGATCGTTCTGAATTGTCGTGACCCATTGATCAATCAGTGCATTCCGGTCAGTCGTTTCCGCGATAATCAAGGCGGAATTGACAGATTCGACCGGCACGTCAAATGACTGGCCCGGCTGAACAAAACGAACTTCTTTCACGGCAAACCAACCATCTCCTTCATCGAGGAATTCCAGGTGGCAGCGATGGCCGATGTAACGGTGCAGGTCACCGGCAAGGCGAATCCAGCGAAACTGACCGTCCGTTTCAATCGGCTGTCGAATTCCCGAAAACAGCAGGTCGGAGAATTCGTACATCACATAACCGTCAATCACGAGCCGTACGCGGGAGTTTCGGCCGGCGGCCAGAATCAGGACTTCCGGGCTCCGCAGTTCCCACTCCGGCGAATGCAGTGAGCCGCGAAGTACCGGGGCGATGGACGCAGAGCTGACCGCACGTCCTGTCGATGGCACGCAGGAGTCCTGTTGCCATGTCCAGGAATAGCCAGACGCCGGTAGTGTTTGATTGAATCCTGTCCCGGTGCTCAGCGCGACCGGAATCGTCTCTGTGAGGGCAGGGCGTACGGCCACAGGTCCCGGGGCACGCGTGGCTCCCGCGAAGTCCTCAAATGCCTGCCCCCAGGCGAACCAATCCGATGGAACGCCATTTCGCAAATCCGCGAAGCGTTCCCATTTCGGAACGGAATCGCCTGCCGGGGGAACCTGACGATCCGCTTCGGCCCTGGTCTCGGCCATCCATGCGGCGGCCACATTCCTGTCAGAAGCATCTGAGGGCTTCTGCATCATCCGAGCCAGCAATGACAGAGCGTCTGCCGGCGCCTGAGATGAGGCATCTTTCAGGACCGAGCGAAGTTTGTCACGCAACTCTGGAGTCACCGGAGCCTGTACGGGTGCGGCGTCATCGAAGGCGGCATAAACAAGGGTCCTGAGAGCATCGGCATTCCATGGCTTCAGCCCGTCAACGAGGGCTGCATCTGCTGCGGAACGTTGTTCACGAATCTCATGAATCAGTGTTTTCTGCTGGTTGCCCGAATCCAGCCATTCGACTCGCCTGCGGGAGCTCTGCAGAAACCCGGACAATGCGTAATAGTCTTCCGTGGTGATTGCGTCGAACTTATGGTCGTGACAGCGGGCACAGGAAATTGTCAGCCCCAGAAACGTCTTTCCGAACACATCAATCTGATTATCAATGCGCATGGCTTCCTCCAGACGCACATCCACGGGGGCGTGTTTGTCTTCGCAGAGGTACCAGAAACCGGTGGCGACGATGGATTCGTTCGTCCCGGTTTCGGGATGCAGCCGTGGATTTTCCAGCAGGTCCCCGGCAAGGTGCTCGCGAACAAACTGGTTGTAAGGCACATCCGCATTCAATGCTCGAATGACGTAATCGCGGTAACGCCATGCATGGGGTAGCGGGAAGTCAAATTCGTGTCCGAGTGTTTCGGCATAGCGAACGAGATCCAGCCAGTGACGTCCCCAGCGTTCTCCGAACTGCGGCGTACTGAGCAGTTGATCAATCAATTTGGCGGCAGCCTCTGAGGTCGGTGCCGGGTCATTAAAAAATTGAGTCTGAAGTTCAATTGAGGGTGGTAGTCCTGTCAAATCGAAACAGATCCGTCGCAGCAAAACGCGGCGATCCGCATCCGGAGCAGGTGAGAGCCCGGCAGCTTCGAGACGGGCGATGAGCAAGCGGTCAGTGTCCGATGTCGCCCAGGCCTGATTGGCCGGGGACGGTACCACTGGGCGTTCGATCTTCTTCCATGCCCAGTGCGCTGCGATACGTTCCTGCAGAGGGAATTCTGCTTTCTTCATCGGAGTCACTGACGGCGCGTCACCTTTGGGCCATGGCGCGCCATCGCGCACCCACTGCACCAGCACTTCGATTTCCTCGTCCGGGATTTTGTTACGAGGCGGCATCTGGAAGTTCTCGTAGCGGATCGCCTGAATCAGGAAACTTCGGTCCGGATCACCAGGGACAATTGCCGGCCCGCTTTCACCACCAGTGAGGAGCGATTCAAGCGAAGTCACTCGCAAATCACCCTCAATGGCTTCCTGATCTCCGTGACATTCGTAGCAGCGAGACTCCAGAATGGGAACGACTTTGGACCGCACAAACTCCGCCTGCTCTGCCGAAACCACTTCGTCCTTCGCGGTACTCGCCTGGGCGTTGTCATCCTGTGCGGCTGTCAAAATGGACGCTGAACAAAGACACCACGCGACGGCGATGCAACGGATGCCCCACGCGGTACTCAGTGAAGGCAATTCACGCGTGATTCCGCAGGCATCGTTCAAAAAGTTCGCTGAGCAAAGACGAATCATGGACCACCACGTTGCAGAGGAGGGGGTGTTCTGGAAGATCGGGTTGGATTTGGACTTCGGCAGGATGAGTATCACAGCGGCCCCACGCCTTTGACCGCTGCGGGGAATCTTTACTCGTGCGGGTAGCCTGAGGGGCCTTCTTTTTTTTCTCTCTTTCCCTATTGTCGTAGGTCCGGGGCCGAAAAAGCAACGGAACCGAAGAAATTCAGAAATCCATGACACGAAATTCTCTGAATTCAAATCTGCTTTAAGGACAGCGTGGCAGTGTGCTTCATCGCTGAATGCACAGCCGCGCCGGAACGAAATCCGACAGTTTTGGCTTCTCTGATCAGAGAAAATGTAGTGACAAACGCCACGCGATGTCTGGTTTTGCCACCTAAAACCCTTCAGTGGAGGGGTGCGAATGGTCAGGGATCGCCCCCAGAGCCGAAGAAAACTCTGTGTAACAGGCCATTCGGCGCGCAAGTTCAACGCTGCATCTGTTTGTCAACAGAAAAATGGGATGTTTCTGAAATGCCACGCCCGGTGATGAAGTAAGTCTGATTCAGCACTTGACTCTTGCGCCCCAGCAAATAGCCTGCACATAAATCCATCCGTTAAGACTGAACGAAACCTCATTCAAACGTCAGCGTTTGCAGTCTGAACTTCACCAACCCGAAAGTCGACATGATGTCGGCGTCGCCCTCCAGGCAGGAGTGATCTCATGATGTTCGCTCGATTTTTTACGATGTCTGTTGTCCTGCTGTCGATCGGCGGTTTCGCCGAAGCAGGAGTGGCTCGGCTGGAAACGGGGCCTGCGACAGAGGGCCGCGTTGTGATCCGCAGTCGCGATGCACGCCAGCAACTAATTGTCACGGCCTTCAATGAGGATGGGTCGGTTCAGGATGTCACCCGTGAAGTGACCTGGACGATTTCCGATGCGGCAGTGCTGTCTGTCGATCCCACGGGGATGGCGATTCCCGGGGCGGATGGAAATGTCAAAGTCACAGCGACACTGGGCGATAAGTCGTCGACCCTCGATGTGTCAGTCAGTGGATTTGCCAATCCGCTGCCCATCAATTTTCGCAATCAGGTCGTACCGATCTTCACCAAGCTGGGATGCAATGGGGGCGGTTGCCACGGAAAGTCCGGTGGCCAGAACGGCTTTCGGCTTTCGCTGCTGGGTTTTTACCCGGAAGACGACTTTGAGTTTCTTCGCAAAGAATCCCGAGGCCGACGGATTTTTCCGGGAATGCCTGAAGAAAGCCTGCTGCTGAAAAAGGCAGTGGGTCAAAGTCCGCATGGTGGTGGCAAACGCATGGATCAGGGCAGTTACGAGTACAACCTGTTGGTCCAGTGGATTGAGCAGGGGATGCCCTACGGCGCGGAGACAGACGCCTCGGTCGTCGCCATTCACTGTGTGCCTGAAACCCAGACTCTCGCGAGAAATTCCAAACAGCAGATTGCCGTGATCGCCGCGTATAGCGACGGAACCACGGAAGACGTGACTCGAATGGCTTTGTTTGAGCCTAACGAGGCCGAACTGGCAGAATCCTCGGTCACTGGCCTCGTCAGTACTCTTGATCTGTCCGGTGAAGTGGCCATCATGGCTCGTTATCAGGGGCAGGTTGCCACGTTCCGTGCGACAATTCCGCTGGGAGCCGACACGTCCCATATGCCGGAAGCAGTAAACGTCGTTGACACTGCCGTGTTTGGTAAACTTCGACAACTGGGAATTCCAGCGTCGGACGTTTGCGATGACGCCACGTTTCTGCGGCGTGTTTCTCTTGATATCGCTGGGATTTTACCATCTGAGGACGAGGTTCGCGTATTTCTTGCGGATACGTCCGCCGACAAACGCGACAGGTACATTGATCGGCTGCTGGACAGCACGGCCTACGCCGATCACTTTGCCAACAAATGGAACTTTGTGCTGCGTAACCGCAAAGAAGGTGGCGAAGATGGTCCGGGCACCATGCTATTCCACCGCTGGATCTGGGATCAGATTTACGACAACAAGCCATACGACCAGTTCGTACGCGACATCGTGACTGCTTCCGGTGATCCACAGATCAATCCGGCGGTAACGTGGTATCGAGATGTAGACAGCGTTGAAGAGCAGGTTGAAGATACGGCACAGCTTTTTCTGGGGCTCAGAATTCAGTGCGCACGCTGCCATCATCATCCGTTTGAGAAATGGAGCCAGGACGATTACTATGGCATGGCTGCGTTTTACAGTCGCGTGGGAAAGAAAGTCATTCCCAACGCCAGTGGAAACATGCGAGATCGGCGAGTCTTCCATAACGAAGGGGTTGCAACTTCCAGCAACCCTCGTTCAGGAAAGGCTATTAAACCGACGGGATTGGGAGCTGACGCAGCCTACGACGTTGCCGCTGATCAGGACCCACGCGTGCGTCTGGCAGACTGGATGACGGATGCCAAAAATCCGTTCTTTGCCAAGTCCGTGGTCAACCGTTACTGGAAACACTTCTTCAGCCGCGGCATCGTAGAGCCGGAAGACGACATGCGGGCAACCAATCCACCGGCCAATCCGGAACTCCTGAATGGACTCGCAAAGCATTTCACCGAATCCGGTTATGATCTGAAGGATCTGGTTCGCACGATCTGTCGCTCCAGAACCTATCAGCTCAGTGCACTGCCAAATGACTACAACGCCAGCGACAAGCAGAACTTCTCGCGATACTATCCAAGGCGTCTAAGTGCAGAGGTGTTGTATGATGCGTTCCATCAGGTAACGGAAACCAGTGAGAACTTTGGTGGTATGCCCGCCGGGACTCGCGCTATGCAGTTGGCCGATGCGTCCAGTGCTACCTACTTCCTCCAGGTGTTTGGCCAGCCGAAGGGAGATACCGCATGCGAGTGCGAAAGAAGCACAGACGCGAATCTTGCCCAAAGTCTGCACCTGCTGAATGGTCGCGAGATTCAGGACAAAATCGCGCGCGATGGAGCCCGAACGGCGAAGCTGGCCACGGACGCGAACCGGTCCACCGACGATAAGGTTCGAGAGATTTACCGTTGGGTATTTTCTCGCGAACCAGCGGCCGATGAGCTGGAGGTGGCTGTCAGCTACCTAAAGCGTCATACAGAGAACCCGCGGCGTGGGTTCGAAGACATCGTCTGGGCGCTGATTAACACGAAAGAGTTTCAGTTTAATCACTGAGCAGGCGGCAGCGATGGGTACTAAGGGCGTGCCGATGGTTTTCGGCACGCCCCCCAAATCTACCATATCCCTGCCAACAGTCCGCCAGTCCATCATGATCTCACGCAGGGAATTTAGGTCAGTCGAACAAGGCATGCCGGATGGTGCAGTTCGCTGTACCCAACTGAATCCGCCTGACTGCTTACGATGCACCTGGCAGAGTTGAATTTGAACATGAGTGTTCGTTGTTTTTTGTTCCGCCGTCCAGGGTTCATTCCCGCAGATGTGCTGCTCGGTTACTTCAGCCATCTGACAATGGTGCCAGGGTTTCAGAGAATTCGTCCCGCCTTAGCTGTCGTCTTCCTGCTGCATTCCCGCCAACTTTGTAATTAGCTTTTGTCATTACATTTTCTCCGGAACCCGCTTCATGACCGGAAACAGACTTTTCTGTCTCTTCACAGCCCTGTGTTTCACGGCATCCGTGGAGGCACAGCTTCCTCAAACGCGTATCACATCGATTTTTCCGCCTGGCGCACAGCGCGGCGTTTCTGTCGACGTTGCGGTCGGTGGAGGAGCGGACCTGGATGAAGTGGACCAGATGACTTTCAGTCATCCGGGGATCACGGCCGTTCAGAAGAAGGATGCAGCAGGAAATCCTGTCGCAAATACTTTCACTGTTACCGTGTCAGCCGACGTCCCCCCGGGGCTTTACGATGCTCGCGTTCGTGGTCTGTTCGGCATCAGCAATCCACGTCTGTTTCGGATTGATTCTCTGCCGGAACTTGCGGAAGTCGAACCCAATAACGCGGTCGCTCAGGCGACCCAGGTAAACCTCGGCAGCGCAGTGAACGCACGCGCCAATGGTGCCACGGATGTCGATTTTTTCCGTGTGGCCCTGAAGGCTGGTCAAACACTGGTCATTCGTTCGGAAGCGGCAAAACTGGATTCCCCGGTGCAGCCGTTACTGCAGCTGTTCAATGCTGCGGGGCGGCGTGTTGCCGAGTCACGTCGAATTTTTACTCAGGAAGCGGATATAGTTCACACGGCAGCGGCGGACGAAGAGTACGTGCTGCGTGTCCAGGATGCGGTTTACAGTGGCGGGGATCAGTTTGTTTACCGACTGGTGCTTGATTCTCGTCCGCTGATCGATTGGGTCAGCCCGGCGTTTGTCAACGCTGGTGCTCCGACTGAGGTTTCTGTTTATGGAAGAAACCTGCCGGGCGGGCAACCAACAGACCTGAAGCTTGCCGGGCAGATTGTTTACCGTCAGGCAGTCACTATTGATCCGGCTACCGGGGTTCGACCGATTGGCGCCGGTGTGACTGCTGCGTTCGCTGACTCGTTCTGGTGGAACGGACTTGACGGCGGTCTGATTCGGCTTGGCAAAAGTTTGACAGCACCTGTTCCTGAAGACTCCAGCAGTCCTGAACAGCCCGTTGTGCTGCCCGCAGATGTCAGCGGGGCCTTCGCTGAACGCGGTGATGAAGACATCTACCGATTTGAAGCAAAAAAGGGGGACGCCTGGGTCCTGGAAATTTATGCGCAGCGGTTGGGGTCAATTGCCGATCCACTGCTTTTGGTAGAGCGAATTAATACCGCCGCCGATGGGACAGTCACGTTTTCACGCGTTGCGACAGAAGACGATGACCGACAGAATCCAGGGGGAGCTGATCTGCCAACACTCAGTGACGATCCGACGTTCCGTCTGGACGTTCCGGAAGATGGAAGCTACCGCGTTCGTGTGCGAGACCGTTACGGCGATGCTCGCGGCGACGCCCGCCTGCAGTATCGTCTCAGCATCAGAAAACCCACGCCAGACTACTCACTTGTCGTGTTCGATGCTTTTCCCTCCGCTGATGGCAAGGCCCCGGCAACCAGCGGCGCTGTCAGTCTTCGCAAGGGAGGCAGCTACGAGTTGACGGTGTATGCCTATCGCCGAGACGGTCACAATGAGGCCATCGATCTGAATGTCGCCATGCTGCCGACTGGTATCACCTGCCGTCCGTCGGTGATTGGTGCCGGACAGAACGTAGCGAAACTGGTACTGACGGCCGCTGCGGATGCATCGGAGCAATTGGTGCCAGTGTCCATTGAAGGAACCAGTGGGACGGGTGAGGCGGTGCTCAAAAGGCAGGCCACAACGGCAACTCTTGTGCATGACACCATCAATGGCTTGCCTCGGACGGCCCGACTGGCAGACTCGCTTGTCGTCGGTGTTATGAAAGACGATGAGCCGTTTTCGATTGTGACGGACATCGCAGCCGCAGACTACAGTCAGGATCAGCAGTTGCTGATTCCTGTTCGACTGGTTAAACGCAATGGATTCGATGGCAAGGTGGATTTGAGCTTTTACAATGTTCCTGGGGAAATTGACGCTCCGGCTTTTGCAATTGAACCAGGACAGGACAGTGCTCTCGCTCGGATCTTCTTCAAAGAAAAGGCTCCTGTTCTGAGTACCACGCTGCTCATTCAGGGTACATCAGCGGTACCGTATCGACGGAATCCATGGCTCGCAGAGCGAGCAAAGGTTCGCGTGATGGAAGCAGAAGCGGCTGTGACGGCAGGTCAAACAAACGTCATGACGGCCGATGCGGCACTAAAGGAGCAGCAGCAGAAGGTGGTCACGCTCACAGAACAGGTCAAAAAACTGGTCGATGAGCTTGCTGCCTACACCATCCAGCAGCAAAAGCTTCGTGATGACTTCACAAAAGCGGTTGCTGAGCAGACCGCTTCACTGGAGGCTGTTACCAGGGCACAGGCACAGGTGGCCGCGGTCAAGGCGGCACCCGGGACGGCTCCGGAAGAGCTGACAGCAGCGTTGGTTGCTTTGAAGGAAGCGGCCGGAGTTCTTGAAGCAGCAGCCGGAAAAGTTGAACAGCTGACAGCAGCAGCTGCGGCAGTCGCCAAAGAAGCCGGCGTTGTCAAGGCACTCGAAGCGGCAAAGGCTCAGGAAAAAACCACTGCAGAAGCCGAGGTGATTGCCAGAACCAAAGATGTTGAAACAGCTCAGACGATGCTCGCCACAGTGACGAAGGAAGTGGAAGCGGCAAAGGCATCAAAGGCGGCTGCTGATGAAGCCCTGAAAAAGGCTGAAGAGGCCACAAAGCCCAACAACGTGAACGTCCGAGTGGTCTCAGGTGCCATTGTTGTGCGAGTGCATGCTGCCCCGGCAAAGGTGGCTGCGGCCCTTCCTGAGAATGGCATGATTAAACGTGGTGCCTCGGTTGCTGCAAAAGTGACGGTGACACGAAAGAATAATTTCGCGGGTGCAATGAAACTGCATCTGGTTCTGCCGGAAGGAGTTTCTGCGGTTAAGGCGGATCCGGTAGATCTTTCGGCAGACCAATCAGAAGCAACGCTGACAATTATTGCCGCTGCTGATGCGACTCCCGGGGATATTGCCAACGCTGTGATTCGAGCCACAGGGGACGTGGATGGCAGATCGGCATCAACAGACGCACCGGTGGCAATCAAGGTGGTCGAGTAGTCTTAACTGGAAATGGCCCTGGGGAACACTCCCTGAAGGCCACTCTGTGCTGCGGATCATGTCAATTCAACCTGACTGATTCACAGAATCCATATTGAGGGTCAGAAGACCCGGGAATTGAAGACAATAACCTGCCGCCGGAACCCCGGCGGAGCTGGAATCACGGTGAGCATTATGGTCAGGCAAGTCATGTCTTTGCTGTTTCTGAATCTGCTATTGTCCGCCGTCTTCGCTGACGAATTGAAGCCAGTGGCCGAAGAAGAAGCGGGATTAGGACGTCCGGCCGAGTTTGAAAAAGACGTTCGACCAATTCTACAGGCAAACTGCGTGGCCTGTCATAATGTTACCACCAGCGAAGGCAGCGTGATTCTGGAATCTCTGGACGCGATGCTGAAGAGCGAAGGCAGCAGTGCCGTTGTGGTTCCGGGGAAGCCGGATGAAAGCCTGCTGTACACACTGTCTCGCCGTGGCGCCGAACCCGTGATGCCACCGCTACCCAACGACCGTCAGGCAAAAGCTCTGTCACCAAAGGAACTGGCAATTCTGAAACAGTGGATCGTCGAAGGCGCAAAGGTCGGAAGCACGACCGCGAAGGCCATGAACTGGCAGCCGATCAATTCGCGACTGCAGGGCGTCTATTCTCTCGATATCGATCCTTCGGGGAGATTTGTTGCGGCTGGACGCGCAAATCACGTCACAGTCTACGATATGGCCAGGCAGGACGAGCCGGCTACTCTTGTCGATGCGGCCATCGTTTCTTCAGCGACAAAAGGGCCGGTTGGAGCAGCCCACCATGACTTCGTACACGCCATTGCCTTTCACCCGAACGAACCCATCATCGCAACGTCCGGTTATCGCAACGTGAAACTCTGGGGGCGAAATTCCGCACAGATTAATGGCGCATGGACCGTACCGGCAGACGTTCAGGCATGGGAGTCCACTGGCGATGGCGCCGAGGTGATTCTGGCAACTGCCGGACGAGGGCTGGTTGTCGTTAATCCTGTCAGTGGTGCTGAACGCGGTGTCGTAGCCCTGGATGGCCAGGCGGTGTCGGCGTTGACAGCGTTTCTTACCGAACCAAAATGGATTATTGCCGCGACAGCCGATCAGAAACTCAGCGTCGTCAAAGGTGCGGACCTTCAGCGCGTTCATACAACAGAACCGATGCCCGCAGCAGTCACCGCATTGAGCAGCGAATTGGCCGGAGGTCGCATTGCGGCCCTGCTGGCTGATGGAACGGTCCGCCTGCTTTCTATTGCGGCTGAGACCGGGGTTGTCAGTATCGTTTCGGAACTGAAGTCCGATGCGGGTGCCATCACCCGACTGTCAGGACGCGGTGTACAACTGCTGACGGTGGCGGGGAACCGCACGGTTCAGATCTGGAAGGCGGAGGATGGCAGCCAGGTGAGTCGCTTTGAGACTCCGGCAGACATCTCTTCTTTGGACGTCCATGCAACTTCAGAACGCGCCGTTTTTGTCTTTGGAGGCGTTACTGCATCGCTTTGGTCCACAAAGGAAAATCGCGAAATTGCCCCTTTGACTGCGAATTTGGTGGGCCAGAAATCATTGAAGGCCGCTGAGTATCGAAAGTCAGTTCTGGATTCACGCGTCGGAGTGCTTAAGGGGCAGATCGACGAATCTGAGAAAGAAGTCACAGCGCAGAAAGAAGCGGAGACGAAGGCCAAAGCGGACGTAGAGAAGCAAACCCCTGTTCAGGCGGATGCGAAAGCCAAATTTGACGCTGCTGCGGCAAAGACAGCAGAAGCAAAAAAAGCACTTGAAGGAACACCGGACGATGCCGCACTGAAAACGGCTGTGTCCGAAGCGGAAAAGGCAGAAGCGGCCGCAAAGGATGTGCTCGCCAAGGCTGACTCTGATCTGAATACTGCGAAGAAATCAGTCGACTTTGCGATACAGGCGATTGCACGTGCTGAAAAACGCGTAGCAGAACGCAAGTCACAGCATGAGGCTGCCGTATCTGAAGCAACCGCAGCGTCCGCAGTGATCGAAGAAAGAAAAACGCCTGCTGCAGCAACGGTCGCTGCAGCATATGCCGGACTAACGACTGATGGACGGTTTGCCGTCACAGTCGATGCATCCGGCACGATTCGCATCTGGAATGCCGCAACCGGCGCTGCTGTGGATGTTCTCGATGGGACAGCCGTTGGAAGTCCTGTAAAAACCATCCGGCTTGCAGGCCTGAGTGTGCTGCTGCAGACCGACGACGGTCGACTGGTTGCTCGTCCGGTGTTTCCCGATTGGCAATTGCTGCGTTCAATTGGTTCAGAAGACGGGGGTGAATCGGTCTTTGTAGACCGTGTCCTGTCACTGGCATTTTCACCGGACGGAGCATTGCTGGCAGCGGGGGGTGGTGAGGCTTCACGGTCTGGTCAGCTGACTTTGTGGAACACTGCGGATGGAAGTCTTGTCAGACAGTTTCCCGACGCGCACAGTGACACGGTCTATGGAATTGAATTTTCGGCAGACGGAAAGCTGATGGCCTCTGCCGCTGCTGATAAATTTGTGAAGGTGTTTGATGTGGCGTCCGGAGAGTTTGTCCGTGCCTTCGAGGGACATACCCATCATGTCATGGACGTCTCCTGGAAATCAGACCGGACTACTCTGGCCAGCGCGGGCGCGGACAACGCGATCAAAATCTGGAATGCCGAAACTGGCGAGCAGGCGCGAACAATCAGTACCTACACACGGCAGGTCACGTCATTGCAGTACGTGGGGCTACAGGACACAATTGTCAGCAGTAGCGGTGACAAACGAGTCTTTTTCCATACCCCGTCCAACGGCAATCCGGCCCGCGAATTTCCTGGCAACACGGATTATGTCTATCGAGCCGCAGCAACATCGGATGGTGCAATCGTCGTTTCTGGTGGCGAGGATGGAACTGTCCGAGTGTGGAATGCTGCCGATGCAAAGGTTCTGGCAACGTTCACTGCAGCACCATGAACGTTCCCGGAAAATCACGACGGAGCAAGGCTGGCAACAGTCATCGGAACTGGTGACCCCAGGCCAGAGACCGGCATTTTCCAGATGCGCAGGCGGCAGGGCTGACGGGACTCAGCGTCTGAATTTTCGACGTGCAGTGGAGAGCCGATGGCAGTTGGAGGCAGAATGTCGTCCGGTCGCTCAATTCGTCGCCAGTTGATTCTGCCCCTGCTGGCGGGGTGCTTTGTGGTGACGGCCTGTATTTCGGGGCTGTCTGCGTGGTTGCAGTCGTCAGGAAGTCTGGCTGGTATTCAGCGTCGTCAATTGGAGGTTGCTCGAGTTCTTGAGGAAGCGGCGTTTCCACTTTCTGGAAGCGTCCTGAAGCAAATGGCCGGTCTGACGGGACTGGACATCGTCGTCTGGAATCCTGCTGCCTCCAAAATTGTCGATCAGTCTATGTCGCGGGCACCGTCAGGGCTGGAGGAGTATCTGCGGCTTCAGCCCTCAGCAGAAACGGACTCCGCTCTGGTCTCTGAGTTTCAGAGCGTGGGAGACGTTTATCAGGTGCGCACTGCGGTCTCCCGCTGGGCACCTCAATATCGAATTGTGACACTGACATCGCAGCGCGTGCTGGATGAGACGCGGTGGAACGCCGCCTGGCCTCCGGTGGCAATCGGTGCGGCAGCGTTACTGGCGGTGCTTCCATGGCTGGTAGCCCTGACAGGAAACTGGACAAATCGCCTGCGGCAGATTCAGACTCGGGTTTCGGGGATTGCTCAGGGGAGACTTCGTGATGAAGGATCTGGCGAGTCGTTTCCTGAGTCCGGGGGAGATGAGCTCTCCGCGCTGATCTATGACGTGACGAAACTTGGCGAACAACTTGCCGAACTGCAGTCCAGAGTCCTTCAGGCAGAGCGAGAACAGTGGATTGCTCAGCTGGCCTCCGGATTTGCTCATCAGTTCAGGAATGGGATCGCAGGAATCTCACTGGCCCTGCAGGTGCACCAGAATCGCTGCAGCGCCAGGTCTGACCGATCGATGCTGATCATGGAGAAGCAGCTGAAACGGCTGGAAACTGAAGTCAGGGGACTGCTTTCACTTGGCCGTCGTGCCGAAGGAATCCGAACATCGTGCGTGATTTCGGATGTTGTTCGGGAATGTCTTGAGCTTGTGTCTCCGTCGATGGAACATCATGATGTCAGCCTTGAGCAGTCTCGATTATGTGAGGACGTCAACGTTTTCGGGATTCGGGACGGATTAAGGGCTGCGGTGGTAAACCTGCTGCAGAATGCGATTGATGCCGCCGGACATCAGGGCAAAATTCAGGTTCATCTGACGGCAGCAGAGAACAAAGTACTGATAAAAGTGTCTGATAATGGGGCTGGTCCGTCGCCGGAAGTGGCAGACCGCATGCTGGAATCGTTCGTGACCACCAAGCCGGAGGGTGTTGGACTTGGGCTGGCAATTGTGAATGCAATTGCTCAGGACCATGGCGGCACAGTCAGCTGGCGACGCATGGACGGATGGACCATGATGGAACTCAGCCTTCCGTGGCAGAGAGTGGACGTAAAAGCCGAATGAGCCGGATCCTGATTGTTGATGATGAGCCAGCACTCTGCTGGAGTCTAACGGAGGTGCTTTCGGATGCCGGGCACCAGGTTCGCATTGCGGGCTCTCTGGAACAGGCTCGCGAACGACTGGCTGTATTTCAGCCGGAAGTGATCGTCGTTGATGTCCGACTTCCAGGAGCAGACGGGCTTGCAGCGCTTCAGGAGTTTCGTGACAGGCTGAAAGACGTCCCGGTCATTGTGATGACGGCATTTGGAGACCTTCCTACTGCAGCGAGAGCTTTCTCCGGGGGCGCATTTGAGTACCTGGTCAAGCCGTTTGATCTGAATTCCTTCGCCGCGGTGGTCCAGCGTGCCTTGTCCGGTCATGAAGGTATGACTCCCGAAAATGGAACGCTTCCCGAATCCGGGCTGGTTGGGCATTGCCCGGCCATGCAGGCTGTTTACAGACAAATCGCACTGATCGCTCCAACGCCGTTTCCGGTCCTGCTGCTGGGCGAAACGGGCACCGGAAAAGAACTGGCTGCACGAGCGATTCATAATCATAGTGCCGTCGCTGCAGGGCCTTTTATTCCCGTTTGTCCTGCGTCCCTGAATCCTGCACTGATTGAAAGCGAGTTGTTCGGACATGTCCGGGGCGCATTTACCGGGGCTGATGAAAACCGCAGGGGCTTGTTTGAGGCTGCGGAAAATGGAACACTGTTTCTTGATGAAATTGCTGACACACCTGTTTCTGTACAGGTCAAGCTCCTGCGGGTTCTGGAAAGTCGACGATTTTCGCCAGTGGGCACTGGAGAAGAACGTGTCACCTCAGCCCGTTTTATCGCAGCCACCCACAGAAATATTCGCGAGATGATCGCAGCCGGAACTTTTCGGGAAGATCTCTATCACCGTCTCAGTGCGTTCACCGTCCACATGCCGCCGCTTCGTGATCGCTCAGCGGATATCCCTGTTCTTCTGGATTACTTTCTTCGGCAACTCCCGGAATCACTCAGGCCACGCACGGTCAGCCCGCAGTTCTCGGATGCCCTGTGCGTCCAGCACTGGTCAGGCAACGTCAGGCAGCTTCGAAATGCCGTGGATCATGCAGTTGTTATGTGCCGGGGGCAGACTCTGCGACCAGAGCATTTGCCGGTCCGGGAACCATTCCCGGATGCTGGTGAAAAGGCAGGAAGCCTGATCACGGATGCGATCGAAAAATGGGTAGCACAGCAAATGCAGTCTCCGACAACAGATCTGTACGAAACGGCCGTTCGACTGCTTGAGGGAAGTCTGATTCCGGCTGTTATGAGGCAGACAGGACACAACAGAACGGCGGCTGCAAGAGTGCTGGGAATGGACCGAGCGACTTTGCGAACCAGACTGAAAGATCTTGATCCCATAGAAGACACCACAGGCTGATTCCAGGCTTCCATGTGCCTGGCGAAGGGTATCTCTGCCTAGTCTGTCAATGGACGCGGAACGTGAAATCGCTTCAGTTTTCGATCCAGTGTCGACCGTTCAATTCCCAGGATCTGGGCTGAGCGTGATTTGTTCCAGGCTGTATGTTCCAGTGTCTTCAGAATGTGCTCCTGCTCAATATCCGCAAGTGATAACTCACGATAGTCGGCGGACAGTTCCTTTGTTGACGCTGTAGGAGCCGGTCTTTGTGATAATCCCGACAACTGAATGTCACTTCCCCGAACAACCTCATTCCGGCACAGAATCACGGTGCGTTCAATGGTGTTCTGAAGTTCTCGTACGTTACCGGGCCAATGGTAGTCTCGCAGTTTTTGCATGGCCTCTTCGGTAAATCCCGTGATCACCCGCCCTGTCTTCTGAACAAAGCGATAGAGAAAAGACTTTGCCAGTAACTCAATGTCGTCTTTTCGATCACGCAGCGGCGGTGCGGTTATTTCAGCGACCTGCAGTCGAAAGTAGAGATCCTTACGGAAGTCGCCATCTTCGACAGCTTCTTCCAGATCGCGATTTGTGGCTGCGACAATTCTGACATTCACCTGAATTGGTTTCCGTCCGCCGATTCGTTCAAACGGGTAGCCTTCAAGTACCCGCAGGAATTTTGCCTGAATCGCGGGGCTCATTTCGCCGACTTCATCCAGAAACAACGTGCCTCCGTCAGCCTGCTCAAACCGTCCGGGCTTTCTGTCGACCGCTCCCGTAAAAGCGCCCTTTTCGTGACCAAACAGCTCGCTCTCCAGCAGACTCTCGTTCAGAGCGGCACAGTTGATGCAGACAAACGGCCCATCATGACGCGGGCTTTTTTCGTGGATGCTGCGAGCAATCAGTTCTTTGCCGCAACCACTCTCTCCCCGAATCAGCACATTCGCATCGGTCTCTGCAATCAACTCCAGCCTTTCACGAAGCTCCTTCATCCCTGTCGTGTCTCCGATCAGCGAACGTTCCTGGGACAACTGACTTCGCAGCACCTCATTCGCTGAACGGACTTTGGCAAGACCTGTCTGCAGTTTATCACGCTGCTGCAGACTGTGCAGAGCCAGTGCCAGCTGACCAGCTACCGCCAGAGTGAATTCCAGATCGTCCCGATCAAGTGGATTGTCGGGATTGCTGGAATAGAGATGGATCAGGCCGAGCACCCGATCGGCTGTCTGAATCGGCGCACAAATCACACTTAACGCCTTCATCTCACCCAAACTGTCGAAAACAGACAACTGGCGATCATCCGGAACATCTCGCGCCAGTATCGCCTCGCGTCTGGAAAGCACGACTCTGGAAAGATTGTCCGACACCCGCCGATAGGGAAGATCCCGTTGACTGTGCCACCCCGAGAGCACCAGATCCGAAGGAGCAGGTCGTGCGTCGGCGCCTTCCCTCGACAGCAGGATCGCCGAAATTCCGGCGACAGTTTCACGTGTCAAACTGGCAAGTACCACATCCGTCAATTTCTGCCTCGATTCGGATGCCCCCATCTCCAGTCCGAGACGGTATAGCCTTGCCAGCTCCGCTGATCGTTCCTTTCGAGCGTCACCAGCGGAAAGGAATTCCGGAATACGGGCGCTGTGGAGAATGCTGGGGACAGGCTCTGACGGCTTAACAGCCGTTTGCGTCGGAGATGTCGCTCGGTCTGCAGACAATGATGCTCCCTGTGGAGCAGGTAACGTACCACCAAGACTGATCGTAAATCCAAGGCGACACTCGCCAATGCTGATAATGTCCCCCGTCGCGAGCGGAACGTCACCAGACACCCGACGATCCTGAACCAGCGTTCCGTTACGACTGCCCAGATCCCGTAATCTCCATTCCCCGTCATTGAAAAATAACTCACAGTGGTTGCGACTGCAGGAATCGTCCTGAAGCACCACCCGATTGTTGGTTGATCGCCCTATGGTCGTCACGTGCCCCTGACGAAGACGCACCGCGTCCCGCCATGTAGTACCGTCCCAGGTCAACAGATAGGCGTTTCCGTCTGTGGATAATTCGCTGGAGGCCTCACCGCCGGAGACAGACTGTGTCATAACTACGTCGCACACGTAAACATGAATACGGGGAATGCGAACCAGAATGGTTCACATGCCCCGTATCGTACTGCAATGGTAAAGGCCGGATAAGGATTTTCAGCGGAATTTTCTGAACATTGCTGTTGCACGTCAACAACCACGCTCAGAGCAATCCCGACTATTTGAAGTCCCCCGCCAGCACGATAAACAATCTTTCCGGATCCAAATGGCGGCGTAGAGCCATGTTGACCTCCTCAACCGTCAGATTCCTGATCTGGTCTTCAAATGCAGCGACCCTGGCCATGTCACGGCCAATAAAAGCATACGACTCCAGCATCTGTGCAAGCGCCGCGTCACTACTGCGACTGACCTGCTGCTCCTGCAGGTAACCCGTCTTCGCAGCATCCAGCTCTTCCTGGGTGATTCCGTCCGTCAGCAGTCGCTTCAATTCTTCCTGAATGGCCGCATTGACTTTGGGTGAGTTCTCTGGATTGGAGATCGCAAAAATAAAGAAGGCTGTTCTTTCATCGATCGCAGAAGGCTGCAGGCCGGACTGAATCGTGTACGACAATCCATCCTTCTGACGCACGCGATCTCCCAGGCGGGAGTTCAATCCGCCGCTGCCCAGAATGAAATTACCGATAGCAAGCCCTGCGTAATCCGGATGGTCATCCCGCAGCGGAAGCGTCATCATGGCAATATACGCCGCATTGGCTTTGTCAGGAGTTTTGACTGTCTCTGTACTCCCCTTGAGATTATTGACATGCACCCGGGGAATTCGTGAGAAAGAGACATCAGATTTCCAGTCTTCCGTGAGCTTTGACACTTCGCTGACAACCGCCTCCGAATCAAAATCACCCAACAGCGTCAACTCTCCCACTGCAGACGCAAGTAATCGCGAATGAATGTCTCGCACCTGTTCCACTTTGACAGCCCTCAGACGTTCAATCTGTTCCGGCAGCGTTGCTTCAAATCGTGGATCATTCTCGGCATAGGGAGAAATTTTTCGAGTCGCCTCGGAAAATGCAATTGCCACCGGATCAGTGACCTGCTGACTTAACGCCGCGATCTGTTCGGCTCGCAATAACTCCATTTCTTCAGCCGGGAAGGCAGGATTGCGAAGCATATCACGCACCAGATTCAGCACCGGCAGCAGATTCTCTCGGTTGGTCTGTACGGTCACCGCCAACGTGCCCGGCGTGCCGCTGAAACTGACCCTCGCGCGATAATTATTCAACTCGTCAGCGATCTGCTGTCGTGTTCGGTCACCTGTCCCACGATCCAGCAATGCCGGAAGCAGTTCGGCCGCCAGCCCCAGCCCCTGCAGCGAGTCCAGATTTCCGTACCGCAGATTCAGCCTCATCGTGACCAGACTACCGCGTGTCTTTCTGGGAAGCAGAGTGGTTTTAATTCCGGACGGCAGCCTGGAACGAACCAGCTTCTTCTCGATCGCCAGCGGACTGGCATCAAACTCTTCCCCGCTGGAAACGGCCGCACGGCCTTTGTACTCCTTCAAAAGTTCGGCAAGGTCCGGTGTTGCCGGCACCTGGGAACGTTCCTGTGATTTCGTGGGCTCAAACACCCCGGCTGTGCGATTATTTCGGACGAGGTAGGCCTTTGCTACTCGAACCACATCTTCCGGGCTCACGGCCTCTAGACGATCGCGATGCAGAAAGAACAGACGCCAGTCCCCCTGCGCCGACCATTCACTCAGTTCTATCGCGACGGACTGAGAATTTGTCATCTGTAGTTCGCGTTCCTTCAGCAATTCGGCCTTTGCCCGATCCACTTCTTCCACGGTAAACGGTGTCTCTGAGGCTGATTCGACAGACTCAACCAATCCCTGCAGCAACGTGTTTGCATCCGTACCAGCAGATGCCTCCGCTCCAAACATCAGCGCACCGGGGTCATGCAGTCCAAAGGAAAATCCAAAAGACGAAGCCGCGATTTTTCGTTTTACAAGGCTTTCATACAAACGCCCGGACGGTTCACTGGCCATTACCGAAGCCAAAACATCAACGGCAGCGTAGTCCGCATGCGGTCCCGCTGGAATGTGATACATCACATTCGCAATCGGCAGATCTCCAACCCTGCGTACCGTCACCAGGCGTTCGCCATCCTGCGCCGGTTCTTCCGTGTAGGTGCGATCCAGTTCGCGATCCGGCTTCGGCAGCGATCCAAAATACTTTTGTGTCAGCGACAATGCCTTTGCACCATCAAACTTTCCGGCGATGATCAGCATTGCATTGTCAGGCTGATAGAATCGACGGTAAAAACGGCGAAGATTCTCCACCGGCACACGCTCAATGTCGGCGCGGTTGCCAATCGTGGAACGACCATAATTGTGCCATTCAAAGGCAGCTGCCATCACCCGCTGCATCAGAACCCGCTGCGGACTGTTCTCACCGCGTTCAAATTCATTGCGAACAACCGTCATTTCTGAGGCCAGGTCCTCCGCCCGGACAAAGCTGTTCACCATCCGGTCCGCTTCCATCTTCAACGCAAAATCCAGCGATTCGTCACCCGCCGGGAGCGTTTCAAAATAGTTCGTGCGATCCAGCCATGTCGTTCCGTTGAAATCCGCGCCACGCTTCTGCAGTTCCGCTGGAATGTCCGGGTACGTCGGCGTGCCCTTGAAAAGCATGTGCTCCAGCAAATGGGCCATTCCCGCTTCACCGTAGCCCTCGTGACGCGAGCCTACAAAAATAGTCAGATTGACGGTGACCTTTGGACTGGATACGTCGGGGAACAACAAGACCTGCAGACCATTATCCAGACGATACTCGGAAATGCCTTCCACAACACGCACAGGCTCCAAATCCTGTGCCAGCAAAGGCATTCCGGTACACAGTACCACACAAAGAAGCTGTCCTGGAAACAATCGCATGCAGTCACTCTCCCCTTGAAAATAGTCCGATAAAGCTCCGAGGGCATTCTAGCAGAACTTTGAACTCTTCAAATCGGTCTTTTCTACGACGGCTCAGTCGCGACACAAAACGCAGAAGTTGAGAAGCCGTCTGAAAGGGTATAATTTCCAGTGACTTGCCTGCCCCAGACCGGACTTACCGATCCTCATATTAGATGTTGTTACAGAGACTTACTCGTACCCCGCACCACTGCCATATCCGAACACTTCCGAACGTGTCTCATGCATAACACCGCATCACTGCACCCGGCGGGGCAGCTAAACCAGCGCTGCAGGTCATGAGTTGCGCGGCAACGCGTTTGCGATCTTTCGGTCGTTACGACAGCGTCAGGCGTTGCGAAGACGGGGGCATCTATATTGTCTGCAGAGGAACAGAGACGAGATGAAAGTTACGCGAAGGTAATTGCCCCGACTGTTGTTGCGGCGATTGCTCAGGCGAGGATCTCTTTGATCACACGGCCTTCAACATCTGTCAGGCGGAAGTCACGGCCACCATAGCGAAAGGTCAGTTGTTCGTGATCCAGTCCCATCAAATGCAGAATAGTCGCGTGCAGGTCATGGACATGCACCTTATCTTTTGCGGCATAGAAACCGAACTCGTCGGATTCGCCATAACTCATGCCGGCCCGGACGCCTCCGCCCGCTAACCAGTAGGTAAAAGCATGCGGATTGTGGTCGCGGCCATCATTTCCCTGCGCGGTGGGCGTTCTTCCGAATTCCGCCCCCCACATCAGCAGTGTGTCCTCCAGAAGCCCCCGTTGTTTCAGATCCTGAAGCAGGCCCGCTATCGGCTTGTCCACCTCAGCAGCCAGTCGCGTATGCTCCTTTTGCAGGTCTGAGTGCTGATCCCAGTAGGCGTGTGATACCTGCACAAATCGCACGCCGGATTCTGAGAGTCTGCGGGCGAGCAGACACTGCGTCCCAAAGTTACTGGTTGGCTCCTGATCGATTCCATAGAGCCTGCGCGTGGATTCTGTTTCACCGCTCAGATCAAAGATCTCCGGACCGGATGTCTGCATGCGGAATGCAAGCTCAAATGAATCAATACGCCCCCGCAATTCGGAATCGGCACTTGCGGGAAGTCGTTCAGCAGCAGGTCCCACCGCGTCAGCAGTCAGAGCCTGTTCCCTTAATCCATCCAGTTCGCGCAGCAGCTTCAACTGAAGTTTCTGCAGCTGAGAAGAGTTATTGCCGTTGGTCAGATTGGCAATCTGAGCCCGAGTCACACCATTGTCTCGCGACGTGGCAATACGAGTGGCCTGATGGATCGGCGGAAGAAAAGCGGATCCAAAGTTTCTGACACCGCCATGTCCCAGCGTCGGATTGATCGTCACAAAACTCGGCAAACTGGTGTTCTCTGTCCCCAGCCCGTAACTAATCCACGCCCCCATACTCGGCCGCACAAATGTGTCCGAACCGGTATTCATTTTCAGGAGCGCACCCCCATGGGCTTCGTTGGAACCATGAATCGATTTCACAAACGTGATGTCGTCTGCACAACGCCCTACGTTCGGAAACAGATCACTGACCCAGGCGCCACACTGACCGTACTGTCGAAACTTCCACGGACTTTTCAGAAGGTTACCGGTTTGTGCGAACTGAATACGAGGTTTTGCGTACGGCAGCGGCTGGCCGTGGTGCTTCTCCAGAAGTGGCTTATAGTCGAAGGTGTCCACATGCGACGGCCCGCCATGCATAAAGACAAAAATCACCCGCTTCGCCGTACCGGGAAAATGCCCCGGACGACAGGCCAGCGGATTGACTGAAAGTGATACTTTGGCGGTACCGTCGCAGGCCGCTACACTGCGAGCAAGCAGATCGTTGAGCGCGACAGCCCCGAACCCGGCCCCACACTGCTGAATCCAGAGTCGTCGATCCCAATTCATGCCAGTCACTTCTCACGGCTGCGCCGTGATCCCTGAAACCCTGAAGAACCCAAGCAGCCGGCAGGTCGGAAACACGTAATCCCAGCCTGCTGCTCGAGAAAAATTCTAACAGGTCCGGCGGCGAGGAAAAAGCATACATTTCATCTCAACAGACAAATCGAGGGCGCAACTCCTGTCTTCCAGCGACTCCCCGCAGCCATTTCGTCCAATTCCTGAAAAACGGGCCGGTGTGACGGTCAGCCTCGCCGGCTAGCACGCTAAAGGCTTACCAGCTGTGTCTACGCGTTGTACGATCGGATCCAGATTGTCTGGTACATAGGTCGTGTGTCCCCATAACGGCGAACATAACGGCGGTGTGTCCCCATAACGGCGAAAATCCGCAGGACGTGGAGCTGAAGGCCCGCGGTTGTGTCTTCTACGCTGCCAGTCCCGCAGAACACCGCTCCCAAAGGGAGCTGCAACTTGCAACTTGGGGACACTGCAACTTGGGGACACTGCAACTTGGGGACACTGCAACTTGGGGACACTGCGGTGAAACTTGGGGAGGTGAAACTTGGGGACACGGTCGCTGGTAGCTTCGGGTACATTTCCGGTTTGCATTTGACAAGTTCCAAGGGAGGACCATGGGGACACACCGTTCGAATCATTGCCAGCAGTAGGTGGCAGCCACATGAATCGCCGAGTTTTGATTTTTCCGACTTAAATGTGGTGTTGAATTTTGGAAACACACCAGTTCCTCGGGCAAACTAATTTCTCGCTTGAAACTGCGTAGCAGTGGTGTATTTTTTCTCCCTTAATTCACGCTGATTTCCGTCCATGCATGAGAGGGAGATGGTTATGGGGCGGACAATTCGCAGAGATCTGTTTTCGCCGGATGAGACTGCAATTGTGCACGTCATGAATCGGACAACGCGGAGATGCTATTTGTTTGGCAACGATCCGCTTTCCGGTAAGAACTATGACCATCGCAAAGGCTGGTTTGAAAAGCGACTGCAACTGCTGGCTTCGCTGTTTGGAATCGACCTGCTTTGCTACACGATCATGTCGAATCATTTCCACCTTATTCTTCGCTCAAGGCCGGATGTCGTAAAGACGTGG
>CAIQIE010000166.1 GCA_903871805.1 uncultured Planctomycetaceae bacterium | reverse complement strand
TGGCGACTTCCCAACGGCATTGAATTCGGCACGACGGCCAAAGCGGAACGAGATCATGTGCGGATGACCATGTGGCTGAAAAACGGCACCGACCAGCCGCTGAGCGACCTGCGAGTTCAGAACTGCGTGATGTTGAAAGGTGCCGCGGGCTTTGCAGATCAGACCAACGAGAACAAACGCTTCGAAGGACGGTACTCAATCGCCGCCACCCCGGACAAAACGCGCTGGATTATCACGGGGTGGTCACCGATCGATCGAGCCTGGGGCAACGCTCCCTGCCCCTGCCTGCACGCCGACCCCAAGTTTCCCGACTGCGCTCCTGGAGAAACAAAAACCCTGCAAGGCTGGCTTTCGTTTTATGAAGGCACAGACATCGACAGCGAACTTCAGCGCATCAACGCCACCGAATGGTTTAGTCCCTGACAGCCTGTTTTTTATTCACTGACGTATTCAACCCTGATCCGAAAAAATGTGCCGGCCGACCGACGAATCGCAACCAATTCATCAGACCATTGCAGTGGACCTCACTCCTCAAGCAAAGTCGCTCTGAGTTCAAGTTGGTAGTCTGAATTCATGTTCAGGACGGCAATGGTAGCGCGACCCTTTGGTGTTCTGCCCACCAGAAATGCACCATCAAACTGAAAATGATCCACCCAAACGTCTCGGCGAGGGTCAAAGAGGGGGGTGATGCCTGCCGAGTGTGGATCTCGTCCCGCGATGTTGCTGGACTTCGAAAGATTGCAGTCAATGCAGGCAAGAGCAAGGTTCCCGATATCGTCAGTGCCACCGTGTTTTCGAGGATTGACGTGTTCGATTTGCAGCGTTGCCAGCGGAGAGTGGTCCTGATGCAGTTGGCAATACTCGCAGCGATTTCCGGCTCGTTCCCGGACCAGCCGTCTTGTCTCCGCGTCGATCATGACAAGGAGTTACTCAGGAGCTTGCGAGCTTTTGCCTGAAAAATCGCCACAAATTTGTTGGCGTGAACGTAACCTTCGTACTCGGCCCGCTCTTCTTCGGACAACTCGCCTTCATTTGCCAGTTCAGCAAGTTGGTCGATCCTCTTCCGCAATGCGGCATCTCCACGAAACTGGACAATCGCCCGAGCCTGATCCACGGTAATGAACTGCAGAATCGGATCAGTTCCGCGATTGAACGCTGTGATGTCGATGGTTGAAGTCATGGTTTAATAATACCGTGGTTTCTTTTGAAAGGAAGAGTTGTTTTGGGGCGATCTGCAGAATCAAAACCTTGCCACGAACGGGCGCCAGCCGCTGTCAATGGATTTTGTCAGGGAAAATATGGGGCCATCCAAATATGGAAATATGGGGCCATCCATCTGTCGTTTGACGGTCCAGGCGAGTTCCGGGACTCTTTTTCAAGAGTTTTGGAATTCCACAGAAAACACCGTGTTCGCGAGTGGCGATCGCTGTCGGATTCGGGGGATGTTCTGATGTTGTGTCCCACTCAAAGGGGCACGGCGCGAGTCGTCCGGTGCGGTCGTCCTCCCGGGTCATCTGGCCGACGGCTGTGTGCTCTGCTTCGATGGCGATGCCGGTAGACACGTGATTCGTGCTGTTCCGCGTTGCCAGCAACCTCGTCAGGATTGGTTCACGTTTTC
>CAIQIE010000165.1 GCA_903871805.1 uncultured Planctomycetaceae bacterium | reverse complement strand
GGAACCTGCTTTCTGGCAGGCGACAGAGACCATCGCACGGATTGCCAGGATTACTGAGGATAAAATCATGTATGACACAAGAGAAAAAGCGCTTCGCGACCAGCAGTGGCTGCTGAATTCGGCGAGGGCAGAGGCCCGTGCTGTGGGACGTGAAGAGGGACGTGAAGAGGGACGTGAAGAGGGCGAGATCAGGGGGGAGATCAAGCTCATTCAAACCTTGCAGGAGATTTTTGGGGCCCCGATCAGCGACGAACCCGGTTTGCGCAGTCAGTCTCTTGAACAACTGCGATTGATAACCGCAGAACTTCGCGCCCGCATTCAGAATCGCCCTCCAGTCCCTCCAGGTCCCGCATCAGGAGAAGGGGTTGGGGGCGAGGAGACATGATTCGTGCTACGGTGGCCTGGCTCTAGTCAGTTTGAATCAGACTCTTCGCGTCTATTCCGTGTTCTTTCACCAAAGTAGATACTGGACGTTTTTTCCGACGTCGAACAATGGCTTCGTGTCCGTTCGTGACGTGGCGGTCGCGAGCGAACCACCAGTCCGGTTCGGAGGGTGGAGCGGAAATCAATCAGCCCTTACTACCCCTGCGAGTCTTCTGACAACATCGATCATGAATCTCCGCCTGCGTGGGAATGATCGTCGATCGTCAACCGGCTGCTATGGCGTAAACTCTTTCGGTTTCCAGTCGGCCTCGCCACCAAACGATTCGTCAATGCTCTGTTCGCCCGAGGTCTCGAGTGGCGCTTCGTTTTCGCTGGAGAACTCCGGCATCTCCATAAAGGGATTTTCCAGCCCCTCGGATTCCAGCACCGGCCCCGCCAGAGTTGCTTTTCCGGCAGTGGCTGTGGCTGCAGCGGCCGTGACAGTTCCCGGCGCCATGGGCCGAACTGTCGTTGCTTTGGCTGGCGCCAGAGGTGTCCCCGCCATCGCTGCAGAATTGATCTGCTCAATGAACGTATCTTTTTTCTGACGTACTGAATCCTTCGCTAACTCCACGGTCTGCTTTGCGACGTCCGGAGCGGCATGGGCCTGTTGCTGCCACTGAGCCTTTTTCTGCGCGGCAAAGTCCGAAAAGCTGTCAGCCGTTGTTTTCGCGTCCAGAGCGACCTGTCCCACATCCTTCACAACCTGGTCTGAATTCCCCTGCAGAAAGCTGCTGAAGCCTTCCACCTCGGCACTCATGCCGGGCAGTGCCGCAGCCTGTGCGGCCGGAGACAGCGATGCCCCAGGCACAAGTCCCGGAGTGGTTGAACTCCTTTGCAGAATCGCGTTTCCGCCAGTGCCTGCCGCGGATGCTTCCGAAGCGGCAGAACCTTTGCCCTGCAGAAAACCGGATAATGCAGGCCCTTTGTAGGAACGAATGACGTTCTCACTGGCAGTGGCCGCACCGGCAGCGTACTGCACTGCAGTTCCACCGGCCTGCAATTCGTCAGCCGGATACACCGCTCGACTTACCGCACCACTGGGTACCGACGGATCGACGATCCCGGCCACCTGCTGAATCGGCTTTGGCCCCGCTGCGACGGGCCTCCGCTCCGCCATCGCACTGGGCGCGCCACTCATGTCACCCAGCGTTACTTTACCTGACCGAGCTGCTGCGGAATCCGCCATCGCCGCAGGAGGTTTCTCAGTCCCCCCGCCCATAAACGGATCCTGCATCTCTGAATAGTCCTGGCGGGAAAACAGACGCGATCGATTGCAACCGGACAACAACGCCGTGCTGCCCATCAAAGCGACCAGAATGATTTGTTTCCGCATGGCAAAGACTCCATTCCGACCATCCGTCGAACGCATTCGCACTTCGGCTGACAGTGGCTATTCTTCCTGAGATTCACACTGAGACTCACAAACCGTCCGCGACCTTTCGGCCGCAGAAAAATTTACTGCCTGCCTGGAGGAAAGTATCCCACCTGACAGACTCTCTGCTGACTTCCGTTGTTTACTGATCTAAATCAGGCTCCTGCTGTTCTCTGGGCTCTGAGTCCCCGCTCGTATCCGCGTCATTAGCCCCTGGCGCGTGAAACATGCGATTGAATGCTGCGGGATCAAAGGCATCCCTTGCATTGGCGCGGTGCGCTTCCTTCAGAAACCGCTCGTCGGATTCTTCTGTTTTACGCTGAACACCATGTGCGGCTTCGCGAGGTCCTGACGTTATTTCCGACAGCTCATCTTCAGTATTATCAAATAGTCCGGACTGCGGTCGAATTTCTGATTCTGCAGAGACAAGCTGCACGTCCGATTTCTGATCTTCCGCAGCTTCTTCATTCAGCTCCGGAGCAATCTCCATGGCCACAGAAAGCACCCACTGCCGCAACATCTGCTGCTGCTGATTTCCCACCCTTCCGCGGAACGCAGGCTCCAGCATGCCTCCATGAGTCGTTGCGGTCATCGTCAGGATTGGACTCCTGGATGGTCGCGTCAGATCAATCTGCTTCAGGATTGCCGCCAGATTACGTTCTGCCGTTAAAGGCTGTGACCCACTGCGAATTGAACTCAACCGAAACTCCGATTCTGTCTTCAAGCCATGACATCCTGCCGTGGCGCACTTATTACTCAGCAACGGTTGAACATGACGCACAAAGCTCTGTGCTACTGGTCGAGTCAAACCAGCCAGAGATCGCGCTTCCGGCAGGGGCAATGCAGAGAGTTTGAGGGATGGATACTGCGTCACTCCCGCGGCTGGCGGTCCGCCATTGGAAGCCTCCTGATCATAAAGAATCGTCTGCAGGAGTTTCTTTGCATCCTGACGATTCGGATCCAGCTGCAGTGCATCCAGAACCTCGCGTCTGGCCTGCAGCGGAAGTTTGTTGGAAAGACACCAGCGTGCCAGAGTCATATGAATCTCAGGTGTCAGCGATTGCCATGACTGACGCATCTGACGATAGGCGTCTTCCCGGCTTTTCGCCACAAATCGAACTCGAGCGGATTCCACGAACAACCGACCACCCGGAACCTGAACATCATAGCCATCCGGACGCGGGATAAACGAGTTCTCCATGAGTTGACCGTCCACCAGCACGAGCACACGCTGGCCACGATCCGATGACTCAGATGGCGCACCCGAACGCTCTTCCTGTGCTGACGCCAGTGGGAGGCAGCACAGTGCGATCAGAACCATCGGTAATAGTCGGAAACCATCCATGACAACAACCAGAGAGACTTTATTGACCCTTCATCCGCAAGGGCGGCACGACTTCAAAGCACTGCAGCCAGGGCGCAGTTCTGCAAAAAAGACGTGAAAACAAACGGGAACGTATGTCCGGGCGACCTCAGGGGTCAAGACGTAGTGCCGTCCGTCGGAGGAGAAATACCACGGCCTCAACCTTCGAACGCTGCAAACATGGCAATCTGGCAGCTTTGAGCAATCTGCGGCAGATTCTGCTGATTATTCGCAGGCTGAAGCCGATACTGAAGCAAGGTGATGCGCAGCAGCATAAAGCTCCAGCAATCGCCCTGGTGGATTCCCTCTGGAGTGGAATATACACTGCCGGGTATGCGTTTTCCCATCGGCCGATCGCAGTGGTCTCCGATGTCGCGGTCTACCTGGATGCAGGTTGCCTGCAAATCTCAGTTGATCTCAATTTTTCCTGAAAGGTCCCGCCATCCATGGCTCAGGCACGTCGAGAATTTCTGAAAACTGTCAGTCTGGCAGGCTTGGCCACAGCGGCGGCACCGTACTGGTTTGCGCCATCATCGCTGGCTGCTCCATTTCGCAGTCCTAACGAGCGGCCACTGCTGGGGTGTATCGGTACCGGGGATCGCTGGAATGCGGTTGGTCCGGCGGCGATGAACTTCAGTGACTGCGTGGCGGTCTGTGACGTGGACGCCAGCCATGTCGAGAAAGGTCGGGCGACCGCGTTGAAGAAACAGAGCAAGCCCGGTTCCGAACGTACGGTCGACATGTACGAAGACTACCGCAAAGTGCTTGATCGTGCCGATGTTGACGTGGTCACAATTGTTACTCCTGACCACTGGCACAGCAAGATTGCGATTGAAGCGTTGCGTGCGGGTAAGGATGTCTATTGCGAAAAGCCGCTGACGCTGACGATTGACGAAGGCAAACAGATTCGCAAGGTTCTGGAAGAGACCGGCCGTGTCTTTCAGGTGGGAACTCAGCAGCGCAGCGAAATGGATCTGCGATTCCTGAAAGCCGTGGCACTTGTACGTGAGGGCCGAATTGGCGAACTTAAGAATGTGACGGTTGCGATTGGGGGGGCTCCATCAAGCGGTCCGATCGACATTGCAGAAGTTCCCAGGGGACTGAACTGGGATATGTGGCTCGGTCAGGCACCATTGACGGACTATCGATTCAAGGCGACCGGCAGCAAGTATGGAAACTCCCGTTGTCACTACGAATTCCGCTGGTGGTATGAATACTCCGGCGGAAAGATGACGGACTGGGGGGCACACCATGTGGACATTGCGGCCTGGGCCTTTAACCTTGAAAACACAGGTCCTGTAAAAGTTGAGCCCGTGATGGCGGTTCATCCGGTAGCGCTGAAGGACGGCGTTCCGACCGATCCATCGCAGTATAATACAGCCACACAGTTTCATGTGACGGCGACGTTTGCAAATGGGTCTGTCCTGAACATTCGTGATACAGCCACCGATCTGGGGTTTGATAACGGTCTGCTGCTGGAAGGATCCGAAGGTCGCATTTTTGTGAACCGCGGAAAACTGACGGGGGAAGCTGTTGATGGAATGAAGGATAACCCGCTGAAAGAGGAAACACTGAAGACGCTGTACAAAGGCAAGCAGCCCGGGAACCACATGCAGAACTTTTTCGAGTGCATCGTGGACCGGACTCAGCCGATCAGCGACGTTCACAGTCATCACCGCGCGATGACGGTCTGTCACCTCGCTAACATTGCGATTCGTCTGGGCCGCACGATTCAGTGGGATCCGGAAAAAGAGCAGATTGTGGGTGATCCGCAGGCGGCTCTCTGGCAGGCTCGCGAACAGCGTAAAGGGTACGAAATTCCGGTTTAAGCAACCTGAAGTACGTACGCAGTTGAAAAGGATGTGGGTAATCGTGGCCTGATCCTTTTCGACTTTTGTTTTGTGAACGGAGTCGTTTGTGGACTGCAGCAACCTGTCGTGCAAACATCACATCCGTGGCGGGACTCTGCAGCAGCTGACTTTCTGCGGACTCTCGTCGTTGAACCGTGCATGGGCGCGGGACGTGCGCATTCCTGTTGCCCTTTGACATTTCACAGGCTGCAGCAATGGATTCGTGTTTCAGTTCGCTGGATGCAAAACTGTCTGTGAACAGCGTGGTCAGTCTTTGCGATCGTCAGGATCTTTTCGAATTCTGTGATAACGATCGCATCGTCAGGCTTTCTCAGCAGGGCAATGCTGCTGGATTTTCCACGGAAGCCAGTGTCCTTCGATCTACGGGCGTAGCGCAAAGACGCATCCTGCGTCCCGGAGTGACGCCATTGGATCTGGCGATCGAAGTGATTCAGCAGGTGCAGCAGGTCAGTAGCCTGAGCCTTGAAGATTTTTCGGCCGTATTTCTGTGTCATTCGCATACCTGTCCGGAGGAATGCAGGCAACTGGCCGAAGAGATATCAGCATACACAGGCAGGGTCGCTCCAGTGATTCATGCTTATAATTCCGGCTGCACGGGATATCTGAAGTTGCTGGCTGCGGCCTCGGATTTCATGAATTCGACTCCGACGGCTGAGCGGGTTCTTCTGCTGAACATCGAGACCCCGGAAACATGGCACTGCAGTGCCGATCGAATGTTCTGTGGCATCGTGGGAGCGGGGGCCACAGCGACGGTTCTGCAGCGCGGTTCCGGAATAAGATTGCTTGCACTGCAGGTCGAGGATGTCCCGATTACAACGACGGGAAACGTTTCACCGGGGCCGCTGTTTCAGCGTGAAACAACGCAGGTGTACTCCTTTCGCGGTGAACCTGCCGTCCGAAACGTCATGCGAATGAACGCGGAGTCCGTGTTCTTTCATGGGATCGAATTGATGCTGCAGGCTCTGCGAACAGCCGTGGCGAACATGGGGCCCTCGGATGGTCATCGCGTGATTGTCATTCCGCACCAGCCCAGTGGAAAACTGCTGCGGGCATTGATCGCCACTGCAAAGCTGGAGTTTCCGGAATTTCATTACGTCAATAATTTATTGCATCACGGCAACACGATTTCTTCGACGATCCCGGTAATTCTGGCCCGTTTTTCGGATGTACTGAGGGAAAACCGACTGGAAGCTCTGCAGCCCGGCGACCGGATCATTCTGATCGCATCCGGGATCTGTATGGACAGGATCGCCGATCATATGGCAACCGGTTTTGCCAGCCTTGAATGGGATCCTTCGTTTCAGTGTGGCTCGCAGGGCAGCTCATCCTGAATCGCTCGCCATAACGCGGCCCGTGGCCAGCCTCGGACGACCACTGTGGCGGCAAGCCCCAAACAACTGCTGACACTCACGTTCCCTGTTCCGTTGAGCCCCGGGGCAGGCGACGGAGCTGTTCCAAAAACTTCGCTGCCAATTCCGGGCGCGCCATTCCGATGAACCCAATCATGCCATCCACCCATGCCCGAAAATTTGGATGGCCATCACGATTCTGGGCTTCAAGGCCTTCTATTGCAGCACGGTGCAGTATGGCACGCAGACGCCGCACATCCTCGCGAGGAACTCCCGGTCGATCATTCACCACCAGACCGGTTACCATCTGGGCCATGCTGCGTCGCTGAACACGACTTTTCTCGTGACGAATTCGAAAGCCTTCCTCCTGCACAATATGTCGAATCCTGGCCATCAGCCAGCCGATGCGTGGCTGCATGTCCGCGCCGCCCGAAAATGTCAGGTCATCGGCATAGCGGGAATACTGCAGGTTCAGTTTGGCAGCCAGACCGGCAAGCCGTCGGTCCAGTCGCTGACAAACCTGATTGGAGAGTGCCGGACTGGTACACGCTCCCTGCGGTAATCCGCGAGGCCCGGTGGCCACCCACAGAATTTGCCCGGAGAATTCCAGGTTTTGTCGTGGACATTCGGTGCACAGGAGGGCCAGCAACGTGGACACCGCGGGTGAGTATCCAACTTTTGTCAGGACTTTGCGAACCCGTGGAAAAGTAATCGAAGGAAAGAAATTCTCCAGATCCATGTTGATTACAAAATCCTGACCACAGTGCTGCTGAGCATTTGTCAGAATACTGCGGCCGGCCACAAATCCCTGCGCACAGACTGGCACCGGCAGTTTCTTCAGAATCTCTGTGCAGATCCATTTCTGAACATCAGCGAGACGACGGTGCGGTGTGCACAGATGTCGCAGGCCGCCACTCTTTTTGGGGATAGTAAACTGAATGTAGTGGTGTCGCTTTGTCACATCGGCATGAAACGCAAGACCTCGAAGTTGAGGAATCGTCAGCCTCAGAGCCTTCGCAACATCGACAGGAGTTTCCATCAGCGGCAGATTGAGCGATGCCAGTTTAATGCCGTCGCTTTGCCGTTCGTTCAGTTGCCCGGAAACTCCCTGCCCCAGAAAAGTAATGTCCCTGGCCAGTTGATCGGCCCGACGATTGGCACGCAGGCGGCGCTGCTCAGTCTGCCATGCTTCGCGGCGGATCTGCCTCTGCTCTGCAGCCAGCAGGCGTCGCGCCTTTTGTGCCGCCGTCGGGGTGCGTCGCGATCCAGCCGGGGTGATGGAACCTTTTTCCGAAGGTTCGTGAAGAAACTGAGGAGCCTGAAGCATGTCTGCCGTCAGTTGCGCGAACATACCCGCTGAGCCCGTCTGTCGCGGGTCTTTGAGTTTCAATGGCTTTTCGGTCGATTCGCCACCGGAGACCACCTGCCTGTCCAAATCGGATTCGGTGAGTCCGGATTCTGATCCAACGCGGACTTCTGAACCAGAGGCATTGCCGGACGTCCCAAAGACCTTCTGAAGCAGCCTCGAGAAAAAACCGCCCGACTTCCCGGATTGTTGGATTTCAGGACTGGCTGTCACGCTGTCAGGACGCTTCATGACGATTCTTTGCTGCAATGGTCAGGAAGCGATGAGTTTTTGTGCGGAGATGTCCATTAACTCGCTCCATCATCCGCACGTCGCGGACTTCAAAACCGGCAAGTTCCAACAGGTAGGGAATCATAGCAGTATTTTGACAGGCGGAAACCGGAAGGACATCGACATCTTCTTCCCAAATGCCTGTCCATGCTGCCCGGCCGTACAGCCCATCAATGACCACAACTAATCCCTCACTGTCCAGCCATTCGTACCAGTTTTTGAAGGCGGTCAGGGGATCGTAAAGTCCGTTAATGACCTGCCTGGAAATGATCAGATCGAATTGCTCAGGGACAAATAGCCCAAGGTCGTCCGGGGAATCACAGAACCCCTGAACCGTTCGAACGGCACTAAGTTCCGGCTTACGCTGCAGCACAGACAGCATTGCCGGCGATGGTTCCAGCGCTGTAATTGCCAGATTGGGAAGTTCTGCAAGGATCTTGCAGATCCCCCCCGTGCCTGCACCGACATCCAGAACGGCAGCAGGTTTTTTATCAGCCAGAACCGGTTGCAGATCCTGAAGATACGCCTGAGCCTCTTCGGCAGAGATGCAGCCTGCCAACGCTTCATAACTGAGTGACTCAGTTTCGTCAAACTTCGTCAGGTAGCGACGACGGGATTCTGCTCTGGAAATTCGCCACGTCATAAGGGCACCCTCCTGAAGATCTGTGTGCATTCCAACAAGAATGTTCGAAGGATGGCAAGTGTCTGCCTGAGCAGACGCTTTCGGAACCAGTCCGAAGGCACTGTCGTCCTTCGCCCGTTTTTTGCAGAGTACTGCCTCAACCCAGGATGCTGAAACTGATCAACCAGGCGGAATCCTGTGAAAAAACGGAGAAGGGTGTGAGCGTTATCGACTTCGAAGCGTCGACCGGGGACCTGGGCCACGGCCCGTCGACTCGCTGGGGCAGTAACCACGTTGTCGTGGGCAGCACCAGTGACCAAGGCGGGCCGGACGAACAGTGTCCACGGTGTAGCAATGACTGGCCAGAACCAACCACGGCGGAACACCGCAGTATTTGAGTCTCGGTAACTTCTCTGGCACCCTCCTGCCGTCTGTTTTCCTGTCCGGTATTCTGAACAACAAATCCCGTTTCGCACAGCACAGTTTTGTGCTCTTCCGGACAGATCTGCCAGTTTCAGCCCCCCAGGTAACAACTGAGTTTTACATTGGCCGTAGTCATCTGGAACCAATTTAGCATCCCTAATCAGACATTCGGCAACTTCCGTTCCAGAATCAGCAAAATGCGTGCTCGGGTGGCTGCGAAATCAGCGGCCTCCGAAATCCGCAGTGACCATCACGAGGTCTTTATCAGCAGCCTGCGCCCGTCTGATGGAAAAATTGCCAGCAGCCCTGACAGAACATGCGCGAATCTCTGTCAGAAGTTTGCGGGCAGCAGCATCCGGACTCCCATGGACTCGATACTCTCCCTGAGGTTTGGATTCTTCGTACATAATCCCGTGAGCAGGACCAGGGTGTGTCGCTGCAGCATAGTTTTTCCCGAGTGCAGTCCCTGAGCAAGGATGGGGAGTAACTCGGTCTGCTCTTCCATTTTTTTCTGCAACCGCTGAGCAACCTGCTGCAGTACATCTTTGTGGCGCTCAACAGTGCAGGATGGCTCACTGACGACAGTCCGCCAGAGCCTTGCCAGTGCGACTGCGACCGCAGGCAAATCCGCGTGCCGATGTATGAGGTGTGCCAGGTGATTGTTTGTCTGAGTCACAAGCCAGTGGCGGACGTCACTGTATTCGGACTGCAGCATCCGCAGTGTTAACTCGGGGCTCGTCCACAGCAGCGTTTGCCCGTGAAGCCATCCCATCGCAATCGATCGGACGCAACTCTGTGGGTTTTCCAGAAGCGGTAATAGTCGATCCGCCGCAGGAGGCTCGCAGGTCTCCAGAATCGACCACACCCATTGCGTGATAACAGAAGTGCGAAATGCGGATGCCGGGGCTGCCAATTGCAGCAACTCCAACGCTGTTTCCATAACATTTTGGCTGTGACGGACAATGGACTGTAATGCGGCTGCTGTCTGTTCGGGCCACGGCGAACACAGGATCGCACGCCGAATTTCGGGCAGAGTTTCCGCGGAATCCAGGGCGTTACGAATAAGAGAAGTGACTGCCGAAGCACGGTTTTCCGGTATGGCACTCAACAGCGTTTCCCACTGCCCAGCCGTTAGCTGCAGCCATCGCCTGTCATTCTCAAGCAGGGCAACGGCCAGCCGACAGCTATCCGGGTCATCGAGCGCCAGAAGTTCAGCAATTTCCGGCAGCTGGGCCTGAGCCGGTGTATCGGGGTGTTCGCATTGCAGTAGCTGCGATGCCCACTGCCGCACAACTCGACAGTTTTTGAATCGGGCCAGTTGCCAGAGTCTGTGTGGTGCCTGTCGCCAGATTTCCGGGAACATCGGGGCGGCGCTGAGTTCCGCAAGACGGCAGCCCCGCCGGAGTTTCCAGCCGGCCTTTGTTGCCAACACAACAGGACTTTCACCGAACAGGCAGTGCATCAGCCCATGACAATCCAGCAGCGATAGTCCTTCGGGGGTGTCACTGTCGCGATATTCCTGCAGCAGCAGAAAGACGGACTCTGCGTACCTGTCGGGAAACTGTTCTCCCAGTTTCCGAAAGTAACGCCACAGCCGCCGTTGAAGATACCGTCGCGTTGTCACAGAGAAGAGGAACTGCGGGGAATTGCCGCGAGAACCGTCAGCTTTTCCAGAGTCAATCGTCACCACAAACGCATCGGTGACCGGCGTCACCCCGGTCAGACGCGGCAGAATCGTGCCAGCGGGGGTCTTAAGCACCATCTTGTCCCCGGTTCCGTCAGCCACATCCAACAGGGCATTCTCCGACAGATCTGCCACTGCCGACTTATCAGACCCCGCGAGGCATATACGCCGCCGAATGGTTCGGTCCAGAGCCACGAGGAGCAGGCCGAGAACCTGATCATCCGCATGGAACTCTGCGTGCCTCAAAAGTTTCCGGATGAAGATTTCATGTCCAGGGGCATTCAACGGCGTCCGCAAATATCGCAACAGCAAGGCGCGCGAATCCGGTCGCCGATCAACAACAAACAGTTCCGCGATCGCAGCCAGCCATCGCGGATCCTGAAGCTGACGAAGCACCTCCACCGGCAGCTCATGCGACTGCTCCAGCAATTCCGCCGGCCGCAAAAAACGGTAGGAGCGCAGCGTCCCCGCCGGTGAACTCCCGGGCATCGCGGTTGCGTGATCGTGCTGCGTCAGAGACATAACAAGCCATCATTCATTGATTGTGAAAGCCAGAATCCGAGCGGCAGTCCCCTTGCTGTTTTCCTGATGCTCCGCGGCAATCCGAACTTCCACAGCGTGCGTTCCGTGTGGCAAATCACTGTCAAACATCACCGTTCGCGGATAGTGCAGACCAGCGCTGTAATTATGGTACAACTCCACAGTCTTCCATTCACCCTGGTCGATGCGTACGTCCAGTCGTCCAGCATCAGGCCCGGCCAGCAGGTAGGCACCAACAGCCCGCCCGGTAAATTCAAAGGACAACGTGCTTCCGGGCGTTGTGCCATGAAATATCTGCTCCTTCAGAAAACGATCCCGCTTGCTGCCGGCAATCGCGGACCAGTCCGGAACGGAGTACTGCCAGCCCTCATTCATTTTGACAAGACTCGGCTCGAGAAAACGTCCCGCGTCAAAACTGGACTTCAACAGTGGTTCCGGAAGCTCAGTGGAGGTCTCTTCCTCGGTGCCAGCATTCATCACTGCCGTCAGGACTTCGCACACCAGCTTTGCGGCGTGACTGTTGCCAGCCGGACCTGGATGCGTCCCGCCCCACGAGTCCCAGCTCATGGAACCATCTTTGATGCGATCCGCCAGCTCGGCAGGCAGATCAATGGAACTCACGTGATAATGCTGTGCGACTTTCTTGTGCTGGCGTGCACTGAGCTGCATCTCTCTGGCCTGGGCCGTCGCCAGCATCTCGGGATTTACGAAATGCAGCATCACGGCGCCCGCATCGGGGTTGTGCTTCCAGAGTTGTCGCAGAATGCCCTCCATGCCTCGAATGCAGCCGTCGGCATCGTGGTGCGCATCCTGATCATCGTTCACCGCAAATTCCACCAGCAGCAGGTCCACTGGGCCCTCGCTGAGCACATCGCGCTGAAAACGGAAAGCCCCCGTGTTGGAGCAAGTCGAGGCAATACCAGCCTGAATGAAGGTGAACTTTGTGTTCGGAAAAGTTTCGGTCAGCCACTTTTCCACAAGCGGGCGGTAACCTTCCATTTCTGTAATGGATCCCCCGAGAAAAGCGACGCGTGCCTCTTTTTGAGTGCGAAATTTCTCCAGGGCCCGCTGCAGATGACCTCGCACTTTCACATTGGGGTTGTCCACCATAGGCACTGTTGCCGTCCCCTGGATCCATCCCAGAGACGCCAGAAAGTGATCCAGCTGCAGCAGACTGCGCAAGTGCCACTGACGGCGCTGGTCGACTACGGCGATTGCGGGGGTCGCAGCTTGTGCCTGTCCAGGCCTCGTGCCCGAATTACGCAGATTAAAGAAACCATGCGGAGCATCGGGAAACCGTTTCAATTCGCAGCGATTGCCTGCAGCCGTCATCCGTTTTTCGAATTCCTCGACACTGGCAATACGGACCGTGGTGTCCCTGTCACCGTGAAAGATGATGGTCGGCGGCAGGTCCCTGCGGATGTGATGAATCGGTGACAACTGGTCAGCGGGAACCCCCAATCGAGTATGAACGGTTTCAAACGTCATGGACGCCCCCTCGGCCCCCTCAATGCCTTCCAGTGGTGCCAGCATAACCACAGGATTGAACAGCGCCAACGCATTGGGGACAGAACTAACGGCAGTATCCTCGCCCGACGCGACAACATCGGGAATCAGGGCCGTGCAGCAGGCGAGGTGACCGCCGGCCGAACCACCAGCAGCACAAATTCGGTCGGGATCAATGTTGAGTTGCGACGCATGACTGCGGATCCAGCGCACTGCGGATGCGGCATCTTCCACGCAGGAAACGGCTTTGACGTTGTTTCGGGAGGCCACTCGATAATCGGCGACGATCGCCGTCAGACCTCGTGACTGCAGATAACGCGCCTGCGGCAGAAATTGTTCCGGAGAACCGGATGTCCAGCCCCCCCCGAAAAAGAATACGATGGCGGGGGCCGCGGAGGCGGGCTGCCCGAGGCTTGCCTTTGAAGACTCGGATTTCATCACCCAGAGATTGAGATCCACGCCATCAACAGATTTGTAGACATGCCGCTCCCCGTTAATCTCCGGTGGCCACGACTGCTGGGCCAACACAGGCCCGGCAGTGACCATGTGCAAAAACACCAGGAAGGTCAGGCAGATCAGGTTTCGACGAGTGGTCAACATAAAAAGTTATCCGAGAAGTCGAAGTAACGGGATGTGGGGAAAATCTGGCGGGATGTCCCTGCAGAATCCCGCGCAGCATACCTGCAGAACAGGGAACTTGAGAACTCTGAGACAGCCTGCGAACTGTTTTTGACCGTTTTCTGACTTGTTCGGAGCTATTTTGGGACTGTAATTGCCGAAGACTCATCCCGGGCCCCGGTATAAAAATCTGTGGGAATCGTTTGTTGAAAACGGGAACAGGATTGCATTCAGTATGACGAATTGTTCTCAAATCGTTAGTCTCGGGTAATTCACAACTCGAAGAAACTCTGTCAGGCAGCGCCCCGTAAACCGACGATTTCAATAATCTGGCTGCCGGCCGTAATTCAGATTCAGAAGGACACTTTTCATGCCAGATTCCGTCAATCCAGAGGGCGACCGCCGGGACACAACTGTTCGTTCGCTGCAGGTTGGGGCCATTGTGCCAGTCCGACTTTGGCCAGCATGGATCATTGCCGCTGCGATGGTGGTGGTTCTGGTCGTCACCGTGACGCCGTCGATCGCGAACCGGCCACGGTTCTTCGTGATGATGGGGGGGCCGCTTGTAGGCGCCCTGATGTTTTCCCTTTGGGTTCTGTTTGCCAGTCGCCTGCTCTGGTCGGAAAAATGGAAGCTCGCACTGGCTGGTCTCATATGGCCCCTCGTGGCCGGGGCGCTGAGCGTTCCCGAAAGTGCTCTCCGGACCTCGATGTGGGTGCATGGCATTCCGCTGGCCATCTTCACGGTGACGGCCGGACTTTCGTACTGCTCTTATCACCCGTTTCGAACACGGGTGGCGATCGTCCTGTTGGGGTTGGGGTGGCTAAGTTTCGGACTGGTTCGCAATGAGGGCTTTGACGGGGAGTATTATCCGGAATTCGTGTGGCGCTGGAGCGCAAGGCACGAGGATACACTTGCAGATCTTTCCGCTACGAAAGTCGACAATGCGGACGCTACGGCAGAAACGCGTGATACCGTCGTATCAGCCGACTGGCCTCAATTTCGCGGTCTCGCCGGTGACGGCAGTGCTGCCGGAGAGTTCCATATTGCTGACTGGAAAACGACGCCGCCAAAGGAACGCTGGAGAATTCCCGTGGGGCCAGGCTGGTCTTCGTTTGCCTATCATCAGGGCAGGCTGTTCACTCAGGAACAGCGGAATGCGAAAGAGTTTCTGACGTGTTATTCGGCCATGGACGGCAGCATGATCTGGAGCCACGCGGACAAGAACCGGTTTGACGAGGTCGTTTCCGGCGCGGGGCCCCGCAGTACACCATCGGTGGCCGATGGACGGGTCTTCGCTATGGGCGCTAATGGATTGCTGACCTGCGTTCAGGAATCGGATGGTGCTGTCGTCTGGCAGCGCAACGTTGTGAAGGAGTTTGCCGCGCCCGTACCGATGTGGGGCTTCTCGGGATCACCGCTGATCGTCGACGGACTGGTTGTGATTTTTGTTGGCGGAAGTAACGACAACGGCTGGATGGCATTTAGTGCCCAGACCGGAGAAAAAGTCTGGGGCTTTGCTTCACAGCAAATGAATTACACAACGGCCCGTCTCATGACGCTGAATGACCAGCGCTGTGTGGTCTTCTGTGATAGCCAGGGCGTCCATGGAGTCGACGTGGCCAGCGGTCGTCCGCTGTGGACGCACAAGCCGACTGACTGGGAGGGAACCCCCATGGTGGATGTGCAGCAACTCGGGCCATCCAGTCTGCTGGTGGCTCTGGGGGACGGCGTTGGAGCGTCCCGAGTGGACCTGAAACGGGAGGAAGACAAGTGGAGCTTCCAGGACGCATGGACCTCCCGACAATTGCGTCCGGCGTTTAACGATTCGCTGATCGTTGGCGATGTGATTTATGGCTTTAATCAGGCCGTGTTTTCCTGCATCGACGCAAAAACTGGAAAACGTCTCTGGCAGGGTGGCCGCTATGGTTTTGGACAGGCCGTCCTGCTGAAGGATGCAGGTTGCATTGTCGTCGCAGCAGAAAATGGCGATGCCGTTCTGCTGAACGCCAATGCTCAGCGTCTGGAAGAACTGGGAAGGATTCCAGTCCTGGACGACAAGACATGGAACCACCCGATCGCCGTCGGGAACAGCGTCTTTTTGCGAAACGGCAAGGTCGCGGTTTGTCTGGATCTGTAAAAGCGGTACTGGGCGCGAGCCGTCCGGTGTCTGACTGCAACTAACGGCCTCAACAACTAACGGCCTCAACAACTAACCGCCTCAACGGATGTCTTGCGCCCTGCCGCTTCTATTTTTTTCCCAGGCATCGCCACAAAAGCGGTACGGCGCGATCCAGTGTCAGCCTCAGCCCGCCGGATGAATCCCACGTGCCAATTCGGATTCCCATTCGTCCAGCAGTGGCCAGTCCACCGCGCAGGTGCCAAAGTCCGCCATGTGCTGATAGCGGTCCAGCCGATCAATGGCGGACTGCAGCAATTTGCGGTCATTGCGGAATGCGGGCCCGTGACTGGGCAGCAGCCACTCGACACCACTGCCCTGAATCCGCTTGAGAGATTCAATAAACGCGGGCAGATCAGAACCGTGGTGCGCATCAATGCTGCCCACGCAGCCGTCACGAAAGATGTTGTCGCCCGAAAACAGCAGCCGGCCGAGCCGAAACGAAAGCTGGCCCACGGCGTGCCCCGGGGTATGCCAGACTTCCAGCGACAAATCATCCAGCTTCAGCGTATCACCCTCGTCGATTGCACGATCGATCTTTAGTTCCGGCAGATCGATGGAAATCTGCTGAGCCGGAATCTCTGCAAATGCGGCGATACGATCATTGGATTCCAGAATCGTTTGCGCGTGTGGATGGGCAACCAGCTGTGCGTTGGGAAGCAGCTCCTTGGCTCGACGGAATCCCTGCACATGGTCCGCATCGGCATGCGTCGCCACCAGATAACGACAGTTGGCCAGAGGAAAATCCATCTGACGAATCAACTCAATCAGATCATCCACCGTGTCTTCGTACCCAATGTCCAGAAGCAACCACTCTGAACTGGAATACACCAGATAGACACAGCAACCCAAACGGCGACGTGCCTGAAAATTCAGTTCGATGACGTTCGGAAATAACTCGCGTCGTTCCAGCATCAGCCCGCCTATATCACCAAAAGCCGGAGCAACCCTAAAGAAATGCCCCGAATACTGCTACGCACCGTCGACACGGCACACACTGGACGAAGATTCACTGAACGGCCATCCGGAACCGGATTGCTGTCAGACCTGACATCTTTGGACAAGTGTTACCAACGGCCACGCCCACCTTCATTTTAGCAGCAAAACGGAGATCGACAAAGCCTGCGAATTTTCAGGAATTTCAATAAGAATAGCCAAAGTCACCCCAGCCAGCGATCGGGTTCTGGTCAGCAAAAAGCCTGCTGCGAACGACACAAGGGGTCTTCGGTCGACCGCGGAATTTTTGACTGTTCGCCTGATCCCGTCGCTGCGGCGCACAAAACATCCACCTCGGACGTTGGATGGCAACGGAAGGCCCGCGGGATCACTGCGTATTGATGAATACGACCGAAACGACGGTCAACTCTCATTCCTGAAGCCGGGACTCAGCTGGAAAAGCTGTTATCATCCGACCCGTGGACACAATTTCCGGTCCGCTGCTGCCGGTGCATAGACCGCGCACCTTTTTAACACCAAACCAAACCCCAAAGGTCTGCTGTGTCCCGACCGTTGTTCCTGGCCCTCGCCTTCCTACCGTGGATTTCACTTTTCGCTCAGGATCCATCCGCACCAGCTGCCAGATCCCTGATCATTCATTCAGATGATGCCGGCATGAGCCATTCCGTGAACAGGGCGACGATCGCCGCCATGGAAACGGGGCTGGTGACGTCCTGCAGCATCATGGTTCCCTGTCCCTGGTTTCCAGAATTCGCCGAATGGGCCCGTCAGCATCCGGAAATGGATTTCGGAATTCATCTGACTTTGAATTCCGAGTTTCAGTCCTATCGCTGGGGCCCGGTCGCCGGACGCGACAAAGTTCCGACGCTTGTGGATGCCAATGGCTACCTGCATCGCAACAAAGAAGACGTCCGCAATATGGCACGCCCTGTCGAAGTGGAGATAGAACTCAAAGCGCAGATCGACCGGGCTCTCAAGGCTGGAATTCGGCTCAGTCATCTGGACACTCACATGGGAACGGTGGTGTCAACCAGCGAAATGCTGGAAATTTATGTGCGCCTGGGCCTGGAATACAATCTGCCCGTCATGATCATGCGACATCCCGAACCGGAACTGGCCCCGGACTATCCCGACCTGTTCTCAAAAAATCTGCAGTACATTCAACTGCTGCAGGCCCAGTCCCTTCCCGTCATCGATTACCTCTTCCAATACTACGATGGGAAAACTCATGAGCAGCGATTGCAGCGTTATCTGGAAACCTTTCAAAATCTGAAACCAGGGGTCAGCCAGATGATTATTCATTGCGGGATCGATGATTCGGAACTGCAGGCAATCACCGGAAGTCATTTCGTTCGGGGTAACGATACCCGCATCTTTTCGGATGCTGACGTTCGTCGCCAGATTGAAGGTATGGGAATTGAACTGATTTCGTGGACCCAACTGCGGGAACGTCAGCTCAGGAACCGGTAGCAGCGGCCAATCAATATGGCATTTTCTTCGATTTTCCCCGCGTTTTCAGGAAGTCGGACAACCTGACCACGGAAAATGCGTGCCCCGGAACTAAGCTGCTCTGGTCGCCAGTTGACGGGTTGTGTCTACTATACCCGGCACTGGTCTGTGCTGCCGGTCGGCCACTGGTCCGCTGCTGTGACGCTGAATACCGCGAATGCCGTCATTGTCGAGAGTGTTTTTTAAGTCTGGCATGCTGCGGAATGCCAAAGCCTGATGGAAATTGAATTATGGATCCGATGTTCCTGTTGTCTGTGCTTCTTCGCTGGGTCCATGTGGGCACCGCTGTGGTTCTGATTGGTGGCATGACATCTCTGAGATTTGTCGTCGCCCCCGTGCTCGCAGGCCGCCCCGAGGAAATGGAAGCCATCCGTCTGCGATGGAAGAAGTTCGTGCACGCCGGGATCGGTCTGTTTATTCTATCCGGAGGCATCAACTACTGGATGGCAATGGCCTCGCACAAGGGCGACGGACTGTACCATGCTTTGATCGGAACCAAGATTATTCTGGCATTCGCTGCCTTCTTCTTTGCCTCCGCCCTCGTTGGACGCTCCGCCGGCACTCAAAAATACCGCAATCAGTCGGCCAAATGGAGCGGCGTGGTCCTGCTGCTGGCAGCGATCATCATTGCGATGAGTGGCGTCGTCAAAGTTCGGGATAATCAGAAACTGCGCCCCGCGACAACGCCTGCTGCTGACGCGTCCGCCTCCGCAGAGGTGCCTGCGGCCGAAGCCACAAAGTAACCCACCACGGAATCGCAAAAGCGATCATTCTGCTTTTCAGACGATCAGGCACATAAAAACGGCGGGGCGCAAGACCTCCGGTGAGTCGTTCAGCAGCTTTCCGACACCGGACGGCTCGCGCCGTTCCGGTTTTATGGCAGCCCAAATTCGCTGCGCAGGATCTTCAGGGCTCGCTCCGCTTCCACGGCCGCAATGACAATGCTGAGCTTAATTTCGCTGGTGTTCAGCATCTGCACGTTGATGTGATGTGTCGCCAGCGTGCGGAAGACACGTCGACCAACATCCGTGTGGCTTCGCAAACCAATCCCGGCAATCGTCAGCTTGCAAATATGGCGGTCTGATGTGACCAGAGTTTCTTTATGAGCGTCAGAGAACGGACGCAGCAGTTGCAGCGAGCGTTCCAGGTCTTCGCCAGGCACGGTGAAGGAAATACTGGCTTTCCCATCCCTTGCCACGTTCTGAATGATCATGTCCACCAGAACGCCACCTTCTCCGACTGCGGCAAAGACGTCGCGGGCGACGCCTGGGTCATCGGGAAGCCCGGTCACGGTGATCCGAGACTGCTGCGTATCGGCGGAAACGTCGCTCACCAGAATGCTCTCCATGCCTTCCAGTCGTGAGACGATGTCGGCAACCACCTCGGCATCAACACTGCGTGAACTGCCAATTCGCACGGCACTTCGGCCAATGTCCGGCAGGGTTCGAGTGGGTTGATTGAGCCCGAAGCCGTTGTGCACAGCCTCCACCGCGTCGCTGCAACGAGTTCGATCGATGAGTACGGAGATCTTGATTTCGCTGGTGGTCACCACACGGATGTTGATCCCGCTATCAGCAAGGATCTGGAACATTCGCGCGGCGACACCCGTGTGGGTCTGCATCCCGTGCCCGACGATCGAGACCTTGGAGAGTTCTGTGGTCTGCTGCACAGACTGAACTTTCAGAGTCTCGGCGGCAGCGGAGACGACTCGCATGGCCGCCGGCAATTCATCCTCGGCAACCGTAAACGACACATTTGCAAAACCTTCCCGACCGACATTCTGTACAACCATATCCACGGGAATCTTCGCCCCGGAAAGTGCCGTAAACAGACTGCTCATGACTCCGGGCTGATCCGGCAATCCCACCAGTGTAATCAGGGCTTCGTTTCTAACAAATGCGACGCCGGTGACGATGGAGTTTGCTTCGTCCGTTTCCGGGGCAATCAAAGTTCCGGGCCCGTCCGAGTAGGAAGGGCGAACTCGCAGGGGCACAGAGAATTTTTTCGCGAATTCGATGGACCGCGAATGCATCACACCCGCACCGAGACTGGCAAGTTCCAGCATCTCGTCATAGGAAATCCGTTCGACCTTGCGAGCCGAGGCCACGACGCGGGGGTCTGTGGTGAAAACACCCTCCACATCCGTGTAGATTTCGCACAGCTCCGCGTTCAGAACAGCCGCCAGTGCGGTGGCCGTGGTGTCGCTGCCGCCGCGTCCCAGCGTCGTAATGTTCATAGCGGAATCGACACCCTGGAACCCGGCAGCAATCACAATGTTTCCAGCCGCCAGCAGTTCTTTCATGCGCTCTGTGGAAATGCTGACGATGCGTGCCCGAGTGTGCGTTGTGTCCGTAAGCACACCAATCTGTGCTCCGGTCAGACTGATCGCGTCTTCCCCCAACTCATGGACGGCCATGGCCATCAATGCCACGGATTCCTGTTCCCCCGTGGACAACAGCATGTCCATTTCCCGCGGGCGCGGGTTTTTCGTGATGCCATGAGCCAGTTCGATCAGCTCATCCGTCTTATGTCCTCGTGCACTGACCACGACCACAACATCAAAGCCACGCCGTTTGGCCTCCACAGCACGCATTGCAGCATGACGAATCTTTTCGGCGTTAGCGACGCTGGTTCCACCAAACTTCTGAACGATCACGGACACGACGGAATCTCTTTCTCTCGCCATCGCCTGACGACGGCGTTTTATATCTCGTTTTTCAATATCAACCGGATTTTCCTGAGCCTGTCAGGAAACGATGAGGCCACAGCGGGAATCTGCTCAACCTCACATGGACTGGTCACAGCCCCCTCAGGTCCAGCGGCCACAGTGCACCGCATTTTCTCAGTCTGGCCGCACTTTTCAATGCGTCGGAGTTCCTGAGAAGACCGGAATTGGAACCTTGATTCTTCGTGGCATCACCTGCAAGCATTCCCGGGTGGAAAATCCCGAAAACGTTCATGTTGCAGCAATTTGAAGTCTACCGCTACTCTGCTTTCTGATGATCTGGAATTTCTCAGGATCCAGTTACCCGGGATTTTCCCTAAGTGGGATGCCGTGTCCAGGGACGACGTCACCGGTTTGAAGACTTTTTCGCAGGCAATTTCCATGTTTTTTACCTCCGCACGTCTCCTGATGCTCACTGGCCTGATTAGTTTTTCCCTGAGTCCCGCCGGATCTGCCTGTCAGGACTCAGCGAAGCCCGTATCCACCAAAGCCGTCGGAACTTTCCCCGGTGACGGAAACCGCAGCGTCATTCTGCTGCTGAACAAGCCGTTGGTCTTATCGGACACACAAGTTCAACAGGCTGTCATGGCCGGTCTCAGTGCCAAAGCTGGCGTCGAGGAAAACTCGCCACCAGGGCAGGGCAATTCCATTGTGCGAAAAAATGGCGACTTTCTGGTGCACTCAGGAACGAAACACTACACCCTTCGCTTTGGACGCAGTGCGTTCTTTTCTAAGGAGCAACTTGCGGACCTGGATGAACTGCGCACTCGAAAACGGCTGAACGCTCACACGGCATGGGTCGCTGTGGAACTGATCCCCGAACAGCCAGATGAAACGGCCGCCGGGGTAGAACCAGCCGCTTATCGGCAGATGTGCACCATGCTGGTCAAGTGTCTGCAGATCAGGCCGGACGCGGAACCCAGCGTCCTGGGTGTGCTGGTGCCCGGCAAAAACATCATCCTTGCAGCACCAGACAACGTCACGGAACTGCTACAGGATCAGGATCCCATCGCGGCTCTGGAAACGGCCGTGCAGACCCCCGTGCTGGATGCCGGAAGTAATGCGGCAGAAATGAAAGCGGCAACCAAAAAAGCACAGCAGGAATGGCCAACATTCGTGCAGGCCTTCCGCAAGCGAACTCCTGCAGCCACGCATTCATTCAATGTTCTGATGCCCTTCCGTGACGGTGAAAAGACAGAAATCATGTGGATCGAGGTGACCGGAATTGACGGCGACACGGTTCGTGGAACACTGGCCAATCAACCGGCCCTGCTGACGACTTTGAAACAGGGGGATCCAGTCACCGGAGCGATCAGCAATCTGTCAGACTGGATCTACACGGACCCCGTGACAGAGCAGCCTGTGGGCGGATTTCTTGTAGAACTTCTGTCACGCGAGTCTGCCGACGCAACGCAAAATCAGAAGCAGTAGTCCCTGACAATTGCAAGGTCCTTCGGCAGTCAATTCACGTCTGAATTTGCCGCATCAGCAGTTGAACGACGTCTTCCACCGGCAAATGAGACGTGTCCACCAGGACAGCATCCGAGGCCGGCTTCATCGGCGCCAGTTCACGCTGTTCGTCACGTTCGTCACGCAGCCGTATCTGCTCCCGCACTTCTTCAAAAGAGCCGGGGATCCCTTTGCGTGACAACTCGTCCAAACGCCGATTGGCTCGGGCATCCAGGGATGCGGTCAAAAAGTACTTGTGCTCCGCGTCAGGAAAAACAACGGTGCCCTGATCTCGCCCCTCCGTGACCATGCTGCCTTCCCGGCCAATTTCCTGCTGCAGACGGACAAGCTGATACCGCACTTCGGGAATTGCGGCGACAAGGGACGCTCCGGAAGAGACTTCAGGAGCCCGAATTTCGCTGGTCACGTCACATTCATTCAGCAGCAGCTGATTTCCCTGAAAACGAATCTGGGCTAATTGCGCAACCTGAGCAATAGTCGCAGCGTCGTTCAGGCTTTTCCCGGTGCGGATCACTGCCAGGGCAATGGCGCGATACATAGCACCCGTATCCAGAAAACGAAGTCCCAGTCGCTCCGCAAGGCATCTTGCCACGGTGCTTTTCCCGGATCCGGCCGGGCCGTCAATTGTGATGATCATGCAGCAACAAATCCTTTAGTTTTCAGATCCCGAAACAACCACCCGGCATTCTGACAGACAGTCGGAGAAATTGCAGCAAGCGGCAAAAAGCGAGGGAATGAGTTCGAAAATCGGCAGTTTTATTGGCCTGGTGCCGAAAATTCCGGATGTGTTTTTCTGAGGCCACCAGATGTGTTTCCGCAGGAATTTCTTAAAGTTTCCCGGCCGTATCAACCGTTCCTTCCCCGCAATTTTTGCAACGGCAGGTCCATCAGACCATGGCAACGTCGGAACTCTCGGCGCAATCCGGAAGAATCGATCCTGGCAGCTCGCGATTTCTATTGAAATCCCCCAAACCTCCGAAATCGCCCGAATCAGGGAATCCGCCCGTCTGGCTACACAGATCGGACCAGTTCAAAGTTGTTGCCGGGTTTTGCCTCTGGAAATTGTTTCCCGGGGATTCCAATCGCTAGACTCCCTCAAAAAAAGGCGTCGTCTCTGATAAAGTCCTGCAGATGACTCCTGCGGTCGGCAAGCGGAGCCGCGGGGAAAACGCAGAGACATTCAATCTGTGTGGGGCGTTGGTGATTTCGGGGATAGCCTGACTTCAAAGGATAGACGTCGTGGTGACAGGTGACGGGCCAGGCAGAATCAAAGAATTACGGCGGGCTTTAACGCTGACGGAACCAGGCGCGTTTCTTGTCGAGTCTCGGGTGATTCGTCGGGTCATCCGCGAGTTACACGGGTTTGTCAAGCTGTCACCCTCGATTCCACACACGGAAAGCCAGGTCGTTGATGCCGCACACCTGCGTCAGCTTGTGCATCCTGACGAACTGGGCCTGGAAACGTTCCAGAACCTTGCCGCACAATGCATTCTGATTTGTCAGCCGGAAGAAGGTGAACTGGAACACTGGCCCGTTCAGGAACTGCTCCAGCAGGTTTGGCGGCGACTGTTTCATGCCGTGATTGATCGGGATTTGCTGGACAAAAGTCAGGCGTCGCTGCAGCGGTCAGAAATTCAGGAGCGGATTGCGGGGCTGGGCCAGGTGGAATTCGATGAAGCACACTTCGTGCTTCGCAGTGAACTGCGGCTGGTGGTTCCCGATTCCCGAATGGAAGCATGGCGCGAATTTGCGGCCCTGTATTTAGAATTGAAATGGTTTGAACCGGATTTGCTTCCGGTCTGGTTTCCATCGCTGGCCGGACGAAATCACGTCGATGATGTTCTTTCGCGTGATATCAACGCGGCAGAGTTGTTTCGCAGAACAATGCCCTACGGCGCCACAATTCCCGACGTGACTCCGCATACGGTGCGTGACGAAGCCAGTCTTGCCAGCACACGCCGGGACTGGACGCTGGGTGTCGGTGTCACCCCCTCGGATCGTGCCTACCTGCGAATGCTGCGTCGCCGCGACCGGGCCAACGAGCGAGGCAATACGGTTGGCGCCATTGTGTGTTCCATGCAGGCCGGACAGCGTGCCACCTCGGACGAAAAACGACTGTCAGCTGAGGAAAAGGCACGCGCGGATATTCGCTATCTGGTAGAACGCCTGCGACGGGCGATTAGTTTTGCCGAAGACCAGACGGACGCATGGCAGGCGTCACTCTGGGAACTGGCCACCAACGCCATTCACGGTTTCTGGAACTCGGAAAAACGGCTGCTGTTTGATCTTCAGAAGGTGTGCCTGGATCACGAACGCGTGACCTACAAGGTGGACCTTGTCACCTGGCTCATCAGCCGGGGCAAACGTCCGATACGACGCCCGCTCGGCAGCCTTCGTGAAGTTATGATGGCCAACCACCTGACGAGTGCCGCAAGTCGCCTTGTCTACGTGCGGCTGAGTGGTGTGGAACGCGACCGCCTGACAGGCCTGCTGAATCGCGCCGCCCACTTGTCAGAAGCGCAGATGCGCGAACGCCTGCGACCGGTCCTGCAGAAAACACTGCGGGACGTGCAGCTAATTCCGGAAAATGTTCCGGAACATGTGGCCTTCGATAAACTGGTCGATGACGCACTCGACAGCATTGCCGATCGTGGCTACCTGACGATGGGCTATCTGAGAGATTCCATCAGCAAAAACGATCTGAAGCTTCCCGACCTGACCGACGTTCGTGATCTTTGGCGCGGTGACTATCTGTTACGAGCGGATGACCGGCTGGATGTGGCCATGGATGGTGTCTATCGCCGCGGAGAGTTTTATCTGCGACTGCTGCAGACAACGAGTTCCGTGTTTTTTGGAAACCGCACCGGACGATTTACGACGCTGTTTCTGATCATCCCCTTCGGCGGCGCTGTGGTGATTGTCGAAGGCGTCAGGCACCTCGCACACATGCTGCATGGCAAGCCCAAAACCGTACCGACGGAACTGGAGCCTGCAGCATCCCCTGTCAGCCAGCCCGAGCTGCCGCACGAAGTCGCACAACCCTCAGAAGCCGCCTCGGTGGAATTGCCTGTGGACGATTTCGCCCCGGTCGCCCATGAGACTGACCCCGCGCCACGACTCGCGTTTTTTCCGCCTGCAAGTGACCGGGCCACGGAGCCCACAGGTCCCGAACCGCTGCAAACTCTATCACCGACTTTAGCCGGATCCCCCGAGATCCTCGCCCCCGATTCTGCCGGACACTCTGCCGTCACTCAGACGGTGTTTGTCGCGAACACGAGTCCGGACGTCACTCAGATTCCGACTCTTGAAGTCGATCGTCCCGCTGAACTCGCGCCATTCACGACCTCCTTCGTTCCCTCGCAAGTCCCGGCACAGTCCGCAGCACAAACCGGGGCGTCTGGTGGCCGGAAGACCGAAGTTCCACAAGTGGGTCAGCAAACGACTGTTATCGAGGTGGAGCCCCACGATGCCAGGGACGCGATCGACCAGATTGTTCAGAATCGAATGGAGACCGCGTACTGGGTTGTCAGCATTGGTTTTCTGCTGATGGCACTGATTCACCTGGCAACCTTCCGCAGACGCTTCCTGCGTTTTCTGATGTCTGCACTGAAATTCGTCCGCAAACTGCTAGTCGACTACCCACTGTTTTTTGTGCGTTTACCGATCGTTCAGAAAGTCTGGCGACATCGGGTGGTTGTGAAGTTTCGCCGTTTTGTCCTGACGCCGGGGCTACTGGCTCTGGGGGTTGCTCGCGGGCTGCCGTGGCTGCTCAGCGGAGAACCAGGCAGCTGGGGATGGTTCGCCGTGATCAGCGTCCTGTTCAGTATGGCCCTAAATTCCCGGCTGGGAAGGGATACTCAGGAGGTCACGGCAGAATGGATCGGAAATGCATGGCACAAGCTGCGAGCCCGCGTGTTTGTGGCGCTCTTCGATTTTGTGCTCGACGGCTTCCGCATGCTGCTGAATTTCATCGAACGGTTTATCTACGCCGTCGACGAATGGCTGCGTTTTCACAGTGACGAAAGCTGGCTGTCCATTGTTACCAAAGCCATCCTCGGTGTGATCTGGTCCTTCGTGTCATTTCTGATTCGAATCTACGTCAACCTGCTGATCGAACCGACATTTCATCCGGTCAAGCACTTTCCTGTCGTGACCGTGGCACACAAGATGATTCTGCCGGGACTGTTTCTGATTCAAAAGAACATGGTGCAGCTGCTGCAGCCCTATCTGGGACTGGCGCTCGCAGAATCTGTCACATGGTTCAATATCTTTTTCATTCCCGGTATTTTTGGTTTTGCCGTTTGGGAACTCAAAGAAAACTGGCGTTTGTATGCCTCCAATCGCAGGCCTCGCCTGCTGCCCATGGCCGTCGGAAGCCATGGAGAAACAGTAGCGCGACTGCTGCGACCCGGCTTTCACTCCGGCACACTTCCCAAACTGTTTCGAAAGCTCCGTCGACTGGAGCATCAGCTGCCATCATTCCGCCGCTTCAGTGCTCGACGGGCCGCACGAGGGCAACTGGAACATGTCGAAGTGGCCATTCGCAACTTTGTCGCCCGCGAACTCATTCGCCTGCTGGAACTTTGCCCCGTCTGGAAAGACGCCAAAATTCAGTGCGGTCACATTCATGTCGCGTCCAACAGCTTCTACATCGACCTTGAATGTGCGTTTCTGGGTGAGCAGCCGCTGAGAATTTTGTTTCAGGAGCAGAGTGGCTGGGTGGTGGCCAGTGTCGCTGATCCGGGCTGCCTGCGGTTTGCGTCTGCCGACCAGATTCGTGCACTTCAGAATGCCCTTGAAGGATTCTATCGCAAGTGCGGCATTGACATGGTTCGAGAACAAATGGAGGACAGTCTGCTGCATAAGCACCCGTATGACATTAACGGCGAGGGACTGATCATCTGGCCGCATGGACATTTCAGGAATGAACTGTCTGTCGACCTGAACCGGAAAGGGTCACTGCGGCCGGTGCCTGTGGCCGAGGCCATGGGTGCGGGACTCGAACCAGTGGATCGCGTTGCTGTGCTGTTTTTTGAATCCCAGACCGACTGGGATGGCTGGGTTGCCCGCTGGACAACCGGTGACACCACGGAACTGCCCTCAGCCTGCCGGATGTCTCCCCGCTTCCGCCTGATCGCCGCCATTCGCTGAAGTCTGCCTCAGGTGTTCCGGAAACGCTGGTGTTCCGGAACACCAGCGTCCAGCGCCAGTGACGCCAGCGGCCACAAACCTGCGTATCTAAAGACGTTTCAAACGCAACTGGCACTTTGCCCCCTGCGGCTCGGTGAGCTTTCAGGGGGTCGGTGGATCAGCAAGAGATTGCCCCGGCAGCAGAGGTTCTCTTGCCGGGCGAACCGGGGACGGCGTCGCTTCTTCAGGAAGCTGCACTGGTGCGGGGGCAGGTTTGGCAGCAGCCAGCCATTGGCCCACCATGCTCCAGATTGCAGTTCCCATCAGCAGCAGAATGGCCATGGCACCAATGATCCGCAGCCGGTCCAGCCAACGACCGTAGCGAATCTGAAAATGACAGTCCTTCAGCACGCGATGACGCAGGTCCGGCGAGAGCTCAGGCAGCTCTGCGATGCTCTTGACCAGTTCATGTTCCGGAAGCGTTGGTTCCGGTATGCGAAAGGATGGCTGACTCATGAAATTCGCAAACCTTAAACAATCAGGACAGAACTGGTGACGACACTGAGATTTCAGGGAAAATCGCCTTGACCGGGGACTTGTTTCGCCGCTGAGCGACTCGCAGCCCACGGTCAGACCGGTAGACTATCGACCAAGCTGTTCCAGACTTCGCTGCAGTTTCTCCATGGCATACCGATAACGACTGGCGACCGTGTTCTGGGAAAGACCCAGGGCATCCGCAATTTCCGCGAATGTCAGCTCTTCCCAATGCTTCAGAATAACGACTTCATACTGATCCTGCGGCAGCGTCCTTAGAATTCTTCGAACGCCCTCCGCTGTTTCTTCCCGAACCATTTGCTCCGCGACTGCAGACGGGCTTGCGGCCACATCCTGATCGGTAGAACAATGACGCTTGCGTTTCTGCAGAATTTTCAGACATTCGTTGCGCACTGATCGTATCAGGTACGGCCACGGAGCATCAGCGGCACATAACAAACCAGGACGCCGGGCAATCCCGGAAAATGCCCCCTGCAGTGCATCCTCAGCGTCCGCCTGATTTCCGGTCACCCCCAGGGCAAAACGGACAAGCCGTTGAGCTGTCAGATCAAACAGTTCTGCCAGCGCAACCCGAGGCATCTGACGCAACTTACCAATGCAGTTGCTCAGCAGACTTTGAAAATCGGTGGACTGTGAAGGGTTCACTGGAGTTCTAAAAGTCTTTGAAGCACCGGATTTGTCTGCCGGATTTGGAAATTCCACCGGAAATCGATACTTTCCCGCTGACGGCTGATGTGGGATTTCCGACCATAAGCGATCTTTGAAGCAAAACGGTAGCAGAATTCCCTGTCTTTCAAAACTGTGACCGTGCCACTGTTTTCCGTCTCTTTCTTCAGAATCAACCCACTTTCAAGCGTTTTTCGGTGCCAATTGTCCGCATTGAATGCGATTTTTCCACCGTCCGGAAGCCGGGCCCGGAAAATCATCAGGCGTGTCCAGTGGTGCCTTAGCAATTTCCACAGCGTTCGCTGGCCAACTCTCCCCCAGCCACTGCAGGGTCCGTCAAAACTCGGCAGGGTTTTCAGTTTTGGTACAGTTGTTTTCCCCTTAGTTTTTCCTGATTTGTGAAGGAATCTGATCCGTGTTCAATACCGTGGCCGTCGTGGGTGCAACCGGTGCCGTTGGTCGAATCATCCTGCAGTTACTGGAACAGCGCAAGTTTCCGGCCAAAAAGTTTCGCTTCTTCGCATCAGCCCGCAGTGCCGGTCAGCAGGTCGACTTCGCCGGCTCACGCATCACCGTCGAAGAACTGACGCATTCCTGCTTCCAGGGAATTGATCTGGTAATCGCCAGCACGCCGGACGAAACGGCCGCGGAATACCTGCCCTCGGCCATCCAGGCTGGCTGTCGAGTGATCGATGAGTCCGGATACTGGCGTATGCATCCCGACGTCGCGCTGGTTGTCCCGGAAATCAATCCCCAGGAGGCCCTGAATGCCAAAGGCATTATCGCCAGCCCAAACTGCTCCACAACTCAGATGGTTCTGGCCCTGAAGCCACTGCATGATGCAGCCCGAGTACGCCGGGTGATTGTCAGCACCTACCAGGCAACCAGCGGCGCGGGACTTCAGGGCACCGCTGACCTGATTGAAGGTTCCCGCGCAGCTCTCGATGGAACCGATTACAAGTATCAGGTCTTTCGGTACCCCATCGCGTTCAATGCCATTCCCCAGATCGGCAGCTTTAAGCAGGATGGATACACCAGCGAAGAACTGAAAATGATTTTCGAAACCCGCAAGATTCTGGGGGACGATTCCATCATGGTCTGCCCAACCTGTATTCGCATCCCGGTCACCAATTGCCACAGCGAAACGATCAATGTCGAAACCGAACGGCCGCTGACCGTCGAAGAAGCCCGACAACTCTTCGCTGCCACTCCGGGAATCACCGTGGTCGACGATCCAGCCAACGGACTGTACCCCATGCCTTCCACCTGCGATGGAAATGATGCCGTGTTCGTGGGGCGTATTCGCAAAGACCTTTCCAATCCAAACTGCATCACGTTCTGGTGTGTGTCCGACAATCTGCGAAAAGGGGCTGCCACCAATGCTGTGCAAATCGCAGAACTGCTTTCCAGCCACAGTGGACAGTGAATCAGGCAGCGGCAGCCTGCAATCTCAAAGTATTCCCCACGCCCTTCTTCCTGTCGGAAGAGGGCGGCGGCGGTCGGTGAATCCGGACAGACCTGATCAATTCCAACGGAAATCCCCGGCCACGCTGTCCGAAGTGATGGAATCGGGATCGATTGCAAAGTTTGCCGGTGATCGCGTCTTCCGTCATGCCGTTCCTTCACATCCTTCAAAAGCGGGCAGCGCCCCGGGCTCTGTCACACACGGGTCTGCTTCACTTTTTCCGTGGACGGTTATAAAGTGACCGCTGCGAAAATCTGAAACGCTCCGTCCGTTTTTCTGCCAGAGTTCCAATGCCTCAGAACAGTCGTTATCCGGTCCCCGATCACTCGGTCCGTCACACTGACGAACTGATCATGCAGCACATTGACCGCGGAAGTCGAGTGATCGACCTGGGTTGCGGCGATGGTCGCCTGATGCAGCGACTGAACCATGAACTTGGATGCGATGTGCTGGGGATTGAAGTCGAGCACCAGAACATCGTTTCGGTCATTCGCCGTGGATTGCCGGCAATTGAGGCCGACCTGAATGAAGGCCTGAAGGATATTCCCGACGGCAGCTTTGACTTCGCCGTACTCAGCCAGACACTTCAACAGGTGCGCAATCCCAGAAAATTACTGATGGAGATGCTGCGGGTTGCCAAACGAGGACTGGTGGTCGTTCCGAATTTCGGACACTGGCGAGTTCGCCTGGAAGTACTCCGACGCGGTCGCACGCCCGTCACAGAAGCCCTGCCGTGGGAGTGGTACGAAACTCCGAACGTGCATTTCATGTCCATGCGCGACTTTCGGGATCTGATGGAACGCCTTGGACTACGAGTCGTCAAAGAAAGTCCGATCATCCGAGGCCGTGCGGTCGACCGATTGCTGGCGTCCAATCTGCGAGCTGACAGCGCCTTCTATCTGCTGGAACGTGATCCAAAGAAAGAAACTCCGGAATTGGGGAATTCCGGAGTTTCCGCAGCGCGTGCCTGATCTGACGGCCTGACATTCGCCACCTGTTGCCTCCGGCAGCAGGACCAGCGGCCCAGCAGCCCGTTTAGAACAATTCCACCACGTCGCCATTGAATCGGGCAACACGATCCGGCTGACCAGCCGCCTGAGCCTCAAGGATGCGTTCCATGGCTTCAACGGCAGCCACAACCTGCCGGTCCGCTGACAGATCCGCATAGCCCAGGGCTCGGATCTCATGCAGACGTGCTGTGCGATCGGCGGCGGAGCCACCGTACTCGACAAAGGCCACTTCCCGCGCAAACCGGTCAATCACTTCAATGCCATAACCGCGCTGACTTCGTTCTCCCCACGGTTCCAGAAACGACCCATTGTAGTGGTTATTGATCGTGTTCTTCATTTTCAGTGGAGTCAGGTTTTCCACGGTCAGTTCGACGCCGCGTTTTCGTGAATGCCCGTTCCAGATTCCGTTGTCGAAGCGAAACTGAACTTCCTGTTCGACATAGCCCGGAAAGTTATCCGGAGTGACCCAGGAAGTATGAATATCGAAAGCGGCCTCGCGACCGTCGGCATAGTCATAAATCAAACGCAGCTGGCAGCTGTCCCACGTTCCGCCATCCTTCGGCCCCACCAGTCCGCGCTGACCGGTGCACATCACCGTCTTCAGACGGCCGCCAAAGGTAAAGTCAATCAGTTTGATGTAATGCACAGCCACATAGGTCCCGGGGTTTCGGCCGGTAATCCATTCAGAGAACTGGGAACCGGAAATCTGACGAGGCTCCAGCAGTGAGCAATAGCCATTATTCACATGCTGCAGCACCTGATCGGCGACCAGCGTCCGCAGTTTTTTGTGATCAGGGTCCAGCAGTTTGTGATAAACAACGCGGGCCAGCACGCCATTTTTCTGCGCAATGGCAATCAGCTCATCGACCTCTTTCAGGGACAGCACGGACGGTTTTTCGATCAGCAGATGCACCCCGGCTTCCAGAATGGCCTTTGACGCTTCGAAATGCCGATTGTCCGGCGTTGCCACGCAGGCGAAGGTGGGCTGCTCCCTCAGCATCAAAGCGACAGCCTCGTCGCCGGCATAGCTGCGAAATGACGGGATTCGCCCGGCAGACTGCGTCTGGTACTTTTCCGCCCTCTGACCGGTCTTTGATGCCACGGCCGTAAGTTGCACATCCAGATCACCAAATCGCCGGTCGTAAAGACCTCGAGCCGCCACGGCCTCAAAAAACGGGCGGTACGTTTCGTCGAAAATCATTCCCATACCGACCATGCCGGCTTTCAGGACAGGACGCATCTGCGGGTCTTCTTTCGGTGATGTGCGTTGAGGACACCAGGGCTGTGCTCGGGGCAGGGCCGCGGGCATTCTGATTCAGGAGGGAAACCAATTGCAATGTTCTAAGGGTACACTCCCAAACAAACGCTGCCAACACAACCGCATTTTCGCCCGCCGTGCGCCGCCCTTGGAAACGCCCCCCAAACAGCTCTTCACCCTGCCGGAATGACAGAAAAACGCGTCCAAAGCCGACACACCTTCGTGAGACACTTCAATGTCGTAAACCGTTTCTTTCTATAGTTTTACGTCCTCAGGTGCCATGCACCTGGAGTTGCCTTGAGTTGCATTTCTGACGTTGAAGATACTAACCCGAAGCGCCAGCGAGGACATGACAACATCAGCTGCCAGGCGTTACATCCCCATGTGCCAGGCACCTGCGGATGGCGTGGCAGATGGTCATTCGGTTGCGCCCGGGTGCCGTCCCCAGGTGCCATGCACCTGGAGTTGCCTTGAGTTGCATTTCTGACGTTGAAGATACTAACCCGAAGCGCCAGCGAGGACATGACAACATCAGCTGCCAGGTGTTACATCCCCATGTGCCAGGCACCTGCGGATGTCGTGGCAGAGTCGTGTGCCCGCGATTGCCCAGACGTCATCTGGGCAATTCATGCCAAACGAGATTGGCCAGAAGCCTTCTGATAAATTGGAAATCGCCCAGACAGCGTCTGGGCAATTCGGCACGATCCCATTCACTTTGAGTTG